>CALVLF010000044.1 GCA_944336625.1 uncultured Clostridia bacterium
CGATACCCTTAACGGACAAGGGGATATACGCCTGAGCAGGCTTGCTTTGGCCCATTTCTTTGTTGCAGTCGCTCGAATTAGCGCTGCTAGTCCATCGCTCCTGCGCCTCGAACTGGGCGCAAAGCAAGCCTGCTCAGGTCAGAGAGTTTTGGCGGCCTGGGCCACCGGAGAGCAAGGCGCGGCCCCGCAGCCATAGTGGATCCTATTGCAAGGGGCCGCAACGAAGCTATCTGGTGACCCAGGCCGCCAAAACCGTGTATGCCCTTGGACCTTAAGGGTAGATCTCCGTAAGTATCCAGGGCCCTTTGCATTACCCGCTGCACATCCTCCAGCCGCTTATTATCGGCCTGTTGGCCCACTACGTCATATCCTTGGCCGCGGAGCTGATCCACGGCGGCCTGGAGCTGATCCGCCCCCCGGGCCGTCATAACGACCTTGGCCCCTTCCCGGGCAAACAGCTCCGCCATGGTAAACCCCATGCCATAGCTGGCCCCGGAAATGATAGCCACTTTTCCCTCCAACATCTTATCTTTCATTTTAGCATTCCCTCCTGAAAATTTCACGATTCTTCTGCAAAAATTGTGATCGTCACGTCTCCCTGCCCCAGCAGGTCCGTAAGTTCCGCCTCGCTCTGCCCCGTAATCCTGCCCAGCCGGGTATAGGCCCAGGAATTGCTGCCGTAAAACAGCACGATCTGATTGCCGGAATACAGCACGATGTCCCCCGGTCGGGTGGTGATCTGCGCATCCGCCCGGGGCAGGCTTTCGCCCAGAGAGCCCACCTGCTCAAATCCTCCATACATGGAAAGCGGCACTTCTATGGGCTCTTCCAAGGCCCGGGCAAGCAAGGCTGCCGTGCTTTCGTTTTCCTCCCATTCTACAGAGACCTGTCCTTGCCCGATTCGCAGGCCCAGGGCTGCATCCATGGTACTTCCTCCTTCCATCATCCCGGCCGGCGCAGGCTCTATCGTCTCATCTGCCGCTGCCTCCATCTGGAAGGTTGGTACCGGGCTTGGGGAAACCTCCGTTCCTTGGAGGTTGGCAGGCTCCGATTGTGCCCCCTCCCCCGGTGTGACAGCCGGCTTTTCACCGCAACTGATCAGGCACAGCATCAATAGCCATGCAAGGCAGACCGCGGCCATTGCTTTCCACGTTCTCATTTGGATTCCTTTCCGGTAAACTGCCTTTTCCTTATCTGTTTTTCTCTGTATGAAAACCAGACTTGGAAAGCAGGGCGTTTTCTTGTACAAAGTATATCCTAAGGGCATCCTATTAACAAATGCTTATATTTTATAGAAAATCATGCTATAATTGCATAGTAGAGCACAGGAGGTATCCGGATGGACTTTCGCACCATGCAATATTATCTAGCCATCACCCGGGAGGGAAATATTTCCGCCGCAGCAGAAGCCCTGCACATTTCCCAGCCAGCTCTTTCCCGGCAAATCAAGGAGCTGGAGGAAGAACTTGGCGTTACGCTCTTTGTGCGGGGGCAGCGGCGGATCACCTTAACGGAGGAAGGTATGGTATTACGGCGTCGTGCGGAGGAAATGCTTCGGCTTATGGAGCTGACGGAGGCGGAAATCTCCCAGGTCCGGAACAAGGTCGCCGGAGATATCCGCATTGGCGCCGGAGAATCCCATGTTTTTCACTATATTTCCCGGGCCGCTGGGAAGCTTCATGAAGCCCATCCAGATATACGCTTTTTAATCAACAGCGGCGATACGCAAGACCTGCTTGAGCAGCTGGATAACGGCCTGCTGGACTTTGCGCTGATCTTCAGTCCCTTTGACCAAGGCCTGTATCACTCTATTGAATTGCCGGAATCGGAGCATTTTGGCCTGCTGATGCGAAAGGATAGCCCCTTTGCCCAGATGGAAACCATCCCCTTACAGGCGCTGGAAAGCATACCTCTGATTCTTTCCCGGGCGTCCAATGGCCGGATTTTCGCTGGTAAGGAGGAAATCCGCTGCAATGTGGTAGCCACCTATAATCTGATCTATAATGCCTCCCTGCTCGTAGAGGATGGCGTGGGCTATGCCATTGGCTTTGACGGGCTGATTAATACGACAGGCGACAGCCCTCTAACCTTCCGCCCTCTGGAAGCATCCGTTCAATCCCGCGGAACGCTGATCTGGAAAAAATACCAAGTCCTCTCGCCGGCCGTGCGGCTATTCATCCAGGAGCTTCGGCAGCAGTTGGAGTGAGCAGGGATATAAATTGGCCAATCTATCAAATATGAGAAATCGGAATATTTTCAAGCTATCATATTAACCATGAAGTTATAACCTTCATCGCCGCCCGTTTGCCCGTCTTGGATTGGGACAACATACTTTTTTGCTACTTAGTTCTTGCTTGTGCCGCGCGCTTGCATTTCCATAATGCATCGTGCCGTTATTCATAAAGAAGGGCATTCTTTTGGTCAAAAGAATGCCTTTTTTGCGCCTAAAGTACTGTTAAAAGGAATGCCTCCCCATTTTCGCAATCGGTTCCAGGGATCACCCCCGCAAATGCGGGGAAAAAACAGCGGCAATCATCACACTTAACAATACTCCAGGATCATCCCTGCAGGCGCAGGGAAATGCCACTATGGATTTTATTATGTCTAAATTTCGGAAAAGAGTCACCCCCCTTGCGTATGCAGAAGAAGAAAAGGATGTCTGTCGTGACCTCGGTGCCCGCAGGATC
>CALVLF010000045.1 GCA_944336625.1 uncultured Clostridia bacterium
GCATGGAAACCCGGCTGCCCGCCCTTTATACCTATGGTGTAAAGGCGGGCCGAATCTCCCTACCCAAGATGGTGGAGCTGCTGAGCACCAACCCGGCCCGTGCCTTTGGCATGTATCCTAGAAAGGGTACCCTAGCCCCTGGAAGTGATGGAGACCTGGTAATTTTCGACCCACAGGCGGAAAAGGTCATCTCTGCGGCCGTGCTCCATAGCCCGGTGGACTGGAATCCTTTTGATGGGCAAACCCTCAGCGGCTTTGCGGAGACGGTATTCCTGGCTGGCAAGCCCATCATCCACCAGGGCGAATGCTTGGCCGCCCCGGGTACTGGGCAGTTCGTGGCGCGGGACTCGAAGGCCATCTGCGTTTTTGATAAATAGCCCCCGCTTCGCCGGCAGGCCAGCCTTACAATTTTCCGTTTTATAATCAAGCCTCTGCCATTAGGCGGAGGCTTCTTTCATTTAGATTTCCAGGAAACAAGTGCCGCCGGAAGCGGTCTTGCAGCTTTGTTCTCGGAGAAGCAGCAGGCGCTTTCTTCGGGCCGTACCGGGCTGAGAAGCATTGATTTTTATTATAAAAGCCGCTATAATTTGGAGCAGCACGGCCGGGAACCTGCAAAGCATCCCTGCGTGCAAGGGCTATGTTCCGTTGCATAATTGTGCTAGACGGTATTCGTTTGATCTGCATCCCAAGCGGATACCTGTTTTTATTGGGACGCTTCAGCTCCAAAGGCGCTACTTTTCGATTTTCAGGGCTAGCGGGCTGCGGTCTTCCCGGCAAAATGGAGGAATTTTCTATGCATTATGACTATTGGACCCAGAACACTTGCGCCAAGAAGATCAGCTTTGACCTGGATGGCAATGTGGTACGAAACATTAAATTCCTCGGAGGCTGTAATGGAAATCTAAAAGCCATCTCCAAGCTGTTGGAAGGGGCCACCGTCTCGGAAATCGAGAAAAAACTTCTAGGGAATACCTGCGGCTGGCGGCCCACTTCCTGTGCGGATCAGTTGGCAAAGGCGGTGCGCAAGGCCTATAATGCCGCCCAGGAAAGATGAAGGAAAATCGAGCTTTTCCGCAGGCGGGTTCCGCTTTGCGGCCTTATTATAGTTTAATATAGGGCGTCGTTCTCTTTCTTGGGCTTTGTTTTAACTTATAGATATAGCGCCATTGACAACCCGGTGGTGACGTGGTAGACTTGCATAAAGTTAGTTGCAACTAACTTATTGTTTGGGAGGTCTTTATGCACAGCAATGTCCCCATGGCTTTTCTTCTAACCCTTCTGGCAGGCCTAAGTACGGGAATTGGAAGCTGTATCGCCTTTATCTGCCGCCATACGAACCGGAAGTTTCTTTCTGTCTCTCTAGGCTTTTCCGCCGGGGTGATGATCTACGTATCCCTCATCGAGCTTTATCCGGAGTCCTTGGAGGCGCTAGCCGCCCAGCTGGGGCCTCGGCTGGGCGGCTGGGCCGCTGCCGCGGCTTTTTTCGGCGGCATGCTGGTGATCGCCATTATCGATAAATGCATTCCGGCTGCAGAAAACCCCCACGAGGTCAAATCCATGGAGCAAGCAGATCCCTCCATGCCCCAGCCCAGCCGGCTCATGCGCATGGGGCTGATCACCGCCCTTTCCATTGCCGTTCATAACTTTCCGGAGGGCCTGGCGGCCTTTATCTCTGCCTTGCAGGCCCCTAGCGTAGCCATTCCCATCGTAGTAGCTATCGCCATCCATAATATCCCAGAGGGAATTGCCGTCTCCGTGCCCATTTATCAGGCTACAGGCTCCCGGAAGAAGGCCTTCTGCTATTCCTTCCTTTCAGGCCTGGCAGAACCTTTCGGCGCCCTTTTGGGCTGGCTGGTGCTGCAGCCCATCCTGAATGGCACGGTTATGGGAATTCTATATGGTGGCGTAGCAGGCATTATGGTATTCATTTCCTTCGATGAGCTGCTGCCCGCCGCCCGGGAATATGGTGAGCATCATCTTTCCCTTTATGGGCTCATCTCCGGCATGGCGGTTATGGCTTTCAGCCTGTTGCTTTTCTTATAGCATATAAATAATCAGAGGGATGGCCCGCCTTTTGCAGGCCATCCCTTTCGTTGCCTTATTCCGGCTGCTCCGGCCAAGGGAGGTGGTAAGCGAAAGAAACATTCCCGTTTTTTAAATGCATGCTTCCGCAGCGGCAAAATCCATGCTTTTCCAGAAGATGCTGCATAACCGTATTATTTACGTTCGTATCCGCCCGCAGATTGGGAATCCGTTCTCTACAAAAGGCCAGTACCTGGCTGAAAACACCCTTCTGGGTTCCGTCGCTACAAAGGCGGTGAATGGTTCCATAGGGCAGATCATTGCACCAGGCCCCTTCATCCAGCTGTTGATACTCCGGGTCTTCCCCCATCGCCAGAACAAATACGGCATGGACGATGCCATCCTCCTCCAGCACATAGCATTCCCCGGCCTGGATATCCCGGGAAAACTGGGGCTGGCCGGGATACTCGCCCTTCCACTGGCCCGGATTCCCCTTGGATACCATGTATGCCCGGCCGATCTCGATGATCTGCAGGATCCGGTCCATATCGTCCATGGTGGCATGCCGTATGGTCATAGTGCGCTCCTTATAGCTCCCGCAGGATCAAATCCGTCTGCCCGGGGTTGGGGCCCGCCTCCAGCCGAAGGACGGCTGGATGGGCTCCATATTCTGCCCAGACCATATCCCGCAGCCGGGTATTATGGCCATAGCCGTGAATGACCCGCAGCCGGTAGGCTCCACCCCGCCGCCGCAGTGCCCCGTTTAAGGCGACGCGGGCCTGATACTGGTTCATGCCATGCAGATCCAGCAGGATGGTAGCTTCCGTCCTCAACGGATCTGCCCGTTGCCCCGGATGATATACTTATAGCTGCAAAGCTCCCGAAGGCCCATGGGCCCCCTTGCATGGAGCTTTTGCGTGGAAATGCCCATTTCGCAGCCCAGGCCGAATTCACCCCCGTCTGTAAAGCGCGTAGATGCATTTACATAGACGGCGGCGCTGTCTACCCCCTGAAGGAAGCGGGCGGCAGCCGTTTCATCCTCCGTTATGATGGCGTCGCTATGGCCGGTGGAATGGGCAGCAATATGGCCCATAGCCTCCTCCAGGCTATCTACCACCTTGACGGCCAGGATATAATCCAAAAACTCCGTATCGAAATCTGCAGGGCCTGCCGGCGTACCAGGGATATATCCCAGGGCCCTTGGGCAAAGCCGCAGTTCAACGGGCTGCTTTCCCGCCGCCTGCCTGGCGGATACCAGCTGCCCATACAGGGCGGGCAGGAATTTTTCCGCCGCAGCCTGATGTACCAGGCAGACCTCTGCCGCGTTGCATACGGAGGGCCGGCTGGTTTTGGCGTTTTCCAGGATACGCAGGGCCATTTCCTGGTTCGCTGCCTCATCTACATAAATATGGCAGATGCCCGTCCCCGTTTGGATGCAGGGAACCGTAGCCTCTTCCACGCAGGCCCGAATCAGCCCCGCCCCGCCCCGGGGAATGAGCAGGTCCACAAGGCCATTGGCACTCATGAGCTCCTTGGCGGAAGCCCGGGTGGTATCCTCCACAAGGCTTACGGCCGCCCGGGGCAGGCCTGCCGCTTCCAGCCCCTGCTCCAGGGCGTCTACGATGGCCCGGTTGCTGCCATAAGCCTCCTTGCCCCCGCGGAGGACGCAGACATTCCCGCTTTTGATGCAAAGGGCGGCGGCATCCGCCGTAACATTGGGACGGCTCTCATAGATGATGGCCACCGTCCCCATGGGCACGCTGACCTTCTCAATAACAAGGCCATTTGGCCGCTCCGTACGCTCCAGTACCCGGCCCGCCGGATCCGGCAGCAGGGCCACCTGCTCCAAGCCCTCTGCCATGGCTTCGATGCGCTTTTCCGTAAGGGCCAGTCGGTCCAGCATCACCTCGCTGATGCTTCCCCGGGCCCGGTCCAGATCCTGGGCATTTGCTGCCAGGATGGGGCCTTTGGCCGCCAGAAGGGCCTGGGCCATAGCTTTTAAGGCTCGGTTTTTCTCTTCTTCCCCCGCTGCTGCCAGCAGGCGCCGGGCTCCCGCTGCCCGGGTAAGAATCTCCTGGGTAGTCATGCCTGTTCTCTCCTTCCTACAAAATAGGTGCCCACTGGTTCATTTTCCATAATCCGGTAAAGCACAGCTGGGTCCTCGCCATTACAGATGATCATATCCAGGCCCGCCTCCATAGCTTTCTGGGCCGCCGTCAGCTTGGTGGCCATGCCCCCCGTGCCCAGGCCGCTTCCTTTTCCGCCGCCCAGGGTCAGGATCTCCGGCGTGAGCCGCTCCACCCGGGGAATATGCTTGGCCCCAGGATCCACCCGGGGATCTGCCGTATACAGGCCGTCGATATCCGTCAGGAGGATGAGCAGATCCGCCTTTGCCGCCACAGCCACGATGGCGCCCAGGGTATCGTTATCTCCAATCACCAGCTCCTCCGTAGCCACGGTATCATTCTCGTTGATGATGGGCAGCGCCCCCAATTCCAACAGGCGGAAGATGGTATTTTCAAAATGGGTCCGCCGCTTTTCATCCTGCACGTCAGCAGCGGTGAGAAGGATCTGGGCGACGGTATGATTATAGTCGGAAAAGAGCTTATCATAGGTATACATAAGCTCGCACTGCCCCACGGCAGCAGCAGCCTGCTTGGTGGGCACATCCTCCGGCCGCCTGGGCAGCAGGAGCTTTCCCACCCCCATGCCGATGGCGCCGGAGCTGACCAGGATTATCTCATGGCCAGCGTTTTTCAGGTCGCTCAGAGTCTTTACCAGGCTTTCTACATGGCGGATGTTCATACGGCCCGTTTTATGGGCCAGGGTGGAGGTGCCAACTTTTACAACGATGCGCATATTCTCTCCCGGGTTTTATTTTCCCACGATGCTGTTTTTTGTATAAGCTGCCCGTACGGCCCGCATCACAGCCGCCCGGAAGCCCCCTTCTTCCAGTGCCTGAACGCCCTCGATCGTAGTGCCTCCAGGGCTGCATACCCCGTCCTTGAGCTCCGCTGTATGCTGGCCGCTTTCCAGGGCCATTTTTGCCGCCCCCAGCAGGCACTGGGCGGCATACAGGCGGGCTTTCTGCCGGGGCACGCCACAGGCCACGCCCCCATCGGCCAGAGCCTCCAAGAAAAGATAGGCGAAGGCCGGGCCGCAGCTGCTTACGCAACCCCCGGCGGACAGAATGGATTCCTCCACCTCGTCAAAGGCTCCGGCGCTGGAAAGGGCCCGCAGGAAGGCTTCGCTCTCCGCTTTTTCCACGTCCTTCGAGCACCACAGGGTCATGCTTTCCCCTACGATGGCCGCCGTATTGGGCATGATGCGGATGATGGGATAATCTCCCCCGGCCATTGCCCGGATCTGTTCCATGCTAAGGCCGGCCGCCATGCTCACCAGAATGAAGCGGTCCTTTCGGGCAGCCAGGGTAGGCTGGATCTCCCGGAGCATATCCGCCATGAGATGGGGCTTTACGCCCAGGAAAATATACTGGCAGGTAGCCGCGATCTCCTGATTATCGCCAGCTCGGCAGCCCAGCTCTGCCCGCAGGGCCTCTACCCGGGCCGGATCCCTATCGCTGAGCAGAACCATAGCCGGATCCACCCCGGCGCAGAGGGCCCGGGCCAGAGCCCCGCCCATATTCCCGCAGCCGATGCAGCCAAAATGTATTTGTGTCATGTGGAAAATCCTCCCCTTTTAGGATGCAATAAAAAAGTGGCAACAGGGCCACTTTTTACAAAGGGAGCATTGGGCTCCCCATCATTGCTGGATATCGAAATATTCGCCCCGCTTATAGTCATAGACCGCATTGCTGGAGAAGGCATCCAGGCTATCCAGGGCTTTGCCGGTGCCGATGGCCACGCAGGAGATAGGATCCTCCGCCACATAGCAGGGCACCTTGGTATGCTCGAAGATGAACTTATCCATGCCGTAAAGCAGGGCGCCGCCCCCGGTGAGGCAAATGCCGCTTTCGGTAATATCGCTGGCCAGCTCCGGCGGCGTGCGCTCGAACAGGTTCCGGACGCTTTCCAGGATGCTCTGAAGGGGCTCCTCCAGGGCGTCGATCATCTCATTGGAGCCTACCACCAGGGCCTGGGGCAGGCCAGAGATCAGGTTACGGCCCTTTACGTCGATGAAAATCTGCTCCTTGCGGGGATAAGCAGAGCCAATACGGATTTTCATCTCCTCTGCGGTCCGCTCGCCGATGAGCAGGTTGTGCTTTTTGCGCATATAGCGGACGATAGAATCGTCGAATTTATCCCCGGCGATTTTAATGGAGTCCGAAAGAACTGCCCCGCCCAAGGAAAGGATGGCAACGTCGCTGGTGCCGCCGCCGATATCCAGGATCATGGCTCCCCGGGGCTGGGCAATGTCGATCCCTGCGCCGATGGCCGCCGCGATGGGCTCCTCGATCAGGTAGGTATGCCGGGCGCCGGCCTCCTCCGTAGCGTCGATAACGGAGCGCTTTTCCACCTCCGTTACGCCACTGGGGACGCAAACCACCACCCGGGGCTTGAAGAAGATACGCCGGCCCACTACCTTGCGCAGGAAGTGGTTTAAAAGGCGTTCGGTAATATCGTAATTGGAAATGACACCATCGCGAAGGGGACGCATGGCGAGGATGTTCCCCGGCGTACGGCCCAGCATCCGCCGGGCATCCTCGCCAATGGCCAGGATTTTGCCGGTAATCTTTTCCACCGCCACAACCGAGGGCTCCCGAAGGACGATACCCTTGCCCCGTACATATACTAAAACACTGGCTGTGCCAAGATCGATTCCCACATCGCTGAAATCAAACAAACCCATTATTATTCCTCCAAAGCCCACGGGGGCCTATCTACAGCATTATACGCTAGTTTCATAACATATCAAGTTATTCTATCATTTTAGCACAAGGTTCACAAGAGCACAGTGTCATATTTTTGAATATTTTATTAAAAAAGGAGCGCTCCTAGCGGAGGCAGCTGCGCCCTCTGGCCTGCCCTTGCATGTATGCGGAGCTATTTGTTATAATATACAGGATGTATATTCCCTTTGTCTGGCTGACAAATCTTACAAAAAGGAGGCTTGCCCATGCTTGTTTCCCGTGGGAAGCATTTTATAAAAATTTTGCCGCTTCTTCTGGCAGCCCTGCTTTTAGGCGCCTGTGGCGCCCCGGCCCCTACTGTGGCCATTCAGCCATCGCCCACTCCATCGCCAACGTCCGAGCCTGCAGCTTCCCCTTCGCCTACGCCCGCCATTGTGACCGTTACGCCAGAGAGCACGCCAGAGAGTAGCGAGGATTCCACAGGCTATTCCCCGGATGAGCTCAACGGCTTCGCCGGCCCGAATGATGTGCTGCCCATGCACGATTCCTACGATGAAGTAAAGGCCCTCAATGATGACGTGATCGGCTGGATCACCATCGACGGAACCATCATTGACTATCCCGTTGTGCGCACGGTAGATAACGACTATTACCTGAGCCACGATGTAGAAAAGCGAGATAGCGCCTATGGGGCTATCTTCATGGACTTTCGCAATGCGGACCCGGCCCAGCAGAAGCACATTATCCTTTATGGGCATAACATGAAAAACGGCACCATGTTCCACGACCTGATGAATTATAAGCAGAAATCCTTCTTTGATGAGCACCGGATCATTAATCTGCTTTGGGATGGAGTGGAAACCCAGTGGGAGATTTTCAGCGCCTATGTGATCATGCCCAACACCATCTACCATATCGCCACGGCCTTCACGGATGACCAGCAGTTTGCGGACTATATCAACCAAGCCATCGAATATGCCAAGACGGTGAAGCCTTCCAATGTGGACCCGGATATTACCATCCGACCCAGCGACCAGGTGCTGACCCTATCTACCTGCACCTATGAATATGATGATTCCTATCTGGCCGTTATGGCCCGGCGCATAAAATAACAGCCTTTTCCCGGCCCTTTTGCCGGGATTTCCTCTGCAATATAGCAAAAAGCGGCCTGGGGCCGCTTTTTTCTTTGCCTGCGCTCAATCCGGAATGCCATCCCCATCCAGATCGGCAAAGGGCGGCGGGCCCCCGGGGCCATCCGCAGAAGAAGCCGCAGAGGGAACGCCCGTGCCATAAATTTCCCGGCCGGCCAGGCCTTTGGCGGTGCGCTCATATTCCACCAGCTTGCTTAGGAAGGCCCGCACCTTATCCGGCCGCTTGATATTCACAAGCTCCAGGGTGCCGTGGGTCTGATCGGCAGAATAGAGGGTTACGGTGCCCACGCCGAAGAGCTTCTGCCATAGGGTGCGGCTGGACTTGATATCCAGCACCCGGTATAAAAGCAGCTCGTCTACAATCGTTTTAAAAAAACCCTTTTTGCAGATGAGCCTATCCCGGTCTACCCGGTAGGCGGTGAAGCTGATAGGCATGCCCAGAATGCGCTTGCGGTCTTTCCAGAGGAGCTCCGTGTTTTCGAATTGATCCAGGGGGTCGGGGTTTGCCATTTGCTTTATCCTTTCCATCGAAATTGCAGAAAATGCACATACAGTACAAGTTACGATATTATTATACACCAGCTGCAGGGGATGTCTCAACCCCTGCTGCGTTTTTTGCGGGCGCGAAGGGAAGCCTTCAGGGCAAGGGCCGTATCCGTAATGATGCGCACTTCTTCCTCGGTGCAATCGGCCAAGGCATCGTCCAGATTTTCTATAAAAATTTGTCTTGCATTATCCAAACTGTCACATAATAAGGCATCTGTGGTTACATCCAGGGCATTTGCGATTGCAAGAAAAGTTTTTAGACTTGGTATGGTGTTCCCCGTTTCGATATGGCTTATGTGCGTTACGCCGACCTCTGAAAGCTCCGCCAGCTTTTCCTGGGATAATCCCATCGCCAGCCGTTTTGCTCGTATATGCCGGCCTAGGGCGGCATAATCGATCATCCTGTTCTCCCCTTCCCCTGTTTTATTGTATTGTATGTGCAACTGGACCGTGTTATAATGACTTATATGTGCAATCAGACTAAATAGTTCATGTTTCGAAATTAATGCGCCGCGTGTAGGAGACCTATAAATGGAAAGAAGAAAACAAGCACCGGACCCCGGTGAGCAGCTGGATCGCCGCGTTCGCCGTACCCGGCATGCATTAGAGGTAAACTTATTAGAGCTGATGAAAAGCAAGCCTTTGCGCGCCATCAGCATGCGGGAACTATGCCGTGCAGCAGATATTTGCCGCACGACCCCCTATTTGCATTATCGGGATGTATTAGATATTTTAGAACAGGCGGAAAACGCCTTTATGATTCGATTGGATGGTCTATTTGAAGAATATCCGCCGGAGCGGGCCGCCCAGGAACGCAAAGCCTTTTTATGCAGCTTTTACGGGCTGGTGGCAGAGCATCAGCTGCTGCTGGATGTAATCGTAAATTATCAGGGAGACCCGGATTTTCTGGAAAAGATAACCGGCCGCTGCCAGGGCCACATACAGGCTTTTCTGCCCCCCTCTATTCAGCAGGAGCCGGAGCGTACCTATGCCGCCGCATTTCTTACCGGGGCTATGGGCGCCTTGTTGCAGCGTTATATTAAGGAAGGTTGTGCCCAGCCGCCTGCAGAGCTGGCGGAGCTTACCCCCAGCCTGGGAGAAGGCTAGGCTCCCTTTTCCCTGCCGCGCCCCGATGGAAAAGCATTGGGGCGCGGCTTTTTGCAAGCCGCAGGAGGGGTTGTTTTTCATCATACCAGATATTCGACAAAATGTAACTAGCAAGTCCAGAAATTACCAATTTTGCAGAGAACTTTTATCTACAAAAATAATAAAATAGCAGCTATTTTCTCTTTCTTGGCATGAAGAGCAGTATATATTACGTATTTATTACAATAGCACGTTGAATTTCGTAATAATTCGTAATATTATTGACTTGTGCTAAAGCGTGTGGGTAATCACTTGCGAACACAAATATTTCTGAAAGGGAAAAACAACTATGAAGAAGATTCTTTCTATCGCTCTGGCGGTAGCAATGGTTCTGGCCGTGGCTTCCGTAGCCAGCGCCTTTAATTGGTCTAAGCCCGCCAGCAGCACCACTGCTGACAACTTTGGTTACTCCATCGATGTTATGAAGTTCACCCGCTCCACCGGCGCTCTGGGTTCCTCTTCCTTCACCGCTGACGATGCAGCCACCGCCGTCAATGGTGCGGATGTTTACTTCACCATCAAACTGACCGTCAACAATCCTGATGAGGCTATCGAGAAGGTTGCTCAGATAAAGGTTAACTTCACTGCTCTTCAGGGCATGACCAACTTCACCTCTGGCACCCTCGTAGGTCTGGAGAATGGTGTATACTACTTTGGTAAGGCAAATGGCTCTTACGATTTCCGGACTATCGATGCCTACAATGGCCGTACTCCTGTTATCGCCACCAACTGCCTGGACACCGATACCGCTAAGGTAGAAGCCAAGGTCACTGCTGATCGGCCTTTCAACACTGTTTTCAATGCTGGTAGCTACGATATCTATATCACGGAAAATGGTCCTATTCATTTCTATGAGGCTTCTAATCCGGCTTCCGCTGCTGGTGAAAATCGGATTGCTACCTTCTACCGCAATAGTGATGGGCTGGTAACTAGCGTTGAAGCTGGTCCTAAGGGTACTCCTCAGGCTATCACTGAGCTGTATCAGTGGCTGAACAATGGCGATGCGGACAGCATCTACACGGCTATCCAGAACAAGGAAATGTACATGACCGATGATAACCTTCGGGTTGCTTTCGGCTTCACCTACAGCCAGAGCGATTCCGCTACCTGGGCTGCCAACAGCACCCCCATCATCCTGGACCCCATCGTCTCCATCCCCAAGACCGGTGACAATGCCAGCGTGATTGGTTTCGCCATGATCATGGTAGCCGTAGTTGCCGCTGCCGTGGCCGTGAAGAAGGTCCGTGCGTAATTAAAACCACAATCCCGGTCCGGCGCGCAAGCGCCGGGCCGATCCTTAATCACATTCGCCCATACTATTTAGCACGTCCCTTTTGAAAAACCATTTGCAAGTGTGGTTTTTTCAGAAAGGCAGGCCCCGTAAGGGGCTTGTTTTTTTATTGGGTTCGGCTGCTACGGCGGGCGCCCGGGGTTTCCCCTTCATAAAATAGCGGCTTATGTTTTCCTGCTTTTTTCAGAAATAGGAAAATTAGTATGGGAAAAGCAGTTACGTTGAAAGCTTGAGGAATTGCCTTTGCAAAAGGCAGCAACCTTCAGCTTTCGCTCCCCGCTAGGGCCTCGTCGTCGCAAAGTCCGCTTTACTCCGGCGGCTTTTTAGCTATAGGCGAAAAAGCCGCCGTCGCGTCGCTCCCTTGCTCCTCCTCTCC
>CALVLF010000046.1 GCA_944336625.1 uncultured Clostridia bacterium
CCGGGCCGCAGCAGCACCTGCCCCGCCGGGTAGCCCGGCAGGTTATGGAAACCCAGGAAGGCATCCACCCGCTCCCGCTCCAGCAGGGCATCCCGCAGGGGCAGGGCCCCCTGGCCCGTCTCCTCCCCGCTCTGAAAAAGCAGGAGGATGGTCTTCCCCAGCTTCTTCCCTTCCAGCAGCAGGGCCAGCCCCACCAGCAGGGCGCTGTGGCCATCGTGGCCGCAGCCGTGGAAGGGGCCCTGGGGGCCGGGGATGGCGTCCATATCCCCCCGGAAGGCCAGGGCCCCTTCCTCCGGCTCCCGGTGGATGGCTACCAGGCTTCCCGCCAGGGCAAAAACCTCCAGCGAGGTATTTTCCTTTAAAAACTTGGTGAGGATCTCCCGCGCTGCCCCTTCCTCCCCCGAAAGGCCAGGGTGGGCATGCAGGGCCTGGCGCAGGGCCCGGAGCGCCAATAGGTCTTTTCCCTTTAAGCTTCTCTGCATATTTTCCTCCATATTTCCCTTCATAAAGCGCATTCGCCTCCCGTCCCGCATCCCTGCGGGTCTTCTTTATTTTTGAAATTGGCTGCTGCCTGCCCGGAGCCGCAACCAGGCCCATGGAAAAGAGCGAAAGCCGCTGCCTTCGCTCCTGTGGAATATTTTGGGGCCCGAATGGGCGGCCTCAGGCCGTGGGCAATATCCGGATGGGGTCCCCGGGGCGGATATCCCCCTCTTTGAGCACCTTGACGAAGATCCCCTCTGTAGGCATGATGCACATGCCTACCTGCTTGTATATCTGGCAGTGCTGGTGGCACTCCTTGCCGATCTGGGTCACCTCCGCCAGGCAGTCCCCGATCTCCAGGCGGGCTCCTACGGGCAGGGTATGGAGTTCGATGCCCTCTGTGGTGATGTTCTCGGCAAATTTGCCGGGGGTCAGATCCTGCACCCCCAGGGCCTTCATCTTATCCACGCTTTCCTGGGCCAGGAGGCTGATCTGCCGGTGCCAGTTGCCGGCGTGGGCATCCCCCTCTATGCCATGGTCTATTTTTACGTGAACGGCATCCACAGGGTGCTTGAAGGTGCCTTTATGCTCGCTGATGTTTACCGCAATAACCTTTGCCATTGTTATCCTCCGATCCGGTTCATGGTTCTCTGGGCGTCGCTACCGCCCTCTTCCATATGGTGCCGCAGGGGCTTTTGCAGAATGCCTGCCCGCATGGCCGCCACAAGCTCCTTCCCTTGTAGCCCCCGCAGGTTTACCTCCTGCCGGGAATGGAGGCAGGGCTTGAGCATGCCGTCCGCCGTAACCCGAATGCGGTTGCAGTCGCCGCAGAAGCGGTGGCTCATGGGACGGATCAGGCCCACGGTACCCCTGTAACCCGGCAGCCTGTAGCGCTCCGCCACCCCCCGGGCGTCGCAGGGGATCAGGCCCGGGCAGGCCTTTAATATGGTTTCTGCCGGCAGGAAGCGCTCTTGGGGCCAGTGCAGGCATTCGCCGATGGGCATCAGCTCGATAAAGCGGACCTCGTAAGGTTTATCCGCAGTCAGGCCGATAAGGTCCATAATTTCATCGTCGTTGATCCCCCCCATGAGAACGGCGTTGATCTTAATGGGGAAGCCGGCCTTCTCCGCCGTTTCGATGCCCGCAAGGGCATCCTCCAGCCTCCCCCTGCGGGTAATGCGGCGGTATTTTTCTGGGTTCAGGGTATCCAGGCTGATATTCAGCCGGGTAACCCCTGCCTCCCGCAGGGCCTGGCATTTATCCGCCAGGGCAAGGCCGTTGGTGGTAAGGCAAAGCTCCTCCAGGCCGGGCAGGCGGCCGATGCCCCTGCAAATATCCAATATACCCCGGCGGATCAGGGGCTCGCCGCCAGTGATGCGGATTTTATGGATACCCAAGGCGATGGCTGCCCGGGCGATTTCCACGCATTCCTCCACCCGCAGGATCTTTTCATGGGATAGCTGCGGTATGCCCTTCTCCGGCATACAGTAAAGGCAGCGCAGGTTGCATAGATCCGTCACCGAAAGGCGTAGGTAGGTAATATTCCGGCCGTATTCGTCGGTCATGGCTGGGCCTCCTCCCGGAGGAAATGGCCACTCTTTCCCCCGCTCTTTTCCAGCAGCAGAATGGGGCCGATAATCATGCCCCGGTCCACGGCCTTGCACATATCATATACCGTCAGGGCGGCGATGGAACAGGCTGTCAGCGCCTCCATCTCCACCCCCGTATGGTAGGTGCAGCGGACTTCCGATTGGATGCGTACCTGGTTTTTCCCCAGAGGAGAAAGCTCTACCCGGACGGAATCCAGGGGCAGGGGGTGGCACATGGGGATGAGCTCGTGGGTCCGCTTCGCCCCCATGATCCCGGCGATGCGGGCGCAGGCGAATACATCCCCTTTGGGCATATCCCCCGCGGTGATCATGGCCAGGGTCTCGGGCCGCATGGTGAGGATGGCCTGGGCCCGGGCCAGGCGCTTGGTATCGGCCTTGGCCCCCACGTCCACCATGCGGGCCTGGCCTTTTTCATCGATATGCGTCAGTTTTTCCATTTTGTATATGCTTCCTTCATAGGCCTTTGGGCAGGCGGGCGCTATGGCCCTGCCGGCTTTTTATCCCTGGCGGGCGCACTCCCCAGCCCGGCCCCGCAGAATGTCGATGCCGTGGCCCAAGGGGGGCAGGATAACCTCCAAGCACTCCCGAACGGCCTTGGGGCTGCCGGGGAGGATGACGATCAGGGTCCCCTTGCGGATGCCGGCGGCAGCCCGGGTCAGCATGGCCCGGTCGGTTACCTGTAAGCTTCGGGCCCGCATAGCCTCCGGGATGCCCGGGGTAGGCCGCTCCACCACGTCCATGGTCGCCTCGGGAGTTACATCCCGGGGGGAAAAACCGGTGCCGCCCGTGGTAAACACCACGTCTGCCAGGTCTTCATCGCAGATCTTCCGCAAAGCCTGGGCAATCTCTTCCCGCTCATCCGCCAGGATGGCATAGGAGCTTACCTCCCCAAAGCCCTGGCACATTTCCCGGATGACCGGGCCGCTCTTATCCGCCCGCTCTCCCTTTGCGCCCTTATCGCTGGCGGTAATGATGGCGATTCTGTACATTTCTCTTTCCCTCCCCGGACAAAGCACGGCCGCAGGGGCTTTTCGCCTGCTTGCTTCCCTGCTTTTAAATTTTCAATTCATACCTTTATTCTGATTATAGCATAGACCCGGGGCCGATAGATATGGGCTCCATCGATATTTCTCTATAAAAATAATGCATGGAGCGCCATTTCCCATAAAATTGACAGAAACCCATGCCCATGGTAGGATGAAACTGGATTTTTGCCGGGATAGGCGGGCCGGATTGGGAAATGCGGGCCTTGCCGGCGGGCGTGTAAAATTACAGCAGGGAGGCTATGCTTGGAACAGAGCGCATTGATGGAATTGCTTCTGCGGCTGGAGCGGGGCGAGATCCGTGCCCAGGAGGCCATGGAGGCCCTCCGCTTGCAGCCCTTTGAAGACCTTGGCTATGCTAAGGTAGATCATCACCGGGCCATCCGCCAGGGGGCGGGGGAAGTGATTTACGGCGAAGGGAAAACCCCTGCCCAGATCCAGGGCATCGCCGCCGCCCTGTATAGGGCCGGGGCTCGGGATATTCTCATAACCCGGCTGGATGAGGAAAAGGCGGCAGCCCTCCAGGAGGCGCTGCCCCTGGATTATGACCCGGTATCCCGCACGGGCGTGGCCGCCCCCCGGCAGGGCAGGCCGGAGATAGGCAGCGTGGTGGTGGCCTCCGGCGGTACCAGCGACCTGCCCGTAGCCGAAGAAGCCGCCCGGACGGCCCAGGTGCTGGGCAGCCGGGTCACCCGGCTGTATGATGTGGGCGTGGCAGGCCTCCACCGGCTCCTGGCCCAGGGAGAGGCCCTTATGGGGGCCCGGGCCGTGGTAGCGGTAGCGGGTATGGAGGGGGCCCTGGCCAGCGTCATCGGGGGGCTGGTGGACTGCCCCGTGATCGCCGTGCCTACCAGCGTGGGCTATGGGGCCAGCTTTGGGGGCCTGAGCGCCCTTTTGTGCATGCTCAATTCCTGCGCCAGCGGGGTAAGCGTGGTGAATATAGACAATGGCTTTGGGTCCGGCTATCTGGCCCATATGATCAACCGTATTGGGGAGGGCGCAAAATGAATATTCTGTATCTGGATTGCGGCATGGGCGCCGCTGGCGATATGCTCATGGGGGCCCTGCTGGGCTTGCATCCCGATCCCCAGGGCTTCCTCAGCCAGCTCAATGGCCTTGGCATTCCCCATACCCGGGCGGCGGTGGAGCAGGTGGAGCGCTGCGGTATTGCCGGGCTGCATGTGCGGGTATCCGTAGGGGGCCAGGAGGAGGCGCAGGATGCAGCGCCCGCCCATGACCATCCCCACCCCCATGGGCATGGGGATGCGCCCGGGCCGGCGGGGGAGCACGCCCACGGCCCGGATGTCCATTCCCACACCCATGCCCACCGGAGCTTGGGGGATATAGAAGCCCTGATCCGGGGCCTTCCCCTGCCCCCGGCGGTGCAGGCGGATGCCCTGGCCGTATATGGCCGCATCGCCCGGGCGGAGGCCCAGGTGCATGGCCGGCCGGTAGATCTGGTCCACTTCCATGAGGTAGGCGCCCTGGACGCGGTAATGGATATCCTGGGCGTGTGCCTGCTCCTGCATCAGCTCAAGCCGGATAGGATTCTTTCTTCCCCCCTGCGCACGGGCTATGGCCAGGTGCGCTGCGCCCACGGGGTGCTGCCGGTACCCGCCCCGGCCACAGCCCTGCTGCTGGAGGGCATTCCGGTTTTCGCCGGGGATATTCCGGGGGAGATGTGCACCCCCACCGGCGCCGCCCTGCTGGGGCATTTCGTGAAGGAATTCTGTCCCCTGCCCCCTATGGTCCTGGAGCGCAGCGGCTATGGAGCGGGCACCAAGGAGCTCCCCGCCGCCAACCTGGTACGGGCCCTGTGGGGCAGGAGCCAGGAAGGAGGACGGGACGAAATCCGGGCCCTTAGCTGCAATCTGGACGATATGAGCGGAGAAACCCTGGCCTTTGCCCGGGATGCCCTGCTGGATGCAGGGGCCCTGGATGTATTCTTTACCCCCATTTATATGAAAAAAGGCCGGCCGGGCTACATGCTCACCTGCCTTTGCACCCCGGCGCAGGAAGCCGCCATGGCGGCCCTGCTTCTGCGCCATACCTCCACCCTGGGCGTGCGCGTACAGCCCGCGGGGCGGTATGTCCTGGCCCGGCAGGAAGAAACGGTCCAAACCAGCCTGGGCCTCCTGCAGCGGAAGCGAGCCTGGGGCTATGGGGTAGAAAAGCATAAATTTGAATACGAAGATCTGGCCCGGCTGGCCCGGGCCCAGGGCCTGCCCCTGGAGGAGCTCCGGGCCCGGCTGGAAAAGGAGCAGGGCTGAAGGCGCCCCTTCCTTTCTGCAGGCGCCCCATTCCCTTTCCCTGCCCTTCCCTTTGGGCGAAGGCGAATCCGGAAGGGACATGGGCTATGCAGGCGGAAAGGAAAGGCGGCGGCCCAACCTCCCGGGATGGAAAAAGCCCGGGCAGAGCGGCTTTTCTCCCCCGGGCCCTTTCCCCTGTGGGGCGCGGGGCTTAAAAGGCCTCCGCAATGCCCCCCAGGATGGCGCTGAAGATGCCCACTCCCACCAGAACGCCCAGGATGGAAAGCACAAAGGTAATGCCCATCCAGATCAGCCGGGAACGGGCCCAGTTTTTCTTGTTCTCGTTCACGTCGCTTCCAAAGCCCCATACCAGGAACATGATGAAATTCACCAGCGGGATTCGGGCGATGAGCTCCATCAGGGTGAAGGTACCCAGCTGCAGGGGCTCCCTATCCTCGGTTCTCTGAGGGGCGGGGCCGTAATAACTGGGCTGCGGGGGCGGTACAGGGCTGCTTTGGGGCTGGGGCTCCGGCCGCTCCAGCCGCTGGCCGCACTCTATGCAGAAAAGGGCATTGGGATCGTTATCCTTGCCGCAATTTGGACAAACCATATTCGTAACCTCCCTTGTATGTATCGGTTGGGAACATTATAGCACAATCCGATTGTAATCAAAACAGGGCTGGGGTATAATGAATCGTTGTAGATTCTGAAAAAGGCTATCCTTAAGGTCCAAGGGGATACACGGTTTTGGCGGTCTGGGCCGCCAAAACTCGCAGACCTGCGCAGGTCTGCTTTGTGCCCAGTTCGAGACGCAGGAGCGATGGACTAGCAGCGCTAATTCGAGCGACTGCAACAAAGAAATGGGCCAAAGCAGGCCTGCGCAGGCGTGTATGACCTTGGACCTTAAGGGTAAATTTCGGCTAGTATTCGCCGCCTTGCAGCAGGCACGCAGGCTTTTGCCCCGGCGGCATAGGCCGCACCCTGCCACCCGGGCGGAAAGGAGGCCCATGATTACCCTAGACCATGTATCCTACCAATACGACCGGCAGGACGCCGCCCTGAACGACGTGAGCCTCTCCATCGCCGATGGGGAGCTGGTAGCCATCGTCGGCCATAATGGCAGTGGCAAAAGCACCCTGGCCAAGCACCTCAATGCCCTTTTACTGCCCTATGCAGGGAAGGTGCTGGTAGATGGCCTGGATACCAGCGACCCGGAAAATACTCTGGCCATCCGTCAGAAGGTGGGCATGGTCTTCCAGAATCCGGATAATCAGCTGGTTACCACCATCGTAGAGGAAGATGTAGCCTTCGGCCCGGAAAACCTGGGGATCCCCAGCGGGGAGATCCGCCGGCGGGTGGATGAGGCCCTGGCGGCGGTGGGCATGGAAGCCTTCGCCAAAAAGGCGCCCCATATGCTCTCTGGCGGCCAGAAGCAGCGCGTTGCCATCGCAGGGATGCTGGCCATGAACCCCCAGGTGCTGGTGCTGGATGAAGCCACGGCCATGCTGGATCCCCAGGGCCGGCGGGACGTGCTGGAAATCGTGGGCCGCCTCCATAAAAAGGGTATCACCGTTATCATGATTACCCAGCATATGTCCGAGGCTGCCCTGTGCGATCGGATCATCGTCCTTTCCGGGGGGCATATGGTGCTGGATGGCCCCCCTCGCTCCGTCTTTGCCCAGGAGGACATCCTGCGCAAAGCGGGCCTGGATTTGCCCCCGGTGGTACGGATGGGGGCCCTGTTAAACGCCGGGGGAATGTCCCTTCCCCTGTGCCTGGATGTGGAGGAACTGGCGGAAGCGATATGGCAATACAGCTGCAAAATGTAACTTATATATATATGGAAGGCAGCGTCCTTTCCCAGGCGGCGGTTTCGGATATCCGGCTGGAAATCCAGGAAGGGGATTTCCTGGGCATGATCGGCCATACGGGCAGCGGAAAAAGCACCCTGGTGCAGCTCATGGGGGGGCTTTTGCAGCCTACGGGCGGCAGGGTGCTGGTAGACGGGCTGGATCTGGGGGATAAAAAGCAGCGCAAAGCTGCCCGGCCCAGGGTAGGCCTGGTTTTTCAATATCCGGAGTACCAGCTCTTTGAAGAAACGGTGGCCAAGGACGTGGCCTATGGCCCTCATAATCTGGGCCTTGCCCCGGAGGAAGTAGAGGCGCGGGTCCGGCGGGCCATGGAGCTGGTAGGCCTGCCCTATGACCGCTTTGGGGAAAAATCCCCCTTCGCCCTCAGCGGCGGAGAAAAGCGGCGGGCGGCCCTGGCGGGGGTCATCGCCATGGAGCCCAGATACCTCATTCTGGATGAACCCATGGCCGGGCTGGACCCCATGGGCCGCAAGGCCATCCTGGAGACCATCGCCGGCCTGCGGCAGGAAACGGGCTGCGCCGTGGTGATGGTATCCCACTCCATGGAGGACGTGGCCCAGTATGCCCAGCGCATCGCCGTGCTGCATCAGGGCCGCCTTGTTAAGGCAGGCGCCCCGGGGGAAATCTTTCAGGAAGAAGCCCTGCTCCGCTCCCTGGGGCTGGAGCTGCCCGTTCCCTGCCGCCTGGCGGCGGCTCTGCGGGCCCGGGGCATGGATGTCCCCCCCGTTTATACGGAAGAAGCCCTGGCAGCTTTCCTGCTGGAAAGGGGGAAGCATGTTTAAAGATATTACCCTGGGGCAGTATTTCCCAGGAAATTCCCCCATCCACCGGCTGGATCCCCGCACGAAGCTCCTGCTGATGATCGCCTATATCGCGGCGGTATTCCTGGTGCAGGATATGTGGCTGTTCCTGGCGGTGGGGGCCTTTGCCGTAGGGGTGACCCTCCTGGCCCGGGTGCCGGCCAGCTACCTTTGGCGTTCCCTCAAGCCCCTCAGGCTGATCCTCCTTTTCATGTTTGTTTTAAACCTGCTCATGATCCAAACGGGGGATACCCTTTTCCATTGGGGCTTCCTGCGCATTACAGAGGGCGGGCTGCGGCAGGCCTTTTATATCTCCTTCCGGCTGATTCTCCTGGTGGGGGGCACTTCCCTCGTTACCCTTACCACCACCCCCATCGCCCTGACGGACGGGCTGGAGCGGCTCCTTTCCCCCCTGGCTGTTTTCCGCTTCCCCGCCCATGAGCTGGCCATGATCATGACCATCGCCCTGCGCTTCATCCCCACCCTGCTGGAGGAGGCGGATAAGATCATGAAGGCCCAGCTTTCCCGGGGGGCGGATCTGGAATCCGGCAATATTTTCCAGCGGGCCAAGGCCATGGTGCCCATCCTGGTGCCCCTATTCATCAGTTCTTTCCGCCGGGCGGATGAGCTGGCCATGGCCATGGAGAGCCGCTGCTACCATGGCAGCGAGGGCCGCACCCGCATGCATGTGCTCCGCTTTTCCCGCCGGGACGGCCTGGCGGCGGCGGTTACCCTGGGGCTCATCGCCCTTATCCTGCTGGCCCAGGCCTAGGAAGGGGCGCCCCGTTTCTGATTTTTAAAAAATTCCTACGATTTCGGCCCTTGGGGGCCTGAAAGGAGCCAAGATGAAAGGTTTTCAGCTCGGCAAGGACGAGAACGCCGGCGGCAAAGCCGGCCCGTATCAGTTTCTTATTCTTCTGTTCAGCATACTTTTGCTGATTCTGGCCGTATACCTCTGGCGAGGGTTGGAGGCCAGGAATCCCAATGCCCCCATCGTGGATATGCTCCGCTCCCGGGGCTATACGGTGGAGCTGGATCAGCTCTATTATGTGGGCAGCTTTCCGGATCAGTCCATTTCCCAGGTGCTTTCCGGCGTGGACCTTTCCGAGGCGGTGGCTGCCAGCGAAGCTGCCGGCTTCCCCAGCCGGGTAGACCAGGCGGGGGAAGTTTCCCTCCTGGTTTGTATGCTGGGAAACGGGGACGCCATCACCGTATATCTGCTGGATGGGGAAATGGAGCTCTGCTTCCTGCAGAGCGTTGTGGATGGCTCCGTCACCCCTCTGGATGAGGTGCAAGCTTGAGCCGGCGCATTCGCCTGATCCTCCAGTATGACGGCACCGCCTATGCAGGCTGGCAGGTACAGCCCAATGGCCTGGCGGTGCAGGAGAGGCTGGAGCAGGAGCTGCATAAGATCACCGGGGAGGAAATCCGTCTGCATGCCTCCGGCCGGACGGATAGCGGCGTCCATGCCCGGGCCCAGGTGACCCATTTCGATACGGAAAGCCGTATCCCGGCGGATAAATTCGCCTATGCCCTCAATGCAGGGCTGCCGGGGGATATCCGGGTGGCCTATAGCGGGGAAGCCCCGGCGGATTTTCACGCCCGCTTTGACGTAAGGCGCAAGCATTACCGCTATGCCCTCTGGCATGCGCCCCATGCAGATCCCTTCCTGCGGAATACGGCTCTGCATATCCACCATCCTCTGGATGGGGATCTATTGCAGGCCGCCGCTGCCCGGCTCCTGGGAGAGCAGGATTTCGGCGCCTTCAAGGCGGCGGGCATCCAGCCTAAAAGCACCCGGCGGACCCTGTATATTTCCCGCTGGGAAGCGGGAGAGCGGCCGGGGCTAATGTATTATCATGTGGCAGGCAGCGGCTTTCTTTATAATATGGTGCGGATATTGGTAGGCACCATGCTGGAGATCGGCGGGGGGCGCCGTCCCTTATCCTCCCTGGAGGAGGCCCTCCAGTCCGGCCGGCGGGAGGCTGCGGGCCCCACCGCGCCCGCCCACGGGCTCATGCTCTGGCGGGTGGAATATCCGGATTTTGATACGGAGGCCTTCCTCCCCTGAGGAGCGCCCCGTATCCTAGAAAATGGAGATAATTTGCCTATGGAATGGCTGATCATCCTTGGTCTTATCCTGGGCCTGAGCGGGCTCGTGCTGCTGCTTCTGGTCCTTTTGCGCCTCTCCCGTCTGGAGCGGGAGCTCCATGCCCGGCAGGATACCCTGGGGGACCTAAGGCGGGAACTGCGCGAAAGCCAGCGGGCCCTGCGGGGGGAGCTGAATGAAAACGTGCAGCAAAGCCTCCGGGCCATGGGGACCATGCTGGCGGAAAACCAGCGGGCTCTGGGCAACGCCCAGGGGGAAAAGCTCCAGGAGATGGAGCGGGGTTTCCTCCGCCTGAGCGCCCAGGTGGAAAACCGGCTCAAAACCAGCGCCTTGGAGAGCGAGCAAAAGCTGGATAACATGCGCCGTACCATGGAGGAGCGGCTTAGCAGCCTGCAAACGGATAACAATAAGCGCCTGGAGCAGATGCGCCAGGTGGTGGATGAAAAGCTGCAAAAGAGCCTGGATGAGCGGATGGCCCAGTCCTTCAAGCTGGTGAACGAGCGGCTAGAACAGGTCTATAAGGGCCTGGGCGAAATGCAGAGCCTGGCCGTAGGCGTAGGGGATCTTAAAAAGGTCCTCTCCAACGTAAAAACCCGGGGTACCCTGGGGGAGATCCAGCTGGAGGCCATCCTCTCGGAAATCCTGGCCCCGGAGCAATACGAAAAAAACGCCGCCACCAGCCCCCATGGCCGGGAGCGGGTAGAATTTGCCATCCGCATTCCCGGGGAGGATGGGAGCCATGTGCTGCTGCCCATCGACTCCAAATTCCCTACGGACGCCTATGGGGAGCTGATGGATGCCTATGACAGCGGCGATTCCGGGCGGATCAAAGCCTGCCAGGAGACCCTGGTAGCCCGGATCCGGGGCTTTGCCAGGGATATACGGGATAAATACCTGAATCCTCCCTATACCACGGAATTCGGCATCATGTTCCTGCCTACGGAGGGCTTGTATGCAGAGGCAGTGCGCCTGGGCCTCATTGAGCGGCTGCAGCGGGAATTCCGGGTGAATATTGCCGGGCCTTCCACCATGGCCGCCCTTTTAAACAGCTTGCAGATGGGCTTCCGCTCCGTAGCCATCCAGCGGCGCAGCGGGGAGGTATGGAAGGTGCTGGGGGCGGTGCGTACCGAGTTCGACCGCTTCCATGAGGTGCTGCTGCGGGCCCAGAAGCAGCTGACCCGGGCCAATAACGAGCTGGATACTCTCATCGGCGTCCGTACCCGGCAGATCCAATCCCGGCTCAAGAGCGTAACCGCCCTGCCGGAGGAGCAGGTTTCTCTGTACCTGCCCCGGGAGGCGGTGGATATTACCGGGCTGGAGCCCGAAGGCCCCAGTCCCCAGGAAGAACAGGAGGTATAAACCCATGATCGCAACCCCGCACATCCAGGCGGACCCTGCCGACCTGGCCAAAACCGTCCTCATGCCCGGCGACCCTCTCAGGGCCAAGTTTATCGCCGAAACCTATCTGGAAGCCCCCCGCCTTGTAAACAATATCCGGGGCGTGCAGGGCCATACGGGCCTGTATAAGGGCCTGCCCGTCACCGTCATGGCCAGCGGCATGGGCATGCCCAGCATGGGCATCTACAGCTACGAGCTATTCAATACCTTTGGGGTGGAGAATATCATTCGGGTAGGCTCCGCCGGGGCCATCAATCCGCATCTCAAGCTTCGAAGCATCGTCCTGGGCCAAGGCGCCTGCTATAACTCCGCCTTTGCAGGGCAGTATGACCTGCTGGGCACCTATGCCCCCATCGCCAGCTGGCAGCTGCTGAAAAAGGCAGCGGAGCTGGCAGAGGAGATGGGTTTGGACTATACCGTGGGCAACCTGCTTTCCAATGACCTGTTCTATGACGATGGGGGCCATACCCTGGCCTGGCAGCGGATGGGCGTGCTGGCTGTGGAGATGGAAGCGGCGGCCTTGTATATGAACGCCGCCCGGGCAGGGAAAAAGGCTCTGGCCATCTGCACCATATCCGATAGCCTGATCACCAGGGAGGAGTGCACTGCCCAGGAACGGCAGGAAACCTTCACCCAAATGATGGAGCTGGCCCTGGAGGTCGCCTTGGCCGAGGGCTGATGCCCCGGGAAGGCAGAATCAGCGCCCCCAGCGGAACTTGTAGGTCCGGCACGTCATTTCCCTTAACGCGGCGGCAAAAAGGGGCCCTGGCATAGGCCCAGCCTCCCCCGGGCAGGCTGAAAGAAGGGCTTGCAAAAACTCCGGTGAGGGGG
>CALVLF010000047.1 GCA_944336625.1 uncultured Clostridia bacterium
TTTCCGCCTCTTCCATTGCCTCCGCCGTGCGCCTCTGGCAATTTCTTGGTAACCTAAAATAGTTTTGCTACATCAGGATACGGTTGTGAATTTATGTCCTGTGCAAAAGCTTTGCCAATGGTGGTGGCGCTGTCCTCCATGGCACGCTCTCAAAGGTGTGTATAAATTTCAAGCGTGGTGCAGAACTTACACGCCCTAGGCTGCGCTGGCCACCCTCGCCAGGCGCTGTCCTGTGGCCTCTTCCTACAAGTGCCTCGCTTTTCCATTATGTCCTTGTAGGGGTGGATTGGATGGCAATACGTCCTCCTCCGCGCGCCCCTCTTGCCGCTCCACTTTGGGAATTAGTCACCGCTTCGAAACAGAATAGGCCGCCTACGCCAGCACCTTATTCTATTTCATGCATCTATCTTTTCTCGTGTCCTGTTATGGAATTTTTCAGCGGTCTCGGGTGCTGCTATTTGGTATGCAACAGATCTTATATTTCTGCTGGAATCTCTATTTTTGCGGCTTGGCTTTCTTTTTTATCATAACGATAATTATGGAAAAAAGCATGATTGCGGCATTTGCTGCAACCGTGCCCGGCCAGGTAGCTGTTATGGAAACAAACAGGGAAGAGGCAGCGTTGAACATGGTATGGAATAGCACATATATAAACACATAGCCTTTTCCCGCAATTTTGTAGATGGCTCCCCGAAAAAAACTCAGGGACAGGATCTGTACGTTGAACATCCAGAAATTAATAGCGCCACTATAATGATTGGTTCCAGGGATAAAAAAGAGGGGGATATGCCAGGCGCCCCAAATGATGCCTACGATAATGGAAGAAAAAAGAAAGCCATATTTTTTATCCAGCCGGGGCTGCAGGATATACATCCAGCCCGCCTCCTCCAAGCCCCCGATGATGAAATTGCCAGGTAAGGAGAGGAAAAACATATACAATGGGAGGGCGGTTTGGGCAGAGCCTGATACGGTCCTGTGCAGTCCGAAATACAGCGCCAACCCTGCTATGACGGTCAAATAGACGGAAGGCTTGTTTTTTATGAAGAAAATGGGCCTGCACCATTCTCGAAACCCCGGCACCTGGCCGCTTTTTATCAAAATGGCGCAGGAGGCGATAGCCGGCGACAAAATATAGATGGCAAAGGGTATATTCATGGCAAGCTGCCGGAAGGAATGCACCAGGCCATAAACCTCATACCCAAACTGGCCAAGAAGGATTAAGAGGCCGGATATACCATAGGCAATGGCAAAAGTTAGGGCAGTAAACCGCCATATAACTTTACTATCTGACAATTCCGGCACGCTCCTTCCATTGCGTTGGATACCTAGGCTGCCGTTGGGCTGGCGCTGCACAAAGCCAGGAAAGACGGCGGCCTTTATAAAATTAATTGTAGCAAACCTGGGGCAAGTTTTCCATATATCTGGCCGACGGAGGGAGCTGCGGGCGGTAAAAAAGCGGAATCCTCATTTTAAGCACAAACGCCCGCCGGCCTAGGGGCCATTCTGCGCCCCATGGGCGGATGGCCAGGGCAGGCGGGCGCAGGGGATTGGGCTTACATTTCCTTATGATATTTATTCAGGTAGAAAATGAAAAGGCCAACGATAAAGAGATAGGCAACGGCCAGCAGCAGTACCGCCCATATATCCACGTTCATAAGGGCGAAAGCTACCATCAGCGCGCCGAAGATATAGAGCATGCTGTCGAAAGCTCTAGCCTTGGCATAATTGGAGATGGCGATATTTCGCTCGTCATTTTTTTCAA
Source organism: uncultured Clostridia bacterium (assembly GCA_944336625.1). Taxonomy (GTDB): domain Bacteria; phylum Bacillota; class Clostridia; order Christensenellales; family CAG-138; genus Pelethousia. The sequence goes on from CALVLF010000047.1 coordinate 1,763, forward strand.
TGTCCAGCTGTTTTTGCAGCTGTGGCTCATTTTTCAGGACCCGGCGGTTGATGATTTCCCCCAATCCATGGCCAAAGGCGCCGCAGCCAAAGCCGATACATACATAGGGCAGCCCCAGCAGGATGCCCTGGGGATTGGAAAGGGTTTTTAGAAGAACCAGGCCTACAGCAAGCAAAATTATACCCAGGCCCAGGGATAGATAACCGGAATTTTTCTTGAACATTTTATGCGTTCTCCTCATAAATGAAAATCTCTTCGATAGATGCCCCAAAATAGCGGGCGATTTTAAAAGCTAAAAGAATGGAAGGATTGTACCTGCCGTTTTCCAGGGAACCGATGGTTTGCCGGGATACGCCCAGGGCTTCCGCCAATTCTTCCTGCCGGATTCCCCGGCTTTTCCGCAATTCCTCTAACCTGTTTTTCAAAACATACCTCCTTATTATGTAAAGCGCGCTTTCCATTTATAGTATAGGCAAACCACACAGAAATGTCAAGGATGCTTTCCATTTTTCTGCAAGGAGGCAAGAATGCCGAATTTTTCTAAAAAAAATCCAGGGAAATGCAAAAAAGCTCTTTACAAAATTGAGAATAAGTATTATTATTAAATCAAGAAATCCAAATATTACTGGGAGGATTAAAAATATGAAAAAATTTGTGTGCTCCGTTTGCGGTTATGTTCATGAAGGCGATGTTCCCCCGGAAAAGTGCCCGATCTGCAAGGCGCCTGCGGACAAGTTCATCGAGCAGAGCGGCGATATGACCTGGGCCGCCGAGCACGTAGTAGGCGTTGCTAAGGATGTTCCCGAAGAGATCAAGGCTGGCCTGCGGGCGAACTTCGAGGGCGAGTGCACCGAGGTTGGTATGTATCTGGCTATGGCCCGGGTTGCCCATCGGGAAGGTTATCCGGAAATCGGCCTGTACTGGGAGAAGGCTGCCTATGAAGAGGCGGAGCATGCGGCTAAGTTCGCAGAACTCCTGGGCGAGGTTGTAACCGACTCCACCAAGAAGAACCTCCAGATGCGCGTTGAGGCGGAAAACGGCGCCACCGCTGGTAAGACTGACCTGGCTAAGATGGCAAAGGCCGCCAACCTGGATGCCATCCATGATACCGTCCATGAGATGGCCCGGGACGAGGCACGTCACGGCAAAGCTTTCGCTGGTCTGCTCAAGCGGTATTTCGGCGAGTAAGCCCATTCCTTTCCTGCCAGCCTTTGCCCATCCGAGCAACTATGGCAGTGCAACTCCACATGTATGCAAAAACACGGGGCATGTCTAAATAGACATGCCCCTCTTTTATGCCCGCTCCGGGAAGAAAACAAAAAGCCGCGCTGCCCAACGCAATGCGGGGCAGCTGCGGCTCATCTGGCTTCCCAGGGGAAGCCCCATGCAAAAGGCGGGTTAGTTCATGCCGTAGCGCTTCTTGAAGCGATCCACCCGTCCGCCGGTATCTACCAGCTTTTGCCGGCCAGTGAAGAAGGGATGGCACTTGGAACAGATTTCCACCTTGAGCTCGCCCTTTACAGAACCGCTCTTGAAGGTTTCGCCGCAAGCGCAACGCACGATGCATTCGCCGTAGTTGGGATGAATATCCTTTTTCATCTCGGTTTCCTCCATAATATTTGCTAGGCGCAGGGCGATTAGCCGCCCTCCTGCTGCATTTGACACATACCACATGCCAAACATCAATATTATATAAGAAAAAAGGCCCCATTGCAAGGAAAACTTCCTGCACAGGGGCCTTTTTCTGCGGGCTCGGGAATTATTTTATGAAGCTCTTGCCGCTGGTATAGCCGTCCTTTTCATAAACGTTGAGCCAGCCCTTCAGGCGGGCGATGAACTCTTCGTTGGTAGCGGTTTTTTCCAGCATGGCGATGAGCTGTTCCGTGACCTCCGCCGGGTTGCCGGCGCTCAGATTCCGGCGCAGGGCAAATACGGCTTCCCGCTCATCCGGGGAAAGGAGAAGCTCCTCCCGTCGGGTGCCGCTCTTGTAGATATCGATGGCGGGGAAGATCCGCTTTTCGCTCAGCTTCCGGTCCAGATGAATTTCCATATTGCCGGTGCCCTTGAATTCTTCATAGACGATATCGTCCATGCGGCTGCCGGTTTCGATGAGAGCGGTAGCGATGATGGTCAGGCTACCGCCGTTTTCGATGTTCCGGGCCGCGCCAAAGAAGCGCTTGGGCTTATGGAGGGCGCCGGGATCCATGCCGCCGGAAAGCGTCTTGCCAGTGGCGGGAATGGTGAGATTATAGGCCCGGGTCAGCCGGGTGATGGAATCTATGAGCACCACCACGTCCTTTCCCTGCTCCACCAGGCGCATGGCCCGCTCCTGGCACATTTCCGCAACCCGGGTGTGATGCTCCGGCAGCTCGTCAAAGGTGGAATAAAGCACCTCGCCCCGAATGGAGCGCTGCATATCCGTTACCTCTTCCGGCCGCTCATCGATGAGCAACACGATAAGGGTTACATCCGGGTAATTGGTGGCGATGCCATTGGCGATGTTTTTCAGCAGGGTGGTTTTCCCGCTCTTGGGCTGGCTTACGATGAGGCCCCGCTGGCCTTTGCCGATGGGGGCGATCAGGTCGATGAGGCGGATGGCCCGGTTCTGGCCCTGCTCCGTATCGCCGCATTCCAGGGTAAGGCGCTCGTTGGGATAGATGGGCACCAGATCCTCAAAATGCTTGCGCCGGGGCGCCGCCTCGGGATCTTCCCCATTGATGGCAGTAATATATAAGAGGGCCAGGAATCGCTCGCCTTCCTTGCCGGGGCGGGTCTTGCCGGTAACTAGGTCGCCAGTGCGCAGGCCAAAGCGGCGGATCTGGGCGATGGATACATACACGTCATGGTTGCCAGGCAGATAATTTTCACTGCGCAAGAAGCCATAACCATCGGGCAAGACCTCCAGCACGCCTTCGCATTCGCCGCATTCGCCCCCTTCCAGCAGTTCTGGAACGGCGGGGTTGCTGGTACCGTATTCTTTATTGTAGTAGCCCTCTGAACGTTCTGCCCGCTCAGAACGGCGGTAGGCCTCATCCTGCTCATAGGAAGGATGATAGGTCTGCCCATATCCCCCGGGCCCATAGCTAGGCTGCTGATAGCCGCCCGGCTGGCCGTAATCCCGGTTGTAATTGTTGTAATTCTGCTGATAACCCTGCTGGTAGCCGCTTTGATACCCCTGGTAGGAGCTGCGGTTATTGTAGCCGCTATTATATTGGCGCTGGGGGTATTGCCTGCGGTTGGGGCTATAGCTGTTTTGCTGGTAAGAGGGCCGCTGCTGATAGGAAGGCGCGGTATAGCGGGGCTGATAGCCATTTTCCTCGCTTCCTGTCCGGGGAAGAACAGGGGGCGGGGCAGAGTGCTGCGGGGCTGCCTCCGCCTCGGGGGTTGGTGCTTGTTCTTCTTTGGGCGCCGCAGCTTCACCAGCGGTTCCGTCGGCGGCTAACTTTCCCCCGTTCATAATGATTTCCACAAGCTCGCTCTTGCGGTATTTTGTTAGAGCCTTCACACCCTGCAGTTTTGCGATCTCCCGCAGGTCGCTGAGGCTCTTTTCTTGCAGCATTTCTCTTGTCACAGATTAACTCCTTTCAATATGCATAGAAACCAGATCCTTACACAAAACAGGAAACTAAGCACACCTATAAAAAATTTGAATATTTCATCATACCGTGTCGCCACAACATAGGAAGGGGATACAAATACTAGTATACCCATATGGTGGCAACTTAAACCGGAAATTATGCTGTTGTAGCCAAATGAGATATTGTGAAAGCAAGGAGGGACACACAGGACAAACAATATACACCTGTTACCTTCCCTCTAATAGTAAGCGCAATACGCAAAAAAGTCAAGCGCATTCAGCAAAGATTTACAAGAATCGTGCGGGAAGAAGCAAATCCGGCAGCTTGTGCCCTGGACCATAAGCAAATCTTATTACAATCCGGAATACTTTTGTATTAGCAGGCATATATATTTCCAAGCAAAAGAAAGGACGTGCCCATCATGATCGACCAAAAAGCCATTGAGGGAGGGCGTATCCGCGCCCACTCCATCCATATCGATGAAAGGCAGCTGATGCGGGTTAGCGGCGTAAAAGATGTGGATAGCTTCAACGAACAGGAGGTACAGCTTTTAACCGAAGCAGGGCCCCTGCGCATCGAGGGAAACGGCCTCCATGTGACCAAGCTGGACCTGGACGCGGGCCAGGTCATTCTGGAAGGCGATATATTTGCCCTGGAATATGTGGAGGATAGCCAGCCCCAGGGCTCCGTCCTATCCCGGCTGTTCCGGTAAGCGGGCCATGGGCGAGATTCCTGCCCTGTGCGCCGCCCTTTATGGCGGGATGGTGATGGGGGCAATATATGACGGAATTCGCTGCTTTCGCCTGCTGGGCGGCGGCAAACTGTGGAACGCTCTGCTGGATCTAATATATTATGCGCTGGTCCTTGGTATAGCCGCTGCCACCCTTCTGTATATAAATGGCGGCGTACCCCGGGTTTATCTGCTGCTGGCCATGGGGGCAGGGCTCTTTCTATACATGCGTCTGGTGAGCGCCTTCCTGCAAGACGTGGCAGGAGCGGTCAAAAAAAGGGTTGCGCGGAGGCGGAGAAAGGATTAAATTATATAATATAATGTAAGGTAGAATAGCAATGAAGAATACGGCAGCAGAAGAAAAACAGGCAAAAAAAATCCCCAAAAAGAATAAAAACCGCAAAAAGCGGCTGGGCGTTCTCATGGGGCTGGTGCTTGGCGGCCTTTTCTGCCTTGTCTTTCTATCCCAGCAGAGCAAGCTGGATGCCATCTATCAGGAGCAGGCTGCCCTTTCCAGCGAAAAAGCGGCCCTGGAGATGGAAAAGGAGCGCATCGAATATATGATCGAATACGCTCAGAGCGAGGAATATATCCTCCAGTATGCCCGGGAAAAGCTGGGCTTTGTCCGGCCGGATGATGTGAAGTTCGACCTGGAATAAATCAGAAGCATCTAAGGGCAGGAAGCCCTTTTTTCATCCTTCCCATTTTTATATAAAGGAGGACAAGCCCATGCAACAGGCGGCCATCCTGGATATCGGCAGCAATTCCATCCGCTATGCAAAAGGCTGGGTTGAAGGGGAGCGGGTGCATATGGCCCCCAAGCAGGTGCAGACCACCCGCCTGGCAGAGGGCCTGAGCAAAAGCGGCCGCCTGGGCGAGATGCCCATGCTGCGCTCCCTCTGGGCCATCGAAGTTTTTGCCGCCGCTGCAAAGGAGGAAGGCCTGCCCCTTTATGCCTATGCTACTAATGCCGTGCGGGACAGCCAGAACCGGGAGGAATTCTGCCGCCGGGTGGAGGCCCTGGGGGTTCCCCTGGAGGTCCTCTCTGGAGAGGAGGAAGCCCGCCTGGCCATTCTGGGAGCTACGGGAGGGCAGGGGGGCCTCATCGATATCGGCGGGGGCAGTACGGAGATCATGGCCCCCGGCTGTATGCGCAGCGCGCCCATTGGCTGCGTACGGGCCTGGGAGCTGACGGGTGGCGCAAAGGATCTGGATGCCATGAAGCGGCTGGTCTTTGCCCGGTGCAAGGAGCTCTTCGAGGGCTTGGAGCCCCAGGATACGCCCTTCACCGGCGTTGGAGGCACCATTACCACCATTGCCGCCCTGATGCTGGGCCTTCCCGCTTATGATGGGCAGAAGGTAGCTGCCATGCCCATTTGCCATACGGCCCTGGATGAGCTGGTGGAATGGCTTTATGACCTGGGGAATGCAGGCCGCAACGCCCAGCCCCTTTTAAAGGGCAGGGAGAATACCATCTTGCCCGGGGCGCTGATCCTGGTGTTTCTCATGGCCCGGCTGGGCATCGGGGAGCTGCGGGTATCGGACCGGGACGGCATGGAAGGCTACCTGATGAAAAAGCTGGGGGCAGGCGCCCCGGCGGCCCATTGCTAACAATAATAGAGAAGCCCTAGCCCCGCGCCTGCGGCGGCGGATAGGGCTTTTTTTCATCCGTCAGCCCTGCCAGGTAGTCCATGCTGGTGCACAGGGCGCTGGCAATCCGCCGGCACTGCTCAAAGGTATAGTATCGCTGCCCCCGCTCCAGCTTAGAATAGTCGCTCTGGTCAATACCGGTTAAAAGCTGCATCTGCACCTGGGTCAGGCCCCGTTCTTTTCGTAAATCACGCAATCTGCTCATAGGATTATTATGGTAGAACTGACCTATTCGAATTAGGGTAAAACTGACCTATATTAAAAAATAGCTGAATGGAAGAACAACAGCTGCCTGTTGATAATAGGGTAAAATTGACCTATCATGAAATGCGAAATACTTGCTTCCAGCGGGGCGGATGCCAGCCTTCCCCCTGCCGGGGCGGTGTTCACCCATTGTTCATTTGAGGTTTATACCCATCTGTAGTAAACTGATTGGGTGAAAGCATAAATACTGGCATTTGGAGGGCGAGATGGAGCAAAAACCCATCATCGACGTACGCAACGTAAAAAAGGTCTATCATGTGGGCAGCGTGGATGTCCACGCCCTTCGGGGCATCGACCTGACCATTGCCCCGGGGGAGCTGTGCTGCATCATTGGCCGCAGCGGCAGCGGCAAAAGCACCCTCTTGAATATGCTGGCCGGGCTGGAGCCCGTTACCAGCGGCGAGGTAGTCATCGCCAATAAACATTTAGAACGAATGACCCAGAGCGAGCTCATCCTTTTCCGGCAGCGGCATGTCGGATTTATTTTTCAATCCTTCAATCTCATGCCCTATTATACAGCCCTGGAAAACGTGGCCTTTCCCCTTTCCTTCCGGGGGGTGCCCCGCAAGGTGCGGCTCCGCCGGGCCAAGGAAGCGCTGAAAACCGTAGGCCTGGAAAGCCATATGAACCACAAGCCTTCCCAGATGAGCGGCGGCCAGCAGCAGCGGGTGGGCATCGCCCGGGCCCTGGTGACGGACCCGGAGATCATCTTCGCGGATGAGCCCACGGGCAACCTGGATTCCAACACCAGCGACGACGTGATGCGCTCCATCTGCGACACGGTCCGCTCCAAGAACAAAACGCTGATCATGGTTACCCATGATCCCCATATGGCCGAATTCGCAGACAAGGTCATCAACATACTGGATGGAAAGATTATCGACATCCATTACAACGAACAACCGCAAAGCATTTAAAGAAAAAGATGGGGGTATTCATTATGAATAGGATTGGCAGGGCCCTGGCCCTGATCTTGGCATGGAGCATGGTGCTGGGCCTGTGCGGGGTTGCGCAGGCGACGGAGGGAGAAAGTAATCTTGATGCAACGGGTATTGAAATTATAGGAGATAATAACACTAACACCTTCATAGAAGTGGGTGGCAATGTCAATATTAATATAACTGTCAAGAACAATACTGGCGACCCGATATTGATTGATTCGGTGCACCCCGGAAAGGGTAAAGCTTTAGCTTCTTTAACTCTGGTAGGGAGTGAAGGTAGCGTTTATGTTGCTCCCGGTGCTACAGAGAATCTTACGCTTACAGGCGTTCTTAGAAATGATGCGAACGTAGGGTCCAATCCGCAAGGGATAATTTTTAACTATACGGGGAATAGCGGCGCAACATCGTACTCGACCGACAAAGACATCATTATTGTCAAACAAAGCGAACAGAAGGATGACGTCCAATCCACCCCCGACCCGGAGGCCAAGCTGCGGCTGAGCACGGTGGATGCCTGGGGGCAGCTGGTGCCGGCGCCGGAAGGGGATCATGGGGAGGCCATTACCCTGCGCATCCCCCTGCTTTGCCAGCGCAGCAGCGTATATGATATTAAGCTCACCCCCGTCCTTTCCAATGACGTGGAGAAGTTCCCCTTCGATATTGAGGCGGTGGACTATATGCTCACCTACCCCAATACGGTCCAGCCCGGGAACATCATTGAGTTCACCTACAACCTGCGCCTGAGCGAAAAGGCTACCACCGGCGTAAAGCAGGTGGATTTCAACCTCAGCTACCGCACGGGCCGGGGCGGGGATACCTGGGGCTCCAGCGCGGGGGGCGAGCTGGAAACCAAGACCATCAGCGTATTCGTCAACGTAAATAAGGGCCTTGCCCCCTCCAGCGGAGAGGGGGAGGGCTCCGGCTCCGCCCCCAAGCTGATCGTGGAAAGCTATTCCATCAGCTCGGATAAGATCTATGCCGGGGAAACCTTTGACGTGACCATAACCCTGCGCAATACCTCCTCCACCGAGGATATCCAGAACCTGCAGATCGGCTTTAAGGATACGGAGGAAGTTGCCAAGCTGGTTCCGGCCAGCGGCGGCAGCAATACCCTCTATATCAATAAGATCGGCAAGGGGGATAGCATTACGGAGGTCCTCTCCCTGCAAACCGCCCCGGATACGGAGGCCAAGGCCTATACCCTCAGCCTGGAATTCGGCTATGAAGGCGCTTCGGATAACAAGGCCTATACCGCCGGGGAAACCATTGCCATCCCCATTTTGCAGAAGATCCGCGTCAAGTTTGACGAGCCTACCATCTATGATTCCGAGGCCTGGGTGGGCCAGAGCTGCGGCATGTATGTGCGGATGTACAACATGGGCAAATCCTCCCTTTATAACTGCATGATCGACGTGGAGGGCGAAGGGCTGGAGATGGAGGAAAGCTACTTCGGCGGCAATATTGGCAGCGGCAGCACCATGAGCGCGGATTTCTCCATCATCCCCTCTGTGGCCGGGCAGATCGAGGGGGAAGTGGTTATCACCTATGAGGATGTATATGGCGAGGCCAGCGAGGAACGCCTGCCCTTCACCCTGACGGTGAATGAAGAGATCACCTTCGATGACCCCATGATGGGCATGGATGGAATGGACGGCATGGAGGTCTATAACCCGGATATGGAAGAGGGGGGCGGCATGCCCTGGTGGGCCATTGCCCTCATCGTACTGGCTCTGGGGGGCCTGGGGGCCGGCGGCTTTATCCTGTATAAGAAAAAGCGGGCGCGGCATCTGGAGGATCTATGAAACTCGGAGATATGCTCCGCACGGCGTTCATGAACCTTTGGCGCCGGAAGCTGCGGGCGTTCTTAACGGTGCTGGGCATGGTCATCGGCACCAGCTCCATCGTGGTGATGGTGAGCCTGGGCGTGGGCATCCGCCAATCCACCATCGAAAGCTATGCCAGCATGGGGAGCCTGACCAACATCACCGTCAGCTCCTGGCGCTGGGTTCCCAGCGCTGATGGCAGCAGCGGCACCAGCACGGAGAAAAAGCTGGATAAGAAGAGCGTGGAAACCTTTAAAACCATCCCCGGGGTGATAGCCGTCATGCCCCAGATTCAGACCTATGGCATGATCAAAAGCGGCAAGTGGGTGTCCGACTGTAATATTATGGGCATCGACCAGGAGGTAGCTGCCCAGTTCGGCATCGACCTTTCCGAGGGCCGCTATCCCGCCTATAAGCGGGGGGGCAGCACCTATGAAATCGTAATGAGCCAGGATGTGCTCAACTGGTTTTACGATCCGAATACCGGCCGGCAGGCTACGGACAACGATGGGAACTCCAGGGTAACGCTGGACTCCCGCTTTCAGCTCACCTTTGATTCCCGCAATATTTACCAGAGCGGCATGGGCATTTCAGAAGGGGAGGAACCCCTGGGCAAGATGTACCGGCTGGAAGCGGTGGGCTTGGTTTCTCCCAATAATAACGAATTCTCCTGGTATTGCCTGATGGATCTGGAGGCCCTGAAAAAGCTGGCCAAGGAAAACCCCTCCATGAACCTAGATACCTCCGTTTATAACCAGGTTCTGGTGAAATGCGCAGATACGGATGCCGTTTCCTCCGTAAAGGCTGCCATTGACGAAATGGGCTTTGGCACCAGCTCCCTGCAGGATGCGGTGGAGCAGGCGGAGCAGCAGATGCAGCAGATCCAGTACCTGCTGGGGGCCATCGGCGGCGTTTCCCTGCTGGTGGCTGCCATCGGCATTATGAATACCATGATGATGAGCATTTACGAGCGGACCCGGGAAATCGGCATCATCAAGGTCCTGGGCTGCCGTATGGGCAATATCGCCGGGCTTTTCTTGTGCGAGGCGGCTTACATCGGCCTGTTTGGCGGCGCCCTGGGGCTGGGGGTCAGCTATGGGCTCTCCCAGGTGATCAATATGCTGGTAGGGGGCAGCGGCTTCCGCAGCGTAATTCCCCTGTACCTAGCGGCGGGTGCCCTGGGTTTTTCCGTGCTGGTGGCCATGATCTCAGGCCTGTATCCTGCCCTCAGGGCTATGCGCCTGAGTCCCTTGACGGCCATTCGCAATGAATAGGGAGCCTCGGGAAGGAGCGGGCCGTGGAAATCCGTAAGGTTCGGGAAAATAAAAAGCAATACCTGCCCCTGCTCCTCCTGGGGGATGAACAGGAGAGCATGATCGACCGGTATTTGGAAAATGGTACGCTATATATCCTGGAGGATGGGGACGTGAAGGCGCTGTGCGTGGTGCTGGAAGTGAATGCTGGCGTCCTGGAGCTGAAGAATATCGCCGTGGAGCCCGCCTTCCAGGGCCGGGGTTATGGCAGGCAGCTGATCGAATTCCTCTGCCAAACCTATAAGGGCGCCTACGAAACCCTTCTGGTGGGGACCGGGGACAGCCCCCTGACCATCCCCTTCTATGAAAAATGCGGGTTTGTATACGCCCGCCGGGTAAAGGATTTCTTTTTGGAACATTATGACCACCCCATCTGGGAGGGGGGCAGGCAGCTGCGGGATATGGTTTACCTGCGGCGAACCCTGTAAATCCCCGGTGAAATCCGCCAAGAGGAGGCAGCGCCCATGGAAAACGAAAAGGTCTATGCTATGCCGCTAGGGAAGGTATACCCCCTGCTTCTGAACAAGGCCCTGAAGAAGGGCCGCACCAAGGAAGAGGTGGATACGGTTATCCAATGGCTTACGGGCTATACGCCGGAGGCCCTGGCGGCTCTGGTGGAAAGCCCCATGGAGTACGGCCGGTTTTTCCAGGAGGCACCGGCCCCTAACCCCAACCGCCGCCGCATTACGGGAACGATATGCGGGGTAAGGGTGGAGGACATACAGGAGCCCCTCATGCAGGAAATCCGATATTTGGATAAGCTCATAGACGAACTGGCCAAGGGAAAACCTCTGGAAAAGGTTCTGCGGGACTAACTCTGGCGGAAGAAGAATACAGGATATAAACAAGGGAAGCAGGCGCAAAAGGCAGCTTCCCTTTTTAGCTATGCTTGACAAATAGGTAAGAACTTGTATAATATGGGTAACATATTCTATATATGGAGGGATAGATGAATTCGAACTTCCAAGCATATGGAAAAGGGATAGAATTTGACCATATGCCGGCACCCTTTTTCCTGGTAGGCCTGCTTAATGCTTTCAACAACCGCTTCCAGGGGGCAGGGGACCGGTTTTTTCAGGAGATCAGCTGGAAACAGTGCTTTTTGCTCAACTGCATACCCCTTTTTCGTACGGCCCCTACCATACGGGAGCTGGGGGAGCTGGTGGGCTGCTCCCACCAGAATACCAAGCAGCTGCTGGAAAAGCTGGAAAGGGCCGGCTTTGTGGCCCTGGCCCAGGATGGGACGGACCGGAGAAAGCGGCGGATTTACCTAACGGAAAAGGCGCAGGACTTCCGCCGGCGGTATAACGAACAAAGTGGCGCCTTTATGGAAAGGCTCTTTTCCTGCCTTGGGGAAGAAGAGCTGCAGGATACGATCAAAACTATAGCCAAACTGGATGCGCGGCTTAAAGAAATGACGGAGGAAGGGCTGTGAAAACTTTGCTGGTTTACAAATCCAAAACCGGTTTTACGGAGCGATATGCGCACTGGATTGCGGAAGAAATCCACTGCGATGTTTTTCCCTATGCGAAGCGGGGCAGCATCCATTGGAAGGATTACGATACGGTAATGTTTGGAGGCGGCTTTTACGCGGGGAAGCTGGCGGGGCTAAGCTGGCTGAAGAAACAAGCTCCGTCTTTAGCAGGGAAACATGTGATCGTTTTCGCTACCGGCGCTACACCTTCGGGCACAGAAGCGGCAAAGACGGCCCTGGCCCAGAACCTGGCTGGCTTCCAAGGCGAGCTCCCCAGGGCGTTTTATTTTCAAAGCGGCCTAAATTATGAAAAAATGTCCGCTCTGGATAAAGCCATGATGAGGGTTTTCCGGGCCATGCTCAAAAGGACCGAGGGGGAAAGCCAAGCCTATGACATGGTGCGCGCTTCCTTCGACCAGAGCAGCCGGGAACAGATTCGCCCCTTGCTGCGCTATGTGGAGGAAATCGAAGCGTAAACATATGACGCCCCTAGGATAAACAGAGGACGGCAATCTGCGTTCCGTCCTTTTTTATTGCAAAGGAAGCGGGCGGATGGAAGCGAATAAACGCCAAAATATTTCCGCGCCGGCAGGGAAGGTGGCTACTTTTTCTCTTAGGAAAATACAAAAAGGACGGCGCATTACATAGGGCGCCGCCCTGTTTTTTAACAGCCAGGCTATTAAAGGCCCCGGATTCGGGCTTCCACCACCCGGCCGATGATCTGCACATCCCCATCCGCCACCAGGATGGGCTCGTAGCGGGTATTGGCCGGGATAAGGACCAGCTGGCCGCTGATCCATTTCACCTTACGGAGCAATACCTCATCCCCTAGGCGAACTACGGCGATCTGGCCATTTTCCACCTGACTTTGCAGGCGCACCAGAACAAGGGATCCCTCTGGGATACAGGCCCCTACCATGCAGTCTCCTTCTACCTCCATGTAGAAGTATTCGCCATTGCGCACGTCCGCTGCGGGGAGGGGGATATACTCGGTAATGTTTTCTGCCGCCAGCATGGGCAGCCCCGCGTGGACGCAACCCACCAGGGGAACGCCTACGGTATCCGGCAGGGGGAGAAAACGGGCGGAAAGGCCGGCCGGAGGCTTGAGCCGAGGAGATGCCTGGGGGCCTTCCTCCCGGCAGAGCATGAAATCGGCAGTAACGCCGAAGAAATCGCACAGGAACACCAAAGCATCCTGGGGAATGGCTACCCGGCCGGTTTCATATTTGCAGATGGCGGCCTTCTGCACCCCCAGGATGCGGGCAATGTCTTCCTGGGTAAGGCCCTTGGCCCGGCGCAGCTCTTTTAAACGGTTCATAATGCCTCCAAGGATGTATTTAAGGCTATTGTATCCTAAACGGAAATAAAATGCAAGCGCAGAAAAATAATCGAACAAAATGACGAAAAACGCCTTGACGGTATCTTAAAAAGATATTATAATAGCCATATACCAAGGATGAAAAACCGAGTGATTTACATTTAAGAAACTTTATTTCCTATTAAGATTATCCAGGAGGTTGCCATGAATTATTTCGGCCTGTTTTTCACCTTTATGCTGCCCGGCATCGTCCTGGGGGCACTGGCTGTATTATCCCTTCGTGAAATGGCAGCAGCCCGGCGTAAAAAAGCCGCCCGCTGCCGGCGTATGGCCGGGCGGGCTGCCCGGCCTGCCTCGAACCGGCCCCGGCAGGGGCTGTATGTGGCGGATCTTTCCGCCCCGGCGGAGGGCCGGGCCGCCTAATTTTCGCCCATCCTCTCCGGAGATGGCCTGCCCAAGAGCCGCTGGGCCGGGACGATAGCCCCAGGGCCTTTTCCGGGGAGATGCACATAAATTTTATAAGCGCCAACGCCAGAGGCCTGCATTTGCAGGCCTCTGGTATGCCTGCCGAAAAAACCTGGGCTTTGGGGATACAGCGCAGTTCGCAGGGATCGCCCGGCGCCGGCCCCCCGTCGGGCCAAAGCCTGCTAAGGCTTCATTTCCCCCTGACGGCGAAAAATGCGCCCGCTTCCTTGGCCCTCCTCTGTGCAAAGGGCCGCCGCTTCACCTCCGCTGCCCGGCTGCAAGCGCCCTCGCGGCGCAACCGCTTGCTTGGGGCCTTTTGCGGGGCGGAAGCCCATCGGGCAAAGGAACCCCGGGAAGGGCCCTGGCACGGCGCGGTGCGGCCTTTTGCTCCGGCGAGAATGTCATAAATCCGTAAAAGCCTTGCCCTTGCGGCGCGGCCTGGGCGCCATGGAAACTTTGAAAAAGCGGCTGAAAGGGCCGCTTTTTCGATAGCCCGGGCAAAGGCCCGATTTTCCAGGCCTCTGGCGTATCCTATGCCAGCGGGCAAAACCAGCCGGTTTTGCCCATAGGGGCCCCATCCTTTGCCCGTCTGGCGGACGTTCATAATTTATTCATCCCTGGGAAAGAGAGCCTATCTTGTACCCGGCAGGGAAGTAGGGTATAATTTAACAGGTACTCTATTGAAAACGAGGTAGAATTATGGGCTCTCAAACACGAAAAAGAAGGAGACGCCGCCGCAGGGTTCGCATCCATGTGGGCCGGGTGATTTTCCTTTTGGCCCTCCTTGCGGCCGTTATCCTGATGCTTGTGCTGCTGGTGCGCAGCTGCGCTGCCGACGGGCAGAGCGATGGCCAGGATTCCCCGGGTTTAATTGGAAGCCTGTTCGACCGGCAGACCCCAACCCCCGAGCCGCCGGCGGCGACGGCGGCGCCTACCCCCACGCCGGTGCCTACCTTCAGCCCGGCAGCTGTGGAGGGGACGCGGCCCTCGGACTTCGGCTTTGAAGAGGCCATTGAGGACAATGGCGCCCAGGTGGATTCCTATACCCGGGCTGAGCCTATCGACTTCTTGGAAGGGGAAAAATATACGGATCTGGAGGGCGTCATCACCTTCCGGGGCAATAATTTCCGGGATAGCGCCGCCTATGGCACCGTATCCTGGAGCGACAGCTATGACCAGCCCTGGACCTTTACCGTGGGGAGCCTGCCCAAGGTTTATGGAAGCGGCTCCTGGACGGGCTGCGGCTGGACGGGCCAGCCCCTCATCGTAAAATGGCCGGAAGAAACCAAGCGGATCATGAACCTTTATGATTCCGCCAAGAATAATCCAGACCTGGTGGAGGTCATCTATGCTACCATGGATGGGCATATTTACTTCCTGGATTTATATACCGGCGAAGAAACCCGGGATCCCATCAACGTAGGCTACCCCTTCAAAGGGGCGGGTGCTTTGGACCCCCGGGGCTACCCCCTCATGTATGTGGGCAGCGGCGATGACAGCCCCACCGAAGGCAGCGGAAGCAGCCGGGCCTTTATCATCAGCCTTATCGACGGGACGATCCTCTACGAATTCGGCTCTGGCGACGATTTCGCTCTGCGGAACCTATCCTATTTCGATAGTTCCGCCCTGGTGGACGCGGAAACGGATACCCTCATATATCCTGGCGAATCGGGCATCCTGTATACTATCAAGCTCAATACCCAATATGATGAAGCTGCCGGCACCATCTCCATCAATCCGCAGACGGTAAAGTGGCGTTATAGGGGGGCCCAGAACCTTTCCAGCGATACGGCGGATGGATCCGAGGGCTGGTGGCTGGGCGTGGAGGATAGCGCCATCATCTGGCGGGGCCATGCGATCTTTACGGATAACGGCGGCCATATGATCTGCCTCGATCTGAATACTCTGGAAACCGTATGGGTGCAGGATACCCTGGATGACACCAACTGTACCCCGGTCCTGTCCCTGGAGGGGGCGGATCACCATCCTTACGTCTATACTTCCACCTCCTTCCATCCGGGCTGGCGGGCCGATGCCAACAGCACTGCCCCCATTCCCATCTGGAAGATCGATGCCCTTACCGGGGAGATCGTTGCCCAGAACAACGACTATAACTGCCAGACCATTGCAGAGCCTTCCCAGGTTTCCGGCGGTGTGCAGGGCACCCTGGCCATCGGCCGGAACGACCTAGAGGGGATGATTTTCGTTCCCGTCGCCATGACGGATGGCACCCGGGGCAAGCTAGTAGCCCTGGATACCGACGATATGACCGTAGTCTGGGAGTGCGATTTTCAGGGCTACCCCTGGTCTTCCCCGGTGGCAGTTTATGACGAGAGCGGCAAGGGCTACCTAGTTCAGTGCAACCGGACCGGATACATCCATCTGATCGACGGGCAGACCGGCGAGATCCTCAACGAGATGAGCCTGGGCAGCAATATCGAAGCCTCTCCCGCCGTTTACAACAACATGGTGGTGGTAGGCACCCGGGGCGGCCTGATCTATGGCATGGACCTGAACTACCTGCGCAACTACGTACAGCCCGCCAATTGAGGGCAAACAGATTAAGGACAAATAGAAAAGCATGACCAATTCGGTAAACGGAAATATTGAGGGCATCCGGTCTGCTCTGCTGGAGCAGATCGGGAGCCTGTATGACCTGCGCATGGAGGCGGATACGTTCGCCTCCTTTGACTTGCTTAGGGCCATGGCGTCCTTTACGGCCCAGACCGGCCGGGAAATTTCCGTATATCTTTCCCGGGATGGGCGGGTGATGGACGTATCCGTGGGCGACAGCGGCAAGGTGTCCATGCCCAATATGCGGCTGGTGCGCAATGCGGACCGGCTCTGCGGCGTCCGCTGCATCCATACCCATCCCAATGGAGACGGCCGGCTTTCCAGCGTAGATGCGGGCACGCTGCGCTCTATGCGGCTAGATGCCATGGCAGCCCTGGGGGTGGGGCCGGAGGGGCAGCCCCTGAATTTCTATGCAGGCTATCTGGGGGATATGGACGAGGCGGGCAGCCGGGCTGTTCTTCTCTATGGTCCCCTACGGCCCCATAAGCTGCCTCAGCGCGCCCTGATGCAGGAGATTTACCTGGCTGATGACCGCTTTAAAAGCGCAACGAAGGCGGTGCAGGCGGCAGAACCCGAGCGGGCCATCCTGGTGGGCTTGGAAAGCGATGCCCCCTATGATACCCTAGGGGAGCTGGGACAACTGGCTTCTACGGCGGGGGCCGTAGTAGTGGGCCGATCTACCCAGCGCAAGCGGGAGATTGATAACGCTACCTATATCGGCAGCGGCAAGGCGGAGGAGCTTTCCCTGCTGGCCAGCGCCCTGGAGGCGGACCTACTGATCTTCGACGATGGGCTTACCCCGGCCCAGACCCGGAACTTGGAAACCATTACCGGCGTCCGGGTGATCGACCGGACGGCTCTGATCCTGGATATCTTTTCCCGGCACGCCATGAGCCGGGAGGGCAAGCTGCAGGTGGAGCTTGCCCAGCTCAAGTATGAGCTGCCCCGGATTTTTGGCCAGGGTAAGGACCTATCCCGGCAAGGCGCGGGCACCATCGCCCGGGGCCCTGGGGAAACCAAGCTGGAAAGCGATAAGCGGCGCATCCGCCGGCGGATCTATGAGCTGGGAGAGGAGCTGAAGGCCATTGAAAAGCAGCGGGGCCTTCGGAGGGAGCGGCGCCAGAAGGATGGGATCCCCCGGGTGGCTCTGGTGGGCTATACCAATGCGGGGAAAAGCACCTTGCTCAATGCCCTGACCGGGGCAGGGGTGCTGGCGGAGGATAAGCTCTTCGCCACCTTGGACCCGGTGGTGCGCCAGGCGGAACTGCCCAATGGAAGCCAGATCCTTCTAAGCGATACAGTGGGCTTTATCAATAAGCTGCCTCATGAGCTGATCGAGGCCTTCCAATCCACCCTGGAGGAGGTGCGGCAGGCAGACCTGATCCTGCATGTGATCGACGTTTCTGCCAGCTATTACCCCAGCCAAATGGCTGTAGTGGAAGATGTGCTGGCCCAGCTGGGAGCGGGGGATATTCCCTGTATTCGGGTCTATAACAAGGCGGACCAGGCCGAGAGCCCACTGCCCCAGGATGGGGTGGTCATTAGCGCCCGAAGGGGAACGGGGCTGGACGCCCTTTCCCAGGCCTTGGAGAAAGCCCTCAGCGGCCGCTGGAAGGAGTTAGAGTTGCTGATTCCCTATGATAAATACGAAGCCATGTCCCTGCTGCAGAGGGAAGGCCGGGTTCTGGAGGAGCGGCATGAAGCTCAGGGCACCTATGTGCGGGCCCAGGTGGAGGAAGATGTGCTCTGGCGGCTGAAGCGGATTCTGGGAGAAGGGAAGGGAAGCGAATGAAAACCATCGCCATCGAAGGGATCGACGGAAGCGGAAAAAGCGTGCAGTTCCGCCTTCTGGAGAAAGCCTGCGCCCAGGCAGGGCTTCGGGTGGAAACGCGGGAGTACCCGGTATATTCCAGCTATTTTGGCAGCCAGGTAGGCCGGCTCTTATCCGGCCAGGGGGGCCTGCAGGCGGATCAGGTGGATGGGAAGTCCATGGCCCTTTGGTTCGCCCTGGACCGGTGGGAGGATCTGCGGGATTTTCAGCCCCAGGGCCTGGATATCCTGCTGATCAACCGTTATGTGCTCAGCAATGGGGTTTATCAATCCATCCGGGAGATCGACCTGGGGAAGCCGGATCTGGTAGATTGGGTATTCGATTTGGAATATAACCATCTCGGCCTGCCTAGGGCAGATGTATTCCTTTTTTATGATGTAGATATCGCCCAGGCTGGCGCGAACGTGCTGAAAAAAGGCCACCGGGACTATGTTGGAGAGGGGAAGGACGTATATGAAGCTTCCCTGGGCATTCAGCGCCGCGCCCGGGATAAATACCTGGAAGCCGCGGCCCGGCGGGCGGATATACAGGTAATCCCCTGCATGGAAGGGCAGCGCTTCCGCAGCCCGGCGGACATTGCGGCGGATACCTGGGCAGCCCTGCAAGCTCGGGGAATTTTGTAGAAATTTCCATGGGGGCAGGCTCCGGATTTGGGACACACTAAGCCCATAAAATGCTTCCCATCACTGGAAGCGGGAAGGAGCCGAAACATGATGAAAACGATTCCCTTTATGGTGGGCATGGTGGCCGGGGCTGCCGCTGGCTATATGGCGGTAACGGCCATGTATCCCGATGTGGCTCGGCGGATGGTCCGGGACTCCCGCCGCGCTATGCGCTGCGGCAAGCGGATGGTCTCTGGGATGTTCAACTGAACCGGCGCAGCTGCCTGGGGTGGAACCCGGCAGGGAAGCGATGGGCAAAGGGAGGCTTTCTCCCCTTGCCCAAGTTTTTTATCGGGTTTATTTCTTTCCTAGGATGGGTTTTATAGGAAACCAGATTGAAAAAACTGCCAATTCAGGATATACTGATACAGTATAAGTATGTAAGAAGGGGGTGAATCGCTTGGCCGATCTTATCAATGAAACCATGCAGTTCCGGGTGGAAAAGGATAAAAACAAAGCCAGCAAGGTCATCATGCAGGTCTATACGGCGATGGAGGAAAAGGGCTACGATCCTGTAAACCAGATCGTAGGCTATCTGATTTCCGGTGACCCTACCTATATCACAAGCTATAACAATGCCCGGTATATGATCCGTACCCTGGAGCGGGATGAGCTGCTGGAAGAACTGGTACGTTTCTATGCCCAGGCCCACGAGGAGGACTAAAAACCATGCTGCGGATTTTAGCCCTGGATGTGGGGGATAAGCGGATCGGCATCGCCGTGAGCGACCCACTGGGGCTGACGGCCCAGGGCCTGGAAACCTATACCCGCACCGGCGACGATGCAAAAGACGCAGCCTATATCCGGACCCTGGCGGAAAAATACGCGCCCGTGCGGCTGCTTTTCGGCCTGCCGCGGAATATGGATGGCTCCTATGGCTTCCAGAGCGAAAAGGTGCGGGAGTTTGCCCGGCTGGTGCTGGAAGGCTTCCAAGGGGAGCACGCCTTTTACGACGAACGGCTCACCACCGTGGCGGCGGAGCGGGTTCTGAACGAAGCGGAGCTGGGCTGGAAAGAGCGGCGCAAGGTGGTGGATAAGCTGGCGGCCGTGGTGATTCTCCAAGGTTACCTTGCCACCAATCCCAGGCTCTAAATAAGGAGGATAGTCCCATGGAACAGGTGAATCTGGACGAAGTAGTCCTCTTGGATGAGGCAGGGGAACCTGCCCGGTTTGAACATATCCTTACCTTCCTCTATGAAGGGGAACGGTATATCGCCCTGAGTCCCCTGGATGAGGCGCCAGCCTCGGAGGACGAGGCGGAGGTGGTGATCCTCCAGGTCGTACCGGAGGGCGGAGAGGAAACCTACGTTACCATCCAGAGCGAAGTTCTGCTCAACGAGGTGTTCGATCATTTTCTCGCCCTTATGGATGAAATTGCCGAAGAGGGATGAAATTCCCTCTTACGGGCCAGGCTAAACAAAAGCTCCCTATTTGCTTTAGCAAATAGGGAGCTTTATTTATGTGCTTAACCGATCTCCTCCAGGACGGATTCCAGCGCATCGGCACCCTGGGGAAGGAGGATATCCGGGCTGGTTCCGTTGGCTTCGTTGCCGCTGCCATCCGCATTCAGGCCATAAAAGATGCTGAAGCGGACAACCAATCCGCTGTTGGGGAGAGAAAAGAGCATAGGGTCTGCCATGCCGCCATCTCCGCCGGTAGCAGTGCCCACTAAGGTAGCGAACCCGGTATTTTTGCAGAACATGGCCAGGTTTTCCGCCGCAGAGTATACGCCCTCGTCTACCAGCAGCCAAATCCTTCCCGGATAGGGGGTGGGCGCAGCCCCAAAGGCGGTTACATCCAGGGCATAATGGGAAAAGCGCTGGCCATATTCCTTTTGTAGCCCTTCCGGCAGCTGGCTGCAGGGCTGAGGAAGTAGGGAATTGGCGGCAGCATATTCCTCCGTCCAGGCGTTTAAATTAAAGAGGAAGTACCGCTCTGATACGAGAGCGGTTTTTGCATTGGGGCTTACCAGAAGATCCTGCCAGAAGCGGTCACTTCCACCGCCATTGCCCCGGATATCCACAATCAGATGGGGGATGGACTGTATTTCTGCGAAAAAGGCAGCCAGGGTTTCCTGGGCCTGTGCATAATACTCCAAAGAGAAAGAGGGGATCTTTACATAGGCGGCCCTGCCGCCGGCATAGATGGCCGTGGTGATGGCCGGGGCTGGCGCAGCTTCCTCCTGCGCTGGCTGCTCCTCCAGATAGGATTCTTTCAGGCCGATGGTGCTGCGAAAGCCGGAATGGCTTTGATCCAGCAGGCTATAGGTATGCTGAACGGCTTCGCTTCTGAGAAGGCGAACAATGGGCTCCAGCCCTGCCCGCTCCTGGGCGGTAAGCAGGCTTTGGCCCGCCCTTAGGGCGTCTCCATACTGGCGGTACATGGCTCCATCCAAAAGAGATAGATGCCCCAGCCCCTGGAATTCCCCAAGAAAAGCATCCAGCGCCTTGCAATAGGCGATATCCGTATCCGCCGATGCAATGGCCGCCCGGCAATCCTCATAAGCTTCCTGCCTGCGAATTCCCATCTGCTCCGCTTCCGCCCAAAATGGATAAGCCTGCTCCAATATGGAGCACAAGGTGTCAAAGTCAGCAAGCTTTTGCGCCTGGGTCAGGTGCAGGATGGTCTGGGTTCGCTGGGTCTGATAGCGAAAGAAGAGGCTCAGGGCTGCTAAGCAGGCAAGGAAGCCGCCGGCTATATACAATAGACGCTTCCCTTTTTTGGACATGGTTTCCCTCCTAAAAGGCTGGAATCGGCCGCCGCTGGCAGCTAAGAGACAGTATAGCAGGGGGATGCTCCCCGGGCAAGGGGCCTATAGGGCCTTTTTTCCAGGGGCGAAAATATTCGGATGGGACCATGCATACCATAGGAAATACGGGGGCTTTTGTTATGGGAAAACGCAAACGGCATATCCACCTGGGGCGGCGGATTCTTTCCGCCCTGGATCTTCCGGAGGAGGCGGCGGGTACGCCGAAAATTACCCTGCTGGGCAGGGAACATGCCCTGGTGGAAAACCACCAGGGCGTGCAACAATACAGGGCGGAGGAGGTCTGTCTGCAAACCCGGGCGGGCCTGCTTTGTATTACGGGCCAGGCCCTTACCCTGCGGGAGCTGAGCCCGGAGCGGCTGTATATTTCCGGCCGCATCCAGGGAATCGGCTATGCCCAGGGGGCAGGGGAAAGGTGAACAAAGTGTAAACAGGGGAAGCGGAAGGCCCGGAAAGGAGGGGGAAGAGGCGTGGATATGTGGAATTCTCTCGCCGGATATGTTATGATAAAAATCGAAGGCGTAGGCCTTGAGCGGTTTATCAACCGGGCCATTCGGGAAGGGTTGGAGGTATGGAACATAGCCCGGCCCGGCCGGAACACCATGACGGCCTGCGTGAGCATCGGCAGCTTTTATGCCCTGCGGCGCCTGAACCGGAGCCTGGGCTGCCGGATTACCATTCTGGAAAAGCACGGCCTGCCCATTGCCCTTTCCCGGCTTCGTTTCCGCAAGGTTTTGCTCTTTGGATGGATCTTAGTATTGGCTGCCCTGCTGATAGCCTCCCGGTATGTATGGTTTTTGCAGATAGAAGGCTGCGACCGGGTTACAGAGGCGGAGATCATCGAGACCCTGACGGAAATGGGCATCGTCCCGGGCACGCCCCGGGGCCAGGTAAAGACCAGCAGCCTGGGGCAGGCGGTTATGGCTTCGGACCAGCGCATTGCCTGGGCCGGTGCAGAGCTATACGGCGTGGTTTTGCAGGTTTCCATTCAGGAAGCCAGCGAAACGCCCGCTATTTTGCAAGAAGGAGAGCCTGCCAGCCTCTATGCGGCCAAGGATGGGGTTATCCGCCGCATAACCCCCCTTTCCGGAAAGGCCCTGTTCCATGCAGGGGATGGGGTGCTCAAGGGGCAGGAGCTCATAACCGGAGATCTGGGGAATGGAATCCAGGTGGAAGCCCGGGGGGAAGTGATCGCCCGGGTGCTTTACCGCTTTTCCTATACGGCGCCCTATACCCAGGTTTTGCCGGGCCCCAGCGGCAATACCTTTACTTATACGGAAATCAGCCTGGGGGAGTGGACGGCGCCGCCGCCGGAAATTCCCTTTGCGGACTATGAAGCGGAGCGGGGAAAGACGCGCATCCTGGGGGCAGGGCTGCCCCTATCCGCTACGGAAGTGGTCTGCCATGAGCTGGTGGCAATGCCCCAAACCCTTACGGCACAAGAGCTGGCCCCGATCGCCCTGGCTGGCGCCCGGGAAAAGATGGAGGCAGAGGTGGAAAAAACAGCCCGCATCCTCTCTACCCAGGAGGAATATTCCCAGGATGAACAAGGCGTCACGGCGGTGCTTCATGTAATCGCCGAGGAAAATATCGCACAAAGCGGAGCGTTACAGACAAAAGATGAGTGAACTAGATTTGGACTTGGAACAAGGCATGGCAGGGGAACCCCACTCCTATGAGATAGGGGTGGAGAGCATGGATGAGGTGCTGCGGCTTTTCGGCGTATTCGATGAAAACCTGTGCATCATCCAGCAGGAAACCGGCGCCATGATCAAAACCGACGGGGGCAGCATCCGCATTACCGGCGAGGGAAATGCGGCGGCCCTGGCCTATACGGTGGTGGACAAGCTGCTAACCATTCTGCGCCGGGGGGAGAACATCGACAGGAGCCGCATCCGTTACGCCATAGACCTGGCC
Organism: uncultured Clostridia bacterium; assembly: GCA_944336625.1. GTDB lineage: Bacteria > Bacillota > Clostridia > Christensenellales > CAG-138 > Pelethousia. Next base: position 25,070 of record CALVLF010000047.1, read on the forward strand.
AAAGAGGGAAATGCGGAGCTCATTTTGGAGCTGCTGGATGATGTGGTGGCCTTTACCAACAAGGGGCGGCGCATCAAGTGCAAAACCCTGGGCCAGAAGAAATATATCTCCGCCCTGAAGCGGAATACGGTGGTATTCGGCGTAGGGCCGGCGGGCACGGGGAAAACCTATCTGGCAGTTGCCATGGCGGTATTGGCCTTTAAAAATAAGGAGGTCGAAAAGATCATCCTGACCCGGCCGGCGGTGGAAGCAGGGGAAAAACTGGGATTTTTGCCCGGGGACTTGCAAAACAAGGTAGATCCTTATCTCCGGCCCCTGTATGATGCCCTGTATGATTTCCTGGGGGCTGAAAATTTTCACCAGCTGGTGGACAGGGGGGCCATCGAAGTGGCGCCGCTGGCCTATATGCGGGGCCGCACGCTGAACGATGCCTATATCATTCTGGATGAAGCCCAGAACTGTACCTGCGAACAGATGAAGATGTTCCTGACCCGCTTTGGGGAAGGCTCCCGGGTAGTGGTGACGGGGGATATCACCCAGATCGACCTGCCGCGGGAGCGCAAGAGCGGCCTCGTCCACGCCCTGGAGGTACTCAAGGATGTGGAAGGGATTAGTCAAGTATACCTGACCCATAAGGACGTAGTGCGGCACGAGATGGTGCAGCGTATCATCCGGGCTTATGAGCGGGCGGAAGCCGGCCGGGGCCAAGGGAAAGACGACAGATAAACCAGCAAAGGGGGGTAAGCATGGGAAAGGCACGGGATAAAAAGGGAAATCCAGGCCTCTATGGAAACATCGTGGCAGTGGCGCTGCTGGCACTAGCGGTGGCATCCACCTATATATGCAGCCTGGCCTGCCTTATACCCAAGCGCTATGCTGTAACGGTAGGGCAGCCTGCCCCGGCAACCATCCGGGCTAGCCAGACCCTGAATGACGAGGCGGCTACCGAAGCCCTGCGCCAAAGCGCCATGGACAGCGTCCAGCCCGTTTACGAGATCGATCAGGACCTGGTGAGCAGCCTGGAGACGCAAGCAGCGGATTTCTTTGCGGACCTGAATGAGGTGCGCATCCGGGGCCGCAGCATGGCGGCAACGGAAAGCCCTACCCAGGCGGAGTGGGAAGCCCTGCTCACGGAGGAGAACGTTACTACCCTGGGCAGCCTGACGGAGCCTGCGCTGGATAAGGAGGCACTTTTGGGGGTGCTCATGGCAGGGGAAAGCGAGCTTGCAATGCTCCGGGATATCGTCCTGCCGAAAATCACCACCGCCCTTGCAGGCGGGCTGGCGGAGGAAAGCATAGAGCGGGTGCGGACGGCTGCCATCGCAGAGGTGAATGCTTCCACCAGCCTGTCCAGCGGCCTGAAGCATACGGGCGAGCTGGCTTTAACCGCTTACCTCCAATCCACTTATACGGTAGATGAAAGCGCCACGGAAGAGGCACGGCAGGCGGCCGCTGCGGCGGTTACCCCCGTGCAGGTGCTGGAGCGGGGGGATGTAATCGTCAACGAAGGGGCCATCGTTACCCAAACCCATATGGTTCTGCTCAACCAGCTGGACATGGTGGCGGAAAGCGGGGTCCAGGATGGCTACATTTATCTGGGCACCGGCCTTTATACCCTGCTGGCCTATGGCATTTTCGCCGCCTGCCTGTATATGCTTCAGCCGGGGATTTTCCGGGATTTCAACCGGATGCTGATTATGGGCCTGCTGCTCATTGTCATGCCGCCGCTGAGCCTTTTATGCAATATGCTGGATGTCCACATCACGCCCCTGCCCCTGGCGGCCATGCTCATTGCCATCCTGGTAGGGGAGCGGGCGGGGATTTGCAGCGCGGTACTCCTATCCCTGCTGGGTGCTATGCTGGCCTCCCGGCCTGGGAGCGCCTTCTCCTGGGATTCCCTTTCCATGCTCCTCTTCGTCCTCTGCTTTGGTATTACGGCGACCTACGCCCTGCGCCGGGTCCAGACCCGGGGGGCTATCATCGCTGCTGCCGGCATGGGGGGCATTGCAGGTGCGGTCTGCGTGATGGCCGTATATATCATGATCGGGAGCTCTATTGCGGATATTCTGATCAATGCCGCCTGGGTGCTGCTGAGCGCCGCCCTTTCCGGCCTGCTGGTGGTCGGCTCCCTGAGCATATGGGAAAACCTTTTTGACATCGCTACCCCGGCCCGGCTCAATGAGCTCCTCAATACGAGCAACCCGCTGCTCAAGCAGCTCATGTATGAAGCACCGGGCACCTACCAGCATAGCATGAACGTAGCTGCCCTGGCGGAGGGCGCCGCAGAGCGAATCGGTGCCGACGCCCTGCTGGCCCGGGTCGGGGCCTGCTATCACGATGTGGGCAAGCTGCGCCGGCCTCTGTACTTTATGGAAAACCAGCAGGGCACCAATATTCACGATACCCTGGCTCCCGAGGAAAGCGCCGCTATTATCATCGCCCATCAGAAGGATGGCGCTACCATCCTGAGCAAGAATAAAATGCCCAGCGCCGTTATCCGCATTGCTGCGGAGCACCATGGCAATTCCCTGGTGGCCTATTTCTACTACAAAGCCCAGAAGCTCAGCGGAGGCGCCGTGGACGCTAAGAAATTCCGCTATCCTGGGAACCGGCCCTCTACGCGGGAAGGCGCCATCGTCATGCTGGCGGATTGCTGCGAGGCCGCTGTGCGGAGCCTGGGGGAATGCACAAAAGAAGCCCGGGAGGAAATGGTGCATAAGGTCATCTGGAGCAAGCTGACGGATGGGCCCGAGAACCTCCTTTCCAATGCGCCGCTGACCTTCCATGAGCTCAGCGAGATCGAGAAGAGCTTCCTGCGCACCTTCAGCGGCATTATGCACGACCGCATTGAATATCCGGAGGAAAAAAAGCCATGATAGAGATACGCCTGGAGGTACAGCCCCCGGCGGAGCTAGACCTGGCGGCGGCTATCCGCCAGGCGGGGCAGGAGGCCCTGGAAGCGGAAGGGGCCCAGGGGCGCTGGTTTTCCGTAACGGTGGTGGATGACGGGGCCATACAGGCCCTGAACCGGGAATACCGGGGCTTGGACAGGCCAACGGATGTACTCAGCTTTCCCATGGAGGAAGGGGAGGGCATCCTGGCAGCCCCCGATGGTTTTTTGGGGGATATCGTCATCTCCCTGCCCCGGGCGCAGGCCCAGGCGGAGGAATATGGCCATTCCCTCCTGCGGGAGATAAGCTTCCTTACGGTTCACGGGGCCTTGCACCTGTTGGGCTGGGACCATATGGAGCCGGAGGAGGCTGGCCGGATGTATGCCCGGCAGGAAGAAATCTTACAGAACATGGGAGTTGTGCGATGAGCGGAATTCATGAATTTGAAGCCAGGAGCATGGTGCGCATGGCTACGGATGCCCGGGGACGGGCCTATGTACCCTATTCCAATTTCCGGGTAGGCGCCTGCTTAAAGGCCAGCAACGGGGCCTATTATATGGGCTGCAATATAGAAAACGCTGCCTATAGCCCCACGGTATGCGCAGAGCGGACGGCCCTGTACAAGGCCGTATATGAGGGGGAGCGCCAGTTTGACGCCCTGGCTATCATATGGGACGGGGAAAACTACGCTGTGCCCTGCGGGGTGTGCAGGCAGGCCCTGGCGGAGTTCTGCCATCCTGCCATGCCGGTGGTCTGCGCAAACCGGGAGGGGGAATATAAAATTTTCACCATGGGGGAACTTTTGCCGGAAGCCTTTACGGCGGAGGATATGCAATGAGCTACCGCTCCGGGTTCATCTCTATTATCGGCTCGCCCAATGTGGGAAAGAGCACCCTTTTAAACCGGTTGGTAGGGCAGAAGGTATCCATCGTATCCAACCGGGCCCAAACTACCCGCAATAGGATCATGGGGGTGGTGACCCGGCCGGGGTACCAGATGGTATTCCTGGATACGCCGGGCGTCACCACCCCCAGGAACCGGCTGGGGGAATATATGGTTAAGGTGGCCTATGACGCTCTGAACGAGGTAGAGGCCATTTTATTTCTGGTAGATGGGAAGCGGGGCATCGGCCCCAAGGACGAGTCCCTTCTGGATAAGCTGAGCCAGGCCAAGGCCCCGGTGATTGCCGGCCTGAATAAGACGGATCTTTGCTCTTTGGCAGAGGTGGAAGCTGCCGAGGCGCGGCTGGGACAGGCCCCCTTTATCCGCCGGGTTTGCCGCCTCTGCGCCCAGGATGGCACGGGGGTGGAGGCGCTGCTGGGCGCCCTTTCCGCCTATCTTACGGAAGGTCCTCAATATTTTCCCGAGGACATGGTGACGGATCAGCCGGAGCGGGTGATCTGCGGAGAAATTATCCGGGAAAAGGCCCTCATGCTCCTGCGGGAGGAGGTGCCCCATGGGCTGGGGGTAGGGCTGGATAAAATCGAGACCCGGCCCGACGGCGTGCAGGATATCTGGGCTACGATCTATTGTGAGCGCCCCGGCCATAAGGGCATCATCATCGGCAAGGGCGGCGCTACCCTCAAGCAGATTGGCACCGAGGCCCGTAAGGATATGGAATGGCTTTTGGGCAGCCGGGTCAACCTGAAGCTCTGGGTAAAGGTGAAGGAAGACTGGCGAAACAACCCGAATTTCCTGGGGGAGCTGGGCTATGAATAGCCGTCAGCTTTCGCGCCTGCCCTTTACCTGGGCGGCAGAGGCGGCCCGGTAGGCCATATAATCCGACGGATGCCCGGTTTTGACAAAGCGGTTCCAGGCCTGCCTGGGTGATGGATTGGCCATGGAAGCCCTCCTTTCCGGGGCGGGAGCGCCGCCCCTGCCTTCAGTATGGCGAAAAGGCGGGATGCCCATGCCAAGGAATCCATGACAAAAATGGAAGGGAAGGCTATATGTCCACGTTGACCCTGCAAGGCATCATCCTCCGGTATGCCAATTACCGGGATAACGACCGGATCCTCACCATTCTGACCCGGGAGCGGGGCAAGCTGAGCGCTGCTGCCCGGGGATGCCGGAAGCCTGCCTCCCGGCTTTTTTCCTGTAGTGAAATGTTCATTTTTGGGGAATTCGTCCTCTACGAGGGGCGGAGCCGCATGACGGTGGATAACTGCGAAGTACGGGAGCGCTTTTACCCCCTGCGGGAGGATTTGCATCGCTTTGCTGCCGGCGCCTATATGACCTCCGTGGCAGATGCCTGCCTGGCGGCAGAGCAGCGAAACGAGGCGGTATTTGAACTGTTGTATTACGGCCTGAGCTATGCTGCCTATGGCAGCCAGCACCCCACGGACGTAGCCCTGTGCTTTCTAGCCCGCTGCCTGCAGTCTCTGGGCTACAGCCCACGGCTGACTAGCTGCGCCCGCTGCGGCAGGGATTTGCGGGCCCTTTCCCGGCTGGGTTTCGATCCTGGCGCCGGGGGTGCCGTATGCCAGGGCTGCATGGGCCCGGATACTATGGATATAAGCCCGCTCTCCCTGGAAGCGGTGCGGCGGATGCTGCTGCTCTCCGATAAGGAAATGAACCGGGTAGTTTTGCCGGAGCGGGTGCGGCGGGAGTTGAAAACCGCCTTGAACGGCTATGCGGAATATCTGCTGGAGCGGCCCCTGCGGGCAGCGAAACAGCTCTAAAAGGCGAAATATGCCCAGATTGCCCATGCAATTTCAAAGCCATTTTATCAATTATAAATAAATAAAATGCAGGGGAAACTGCAAAAACCCCATGGAACCAGTTGAATATTTTCCCTGTTATGATATAATTATGTCGGCTCGTTAGTTCATGGGGCCGCTCTTTTTCGTTCCAGCAACGTATAAGAATGATGCTATCTCACAATACTTCATATAATCAAATAGGAGGAAAAAATATGGCAAAAAAGTATGTGTACCTTTTTAGCGAAGGCAACGCGCATATGCGGGAGCTTTTGGGCGGAAAGGGCGCCAACCTGGCGGAGATGACCGGCCTTGGCATGCCGGTGCCCCAGGGCTTCACTATAACCACCGAGGCCTGCATGCAGTACTATGCAGATGGTCAGCAGATTAACGACGCCATTGCGGACGAGATTTATACCTATATCGGCAAGCTGGAGGAGATGTCCGGCAAGAAGTTCGGCGATCTGGAAAACCCCCTGCTGGTTTCCGTGCGCAGCGGCGCCCGGGCATCCATGCCGGGCATGATGGATACCATCCTCAACCTGGGCCTCAATGACGAGGTGGTGGAGTCCTTTGCCAAAAAGACCAACAACCCCCGCTTTGCCTATGACTCCTATCACCGCTTCATTCAGATGTACTCCGACGTGGTCATGGAAGTGGGCAAGAAGTATTTCGAAGAGCTTATCGATAAAATGAAGGCCGAGCGCGGCGTTACCCTGGATACGGAGCTCACTGCGGAAGACCTTAAGGCCCTGGCGGAGCAGTTCAAGGCCGAATATAAGGACAAGATCGGCCAGGACTTCCCCTCCGACCCGAAAGAGCAGCTCATGGGCGCCATCAAGGCCGTTTTCCGCAGCTGGGACAACCCCCGGGCCATCTACTACCGCCGCATGAACGACATCCCCTCCGACTGGGGCACCGCCGTCAATGTGCAGATGATGGTATTCGGCAACATGGGTGATACCTCCGGCACCGGCGTTGCTTTCACCCGTAACCCCGCTACTGGCGAAAAGAAGCTCTTTGGCGAATTCCTCATGAATGCCCAGGGTGAAGACGTGGTGGCTGGCATCCGTACCCCCCAGACCATCGATCAGCTGGCAGAGGTTATGCCCGAGGCCTATCAGCAGTTTGTAGATATCTGCGATAAGCTGGAGCATCATTACCGGGATATGCAGGATATGGAGTTCACCATCGAAGAGAAGAAGCTCTATATGCTCCAGACCCGTAACGGCAAGCGTACCGCTGCCGCCGCTCTGAAGATCGCCTGCGATATGGTAGACGAGGGCATGATCACCGAGGAAGAAGCGGTTATGGCTGTGGATCCCAAGCAGCTGGATGCGCTGCTCCATCCCCAGTTTGATGCCCAGGCTCTCAAGAACACCAAGCCCATCGGCAAGGGCCTGCCCGCTTCCCCCGGCGCCGCCAGCGGCCAGATCGTATTCTCCGCGGAAGACGTTATGGAGTGGGTCAACAACGGTAAGAAGGTGGTTCTGGTTCGCCTGGAGACCAGCCCGGAGGATATCGAGGGCATCCACCATGCCCAGGGTATCCTCCCCGTCCGGGGCGGAATGACCAGCCCGGCGGGGTCGGTCGCCCGCG
>CALVLF010000048.1 GCA_944336625.1 uncultured Clostridia bacterium
GCCCATGCCGCAGGCAATGGCCTGCTTAATACCCTCTAGGCTGTCAAAATAGGCTACGGTGTGCAGGTCTTCCGGACTGACGCCGCAGTTGATCAGGTAGGAGTCGGATTCCTTCCGGGTGCCGGAGCCCAGCATACGCAGAAGGAAGGGAGCCGTTTTCAAGGATTCCACGGGGAAATTATCGCGGGGCAGGGCCTGATAGGCCTCCGTATTGGGGGTAGCGATAACCAGCCTGTCCTTGGCGATCTCCACGAATTTACATTTTTCTTCATCCAGGGTAGTTCCCGTAAAGCCCAGCACGGCTTCGTCCGTTACAACCCGGCGGATAACCTGGCCGCTGTCCGCTTCTCGGACGGAAAAGAGGATGTGCGGATACTGCTGGCTAAAGTTATGAATAAGCTTGGGAAGGACATATTCGGCAGGCACGGTACTGGCCGCCAACTCCAGGGTGGTTGTGAGCATTTCCGGGAAATGCTTCATGGCATAATAGGTTCGGTCCCGCATCATGAGAAGGTTGTTGGCGTATTCGTAAAGGACGGCGCCTGCGGCGGAGGGATAGACAGCCTTGGTGGAGCGGATAATCAGCTGCACCCCCATTTCTTCCTCCAGGGCGCTGATATGGGCGCTGACGGTGGGCTGCGTCAGATAGAGGTCTTCAGCGGCCTTGGAAAAGCTATGGAACTTTACGATGGAAACAAATACCTCTAGCTGACGGAAGTTCATAAAAAATACTCCTCATGCTTATGATTTGGGCAACTGGGGGCGCCTTGCAGGACTACAGGCCTTTGGCGCAACCTTCTGCGGCGGCCCCGTTCACGGAGCCACGAAGGCCATATATATCCTATATATAGATGATAACCTATATTTCAACCTGGCGCAATCCCTGTTGGGTTATTTCCAAAGAAAAATAATGCCGGGGGAGGTGGCCGGGGAAAGGGAAGCGGATAGAAAGCTGGTTCCGGCCAATCCCGAATTTTCTGCCCCGCGATTCACCGGCATGGGACGCAAAAAAACGAGCGAAAGGCTAAGCCGGAAATATTGGCAAATACGATATTGTCCAGCTTGAAAAAACGGCGGCCCTGTGCTTTACTGTAAAGAAGAAAAACAGCGCTTCGCCATAAAATGGGGGGGCGGGAGAGGAAATGGCAATGGATGGACGAAGTGAGTCGCTGCGGCGGCTCCCCAAGATGGACGGGCTGCTGAGCCGGGCTATGGAGGATAGCCGGTTTTCCCATAAGGGCCGGGGTCTGGTGGCGGATAGCCTGCGGGCCTGTTTGGAGGCGGCACGGCGGGATATTTTGGCGGGTAAAGCTGTAGATGTAGGGGAGGAGGCGCTGCTGCAGCAGGCAGCAGCCCTGCTGCAGTCCCAGGAAACTCCCAGCCAGCGGCCTATTATCAACGGCACGGGCGTGATTCTGCATACAAACCTGGGCCGTGCGCTCCTGGCGCAACCGGCCATCCAGGCGGTCCAAACCGTGGCCGCCGGCTATTCCACCCTGGAATTCGACTGCAGCACCGGCAAGCGGGGAGATAGGTATATTCATGTGGAGAACCTGCTTAAGGAATTGCTGGGGGTGGAGGCTGCCCTGGTGGTCAACAATAACGCTGCCGCCGTACTCCTGGCGTTGAGCGCTGTGGCCCGGGGCCAGGAGGTAATCGTATCCCGGGGGGAGCTGGTGGAGATCGGCGGGGCCTTCCGGGTGCCGGAGGTTATGGAGCAGAGCGGTTGCATCCTCAAAGAAGTGGGCACCACCAACAAGACCCATCCCGGGGATTACAGCGGGGCCATCGGGGAAAACACGGCGGCCCTTATGAAGGTCCATACCAGCAATTACCGCATTGTAGGCTTTACGGAGGAAGTATCCGTGGCGGAGATGGCTGCCATTGCCCACGACCGGGGCCTGCCTCTGCTCTATGACCTGGGAAGCGGCGCCATGCTCCCCCTTTCCCCATATGGCGTGCAGGATGAGCCCACGGTGCAGGAGGGCCTCAGCGGCGGGGCGGACGTGCTCTGTTTCTCCGGGGATAAGCTCCTGGGCGGCCCGCAGGCAGGCATCCTGGTGGGCAAGGCCGCTTATATCGAGAAAATGAAGCACCATCCCCTGCTCCGGGCTCTTCGGGTGGATAAGATGACCCTGGCGGCCCTGGAAGCAACCCTGCGGCTATACCGCTATCCAGAGGAAGCCTTGGGCAAAATTCCCTTCTATCAAATGCTGTCCCAGCCCCTGGAAAGCCTGGAGGCCCGGGGAAAGACCCTGCTGGCCCGCCTGGGGGAGGCAGCGGATTTTACGGCGGATCTGGTAGAGAGCCGGGCCCAGATAGGGGCTGGCTCCGTGCCCAATGAGACCATTCCCTCCCGGGCCGTGCGGCTGCAGCTACGGTCGGTTACGCCGGAGGCTTTCTGCCACCGGCTGCTGCAGCGGCCGGAGCCAGTGGCGGCCCGCATCCATAAGGACACGGTATTGCTGGATATGCGCACGGTGCCGGATGGGGCTCTGGATGCCCTGGCGGAAGCGGTGAAGGCCTGCAGCAGGAAGGAGGATGCCTGTGAATAATGTGATCATCGGAACGGCGGGCCATGTGGACCACGGAAAGACCTGCCTCATCAACGCCCTGACCGGCATCGATACGGACAGGCTGGAGGAGGAAAAACGCCGGGGCATTACCATCGAACTGGGCTTTGCCTATCTGGACCTGCCCGATGGAGGGAAGGCGGGCATCATCGATGTGCCTGGCCATGAGAAATTCATCCGGAACATGCTGGCCGGCGCAGGGGGCATCGACCTGGCGCTGCTGGTGGTGGCGGCGGATGAGGGGGTTATGCCCCAGACCAAGGAGCACCTGGGTATCCTTTCCCTGCTGGATATCCAGCGGGGCTGCGTGGCCCTGACCAAGATCGATATGGTGGACCAGGAATGGCTGGAGCTGGTGACGGCAGATGTGCAGGATCAGCTCAAGGGAACCTGCCTGGAGGGCGCTCCCATCCTGCCCGTATCCTCTTACACGGGGGAGGGCATCGAGGCGCTGCGCCAGACCCTTTTCGACCTGGTGGCAAAAACCCGGGGCAAGCATACGGAGCGTCCCTTCCGCCTGCCGGCGGACCGGGTATTTTCCATGCAGGGCTTTGGCACGGTAGCCACGGGCACCCTTATTGAAGGGACTCTTCACCAGGGAGAGGACGTAATGATCTATCCCAGCGGCCGCCTGGCAAAGGCCCGAGGTTTACAGGTGCATTCCCAGAGCGTGGCGGAGGCCCAAGCGGGCCAGCGGGTTGCCGTGAATCTGCAAGGCGTTAAGAAGGAAGAGCTGAACCGGGGGGATGTGCTGGCCAAGCCCGGCAGCCTGCAAACCACCATGATGGTGGATGCGCGGCTGCGGGTGCTGGAAGATGCGGCCTGGTCTATCAAAAACGGCAGCAGGCTGCATTTTTACTGCGGCGCTAAGGAGCTCCTCTGCAAAGTGGTTCTGCTGGGCGGGTTGGAAGAACTCCTGCCCGGAGACAACTGCTACGCCCAGCTTCGCTTTGAGGAGCCCATTGCCTTGAAGGCGGAAGATCATTTCGTAGTCCGTTTCTATTCCCCTATCGTTACCATCGGCGGCGGGCAGATTCTGGATCCCAAGCCCCATAAGCACCGCCATGGGGATATGGAGGTGCCGGAAGTCCTGGCAAAGCTCCAGCAGGGAGATCAGAAGGACAGGGTGGAGGCTCTGGTGCAGGAAAACAGCCCCCGCTATGCGCCCCTTGGGCAGATCCGGCTCCAGACCAACCTGAACGAGGCGGATTTTATGGCCTGCGTTCGTGGGCTGGAGGAAGAAGGAAAGCTCCTGCCCGTTACAGATAAGCTGGATATCCACCGGACATACTATGAAACGCTGCAGGAGAAGGCACGTGCCATCCTGGGGGACTTCCATAAGGCGAATCCCCTCAAGGCGGGCCTTCGGCGGGAAGCCCTGCGGGCCAGCCTGCTGCCCCGGCTGGAAACGGGGGCAGCGGATAAGCTGCTGGAGCGGATGGCAGCGGATGGTACTCTGGCGGCAGCAGGCCGCTGCCTGGCCCTGCCGGATTTCCGCGTTCGGTTTACGCCGGAGCAGCAGGCCTTGAAGGAAAGGCTGCTGGCGGCCTGTGCAAAGGAGCCCTTCGCGCCGCCGGAGCGGAGCCAGTTGGCCCGGGAAATGGGGAAAAACAAGGACTTCCAGAAAGTGCTGGATTACCTGACGGACGAAGGGGACCTGGTCCCCCTGGAGCCGGACCTGCTCTTTACCCGCCAGGCCATGGAGGAGGCGGAGGGATTGTTCCGCGGGCTTGCAGAAAAGGAAGGCATGGTTACCCTGGCCCAATTCCGGGATGCCATCGGCACCTCCCGGAAATACGCTATGGCCCTGCTGGAATATTGGGATCTGACGGGCCTGACCCGGAAGGAAGGCGATGCAAGACGCCTGCAAAATTAAATTCTTTTCTTGCAAAACCCGGCCGTCCCGTGTATAATCAGGTGGCGGCCAGTATATGGGGGTAGATGGGTGCTGGTGTGCCCCTCGGTCTTCAAAACCGATGTGAGCAGTTAGGAGCTGCTTGGGTGGGTTCAATTCCTACATACTCCCGCCATATTTGTTCGGTCTATAAGACGCTGAACAAAAATAGATAAAATCAATGCAATGCAGGAAAGCGCGAAAAAAATCAAAGCGCTTTCCCCTTGTGAAAATCAAAGAGAAAGGCGGGCATTTTGTTTTTCTATAATGTTCCAGGCGCCTTGCGCCAGGGCATTTTTTGGTATATGATTAGTTTATAACAAAGTTAATAGAGGTTGGTTGATCGTAGTCGGGAGAGAGCGCCTTGGCGCCGCCGAAGGAATAAATGCGCAGCTTGCACCTACGCGTGAAGATCTCAGGCAAAAGAACCGGCTACAGGACAACGCTCTGGAGAGCGCAAGCACCGAAGAAGTAACTTCAAGCGCGGTTGGCCCGTTCCGAGAAGGAAGCTTTCAGGTTAGTTACAGAGTGGAAGGCAAGGCTGAAGGCGTTGTGTTCCACTTTTTATTTTCCTGAAGAGGAGGTGTAAGCGTGCTAGAGCGAATGGTCGTTTTTACCAACAACCCTATGGTAAGGGATGCCCTCTCCCAGCGGGATGGGTGCAAGGTGCATTATGCGCCCGTGAGTTATAGGCAGATTCTCTGCTTGGCCCGGGATGCGGTGCATCAGGGCCACAAACTCTTGACACACCCCCTTTCAGGCAGCGTCAAGCCTGGCGAAACCCCTTATAAATCCGTGGCAGTTTCCCAGGAGAAAGGTTTGTTGGACCTACCCTCCCTTTCTCTGATCGAGAACAGTATCGTAACCTGCGATAAGTTCCCGATTCGCAGCAAAAGCAAAGACCCCTCCCTACAGGAGGACTTTCAGCTGGTTGACCTGTCACTGATTATGTCCATTTTTTAGTGGCCGCCAACGGCTTCACAGGAACCCTGTAGAAAAAGATTTGGTCCCCATAGATCAATTACCGAAAAAATGAGGAGGTGTCTCAAGTTGAAATTGGAACTCGGATATATCCATATCCACGACATTCAGCTGGCTGCAGCTTCTAAAGTTGAGAATGGCGTCCTATACGTGGATGCTGAAGCGGTGAAGAAGCTCGTTCTGGAGGATGAGCAGATCGCATCCGTAGAAGTGGAAGTTGCCCATCCAGGCGAGAGCGTGCGCATCACGCCCGTAAAGGACGTTATTGAGCCCCGCGTAAAGGTAGAGGGGCCCGGCGGTATGTTCCCGGGCGTTATCTCTAAGGTGGATACCGTAGGCAGCGGCAAGACCCATGTGCTCAAGGGCGCCGCTGTGGTTACCACTGGCAAGATCGTGGGCTTCCAGGAGGGCATCATCGACATGAGCGGCGTTGGCGCCCAGTATACCCCCTTCTCCAAGACCAACAACCTGGTGCTAGTTGTGCAGCCTGTAGAGGGCCTTAAACAGCATGATCATGAGCATGCCGTCCGCATGGCCGGCCTGAAGACAGCCGTTTATCTTGGGGAACTGGCGCGGAGCTTGACCCCGGATGAGACGGAAACCTTCGAGACACTTCCGTTAAAAGAGAGCATGGACAAGTATCCGGAACTTCCCCGGGTAGGCTATGTGCAGATGCTGCAGAGCCAGGGCCTGCTTCATGATACCTATGTTTATGGCGTAGACGCCAAAAGAATCATTCCCACCGTCATCTATCCCACCGAGGTTATGGACGGTGCCATTATCAGCGGAAACTGCGTCTCTGCCTGCGATAAGAACCCCACCTACGTCCACCAGAATAACCCCATCGTGCATGATCTTTTTGCCCAGCACGGCAAAACGATCAACTTCGCTGCGATGGTCATTACCAACGAAAACGTCTATCTGGCGGATAAAGAACGCTCCTCCAACTGGTCTTCGAAGCTCTGCGAGTTCCTGGGCCTGGATGCGGTCATCATCTCCGAGGAAGGTTTCGGCAACCCCGATACCGACCTGATTATGAACTGCCGCAAGATTACCGAAAAGGGCATTAAGACCGTCATCGTGACCGATGAATACGCCGGACGGGATGGTTCTTCCCAGTCCCTGGCCGATGCCCATTCCTCCGCCGACGCCCTGGTCACCGGCGGCAACGCCAACCAGGTCATCACCCTGCCCAAGATGGACAAGGTCATCGGCACAGAGGACTATGTCGGTATTATTGCCGGCGGCTGGGATCAGAATAAGCACGAGGATGGAACCATCGACGTGGAGATCCAGGCTATTACCGGCGCTACCAGCGAAGTGGGCTTCAACTACCTGAGCGCCCGTTAAGAGAGGAGGTAAACCATGAGCAAGTTAAGAGTAGTTCACTATATTAACCAGTTCTTCGCTCAGATCGGCGGCGAAGAAATGGCGGATTATAAGCCGGAATACCGGGAAGGTATTGTAGGCCCTGGTTTGGCCTTGCAGACTGCTTTCGGCGAAGAGGCCGAGATCGTGGGGACCGTCATCTGCGGCGACTCCTACTTCAATGAGAATTTGGAAAAGGCCACTGCTGAGGTCCTGGAAATGATCAAGGCTGCGAAGCCGGATCTGTTCATCGCCGGTCCTGCCTTTAACGCAGGCCGTTACGGCGTGGCTTGCGGCACCATTACCGATGCCGTCAAAAAGGAACTGGGCATTCCTGCTCTGACCGGTATGTATGTAGAAAACCCCGGCGCGGATATGTTCAAGAGCTCCGTTTACATCATTTCCACCAAGAACAGCGCTGCCGGCATGCGCGACGCTGCTCCTAAGATGGCTAAGCTGGGCCTGAAGCTGGCCAAGGGCGAGAAAGTCGGCGCCTCCTGCGAGGATGGTTATATCCCCAATGGTATCCGCGTCAACCTGTTTGAGAAGGAGCGGGGTTCCAAGCGCGCTGTGAAGATGCTGCTGGCTAAGATTAATGGCAAACCCTTCACCACCGAGTATCCCATGCCCGATTTCGACCGGGTACCGCCCTGCCCCGCCGTGAAGGATATCGCCCATGCCAAGATCGCCCTGGTTACCTCCGGCGGCATCGTGCCCAAGGGCAATCCAGACCATATTGAAAGCTCCAATGCCACCCATTATGGTAAGTATGATATCGAGGGCGTGGATGATCTGACCAGTGATACCTACGCCACTGCCCATGGCGGCTACGATCCTGTTTACGCTAACGAGGATGCAGACCGTGTGCTGCCGGTGGATGTTATGCGGGAGTTTGAAAAGGAAGGTAAGATCGGTTCCCTTTACCGCTATTTTTACACCACCGTTGGTAACGGCACTGCCGTTAAGAGCGCAAAGGCCTTCGCAGCTGAGTTCTCCAAGGAGCTTGTTGCGGATGGAGTGCAGGCTGTAATCCTAACCTCTACCTGAGGCACCTGCACACGTTGCGGTGCAACGATGGTAAAAGAAATCGAGCGTGCAGGTATCCCTGTGGTCCATATTTGCACAGTTACCCCTATTTCCCTGACGGTTGGCGCGAACCGGATCGTTCCCGCCATTGCCATTCCGCATCCTCTGGGCAACCCGGCCCTTACGGCGGAAGAAGAAAAGAATATCCGCCGCAAGATTTTGGAAACGGCCTTGCAGGCCCTGTCCACGGAGGTTACGGATCAAACCGTTTTTGAGGTTAAATATTAACTTTTAAATATTAATTTTGAAAGGATTCGGAAAGAGCTCTATGGACAAGGTATATGATGTAATTATCATCGGTGCAGGCCCTGCTGGGCTTGCCGCCGGCAGTTATGCAGGACGCGCCCGCCTTTCTACCCTCATTATTGAGAAACAGAAGGACGGCGGCCAGATCGTCATCACGGCTGAGATCGAGAACTATCCCGGCAGCATTGAGGGCGAAACGGGTCCCAGCTTAATCGGCCGCATGGTGAAGCAGGCCGAGCATTTCGGCGCGGAGAAGGTTTATGACACCATCGAAGACGTAGAGCTCGAGGGCGAGATTAAGCACCTCAAGGGCAAGAATGGCGACTATTATGCCAAGACCGTTATCATTGCCACCGGTGCTAATCCCCGGCCCATCGGCTGCCCCGGCGAAAAGGAGCTGACTGGTAAGGGCGTATCCTACTGCGCAACCTGCGATGGCGCATTCTTTGAGGGGCTGGATATCTACGTGGTAGGCGGCGGCGACAGCGCCGTGGAAGAGGCCATGTATCTGACCAAGTTCGGCCGCAAGGTAACCATCATCCACCGCCGGGATGAGCTGCGCGCTGCCAAGTCTATCCAGGAGAAGGCTTTTGCCAACCCCAAGATGCACTTCATGTGGAACAGCGTAGTCGTCGAGCTCAAGGGCGATGGTATTCTGGAGAGCATGGTAGTCAAAAACGTCAAGACCGGGGAGCTCACCGAGATCGTTGCGGATGAGGATGACGGCACCTTCGGCGTATTCTGCTTCATTGGCTTCCTGCCCAACAGCGCACTGTTTGAGGGCAAGGTGAATATGGAGAATGGCTATATCGTCACCGATGACGATATGCATACCAATATCCCTGGCGTATTCGCAGCAGGCGATATCCGCAAGAAGAGCCTGCGCCAGGTGGTGACGGCGGCTGCCGATGGTGCCATTGCTGCCATTCAGGCCAACAAATATATCGAAGGCGTATAGTTTACAATAATTTTCAGAAAAGGAGAGAAAGACAATGCTGGAGCTTGCTAAAGACACCTTTGAAGCGGAAGTACTCAAGGCAGAAGGCACCGTATTCGTGGATTTCTATGGCGATGGCTGCGTGCCCTGCGCCGCTCTGATGCCCTTTGTCCATGAGATGGCAGATAAGTATGGCGATAAGATCAAGTTCTGCGCCCTCAATACCACCAAGGCTCGCCGGCTGGCCATCAGCCTGAAGGTCCTGGGCCTGCCCACTATGGCGATCTTCAAGGGCGGCGAAAAGGTGGAGGAGGTCGTCAAGGACGACGCTACCCCTGAGAACATCGAGAACATGATTAAGAAGTATCTGTAGTATCCGTTAAGAATTTTGCCCCTGGGGCAGAGTGCTTATAAGCGGCTTCGGCTGCAAAAAATCTGCAAAGAAGGAGGAAAATCGTGATGAGCTTGTTGAAAGACAAGAAAGTAATCATCATCGGTGACCGTGACGGCATCCCCGGCCCCGCTATCGAGGAATGCGTGAAGGATGCGGGCGCTGAGGTCGTGTTCTCCTCGACCGAATGCTTTGTCTGAACGGCCGCTGGTGCAATGGACCTGGAAAACCAGAAGCGGGTAAAGGAACTCTCCGAGAAGTATGGCCCCGAGAACATCGTTGTTGTTCTGGGCGCTGCGGAGGGCGAAGCTGCTGGCCTGGCCGCCGAAACGGTGACCAATGGCGACCCCACTTTTGCTGGTCCGTTGACAGGAGTCCAGTTGGGACTCAAGGTTTACCATGTTTGCGAGCCCGAAATCAAACAAGAGGTCTCGCCCGATCTTTATGATGAGCAGGTCGGTATGATGGAGATGGTTCTGGACGTTGATGATATCATCAGCGAAATGACCAGCATCCGCGAGCAATACTGCAAGTATTAAGATCAAACCAAAAAGGGGGGGCGCATCAGACATTTAAAATGTGTGGTGCGCTCCCCGTTCTTACTTATAGATTTCATTGCAAAATTTTTATAACGGATGGTATAAAATCTATGAATAGCGTAATTAAAGGCACCAGCTACATCCTTGCCCATGCCCCGGACATGGTCATTCACAATGGCTCTACCCAGACCACAGAGCGGATTGTTAACCCTAATTCCGAATATCTCGTTAAGCTGCCTTCCCACATCCGCAGCTATGAAGACGCCCTGAACTACCGGCCCAACCAGACCTATATCGGCAACATGACCCCGGCCGAGCTGGGGGAGATCCCCCAGCCCTGGTATGATAAGCCCATGGAGAACGGCCCCCGCTATGGCAAGTTCGGCGAAATCATGCCGGAAGATGAGTTCTACATGATGATGCAGGTCTGCGACGTATTTGACCTGGTGCACCTGGAAAAAGGCTTTGTGGCGGATGTAAAGCCCCGCTTTACGGCCAACCCGGTCATTTCCGAGGATATTGCCGCCCGCATCCACGATGGCATCGATATTTCCGAAATCGAGCACTTTGTCAATGAAGAGCATGCGGAAGGCCTCTATTACCAGGATAAGCTGGTGGGCTATGTAAAGCGTGCCCATGACGTGGATGTAAACCTTTCCGCCCATGTCATGCATGAGAACCTGGTCTCCAAGGCCAGCAGCGTATTGGCTTTGCTGTACGTTGTAAAGAACAGCGGCATCGATAAGAGCGAAGTCGAGTATGTAATCGACTGCTGCGAAGAGGCTTGCGGCGATGTCAACCAGCGGGGCGGCGGCAATTTTGCTAAGGCTGCGGCGGAGATCGCCGGGCTTACCTCCGCTACCGGCAGCGATATGCGGGGCTTCTGCGCAGGTCCGGCCCATGCTATGGTAGCGGCTGCTTCCCTGGTAAAGGCGGGCACCTATAAGAACGTCATCGTTACCGCCGGCGGCTGTACCGCTAAACTGGGCATGAACGGCAAGGACCATGTCAATAAGGATATGCCTGTTCTAGAGGACATGCTGGGCGGCTTCTCCGTGCTGATCAGCGCCAATGACGGCGTCAACCCCGAGGTGGATACGGACATCATCGGCCGGCATACCGTGGGCACCGGCTCCTCTCCCCAGGCGGTTATCGGCGGCTTGGTGGCGGCGCCTCTGGCCCGGGCTGGCATGAAGATCCCGGATATCGACCGCTATGCTGCAGAAATGCAGAACCCGGATATCACCAAGCCCGCCGGCGCCGGGGACGTGCCTGCTTCCAACTATAAGATGATCGCCGCCCTGGCCGTCAAGCAGGGCGATATGGAAAAGGCCAAGCTGGCCACCTTTGCCAAGGAACACGGCATGGTGGGCTGGGCTCCCACCCAGGGCCATATCCCCAGCGGCGTACCCTATGTAGGCTTCCTGCGGGAGCAGATCCTCAATGGCGAAGTTAATACGGCCATGATTATTGGTAAGGGCAGCCTCTTCCTGGGCCGCATGACCAACCTCTTCGATGGTATTTCCTTTGTGGTGCGCAAGAATGCAGGCGCTGCCCAGGCCCAGGAGGGCGGCGTATCCAAGGCGGAGATCAAGGGCCTCATCGCGGAAGCTCTGCGGGACTTTGCCGCCAGCATGATGGAATAGCGAGGGCGCGGCCATGGCAAAAGACCAAGTGAAATCCCTCATCGCCCAAACCTTCCTGGATATGGCGGACGCTCTGGAGAGCGGCCGCATGGGCGGCCGTCCTAAGATCGCCCTGACGGGCATGGGCAGCGAGCATGGCGAGGAAAACGCCATGCAGGGCGCTGTTCTGGCCGCGAAGCAGGGCGTGGACGTATACTATATTGGTACCATTCATCACGAAGGGGTCACTACTGTGGAGGTCCCCGATGAGGAAGCGGGCCATAAAAAGATGGAAGAGCTGCTGGAAAGCGGCGCTGTGCAGGGCGCTGTAACCATGCACTATCCTTTCCCCATTGGCGTATCCACCGTTGGCCGTTGCGCTACCCCGGGTAAGGGCAAGGAAATGTACATTGCCACTACTACGGGCACCTCTTCTGTGGACCGGATCGAAGGCATGGTGAAGAATGCCATCTATGGCATCATCGCCGCTAAGGCCTGCGGCACCAAGGAGCCCACCGTGGGTATCCTGAACATCGACGGCGCCCGCCAGACCGAGACCCTCCTTAAGCAGCTCCAAAGCAACGGTTACCCCATCACCTTCGCCTCCTCGGGCCGTGCGGATGGCGGCTGCATCATGCGGGGCAACGACGTGCTGACCGGCTCTGCGGACGTAATGGTTATGGATTCCCTCACGGGCAACGTGGTCATTAAGATGCTGGCAGCCGGCACCTCCGGCGGCAGCTATGAGACCATCGGCAATGGCTACGGCCCCGGCATTGGCGAGGGCTATGACCGGCTTGTGATGATCGTCTCCCGGGCCAGCGGCGCCAACGTTATCGCCGGAGCCCTGACCTATGCAGCGGAGCTGGTAGCCGGGGATTATCAGGCTGTAGCCAAGGCGGAATTTGAAGCCGCCAACAAGGCCGGCCTGAAGAAGCTTCTGGAAGAGAGCGTTGCCTCCCGCAAGGCCCCTGCGGCCGCTGCGGCGGAGGAAGTAAAGGCTCCGCCCAAGGAGATCGTCACCGCCGCCATCGCCGGCATCGAGGTGATGGATCTGGAGGACGCGGTACAGCTTCTCTGGAAGAACAATATCTATGCGGAGTCCGGCATGGGCTGCACCGGCCCCATCGTTCTGGTGAGCGAGGCCAACTTCGAGGCTGCTAAACCCATCCTGCAAAAGGGCGGCTATATCGGCTAAGGCGGGTTTTAGCGGGAAAAGCCATCGTCTTGGATGGCATGCATAAGAAAATTCATATGCAGGGCGGCATAGCATAAAGGCTATGCTGCCCTTTTGCATGGGCGGGGGCCCGGGCAAAGTGGGGCCATACAAAAGCCTATGCGCAATACTGGCAGCGAGCGGAAGAGGGTTAGGGCTTTACAAAAGGAACCCAGGCGCAGGTACAGGAAAAAATAAAAGCCCTGCAGGCCTGCATCCACCAAAACTTTTATGCCTGTACCGATGAAATTCTGAAAGGACTGGGCCAGATATATGTGGCGAACGCACGGTTCCGGGAGGCCATAGACGGGGCTGGCGGGCAAGGTACAGCAGCGTTCATAGGGCAAACTATAGAGGCTAAGGCATAAGGCATTCCCATCTGCCGCAGGAGCCGTAACCCCGTGCGCTACAGGTAGACGAACAGCATGCAGCCCGGGGTGGCTGCATGCTGTTTTGCAGAGGGGAAACATAAAGGGCCGGCGGCGCTGCTGGGGCTATGAATGCTTATAGGTAAGGCTGAAGGCGCCTAAGGTTATTTTCTTCTGTCCTTAGCAGCCGCGCCCCCAGAGAGCGGGCCTGCTCGCCGGCCTGGGCATATTCCCGAAGGGAGCGAGATAGGTCGATGATCCCTAAAAGGCTGCCCTGCATAAGCATTTCCGCCATATGGGAGGGGGTGCTGTCCAGCCGGAGATTAAAGCGCATATGGGCTTTCAGTGGGAAAAGGGGAGGCGGGGTGGGTTCCAGATGGGTAGCTTTTAAAAGGCGTTGTGCCTCGGTTTGTGCTTCATGGTATTCGGCGAACTGATCCGCCATGGCCTTGCGGAAGTTGGCATCCTCGCAGCGCTTGATCAGTTGCCCCAGGGATACCTTGCCCATGGTGGCGTTTTCATAGATATCCTGCAAGAGTTTTGCGTTGGGGTCCATGTTTTTTTCTCCTTTCCTGACGCTATATGTAGTGTGGAAGGATGGGCGGAAGAATATGCATTGCTGATTTTTTACCGGTGTATTATACTATAATGTGGCGTTTTTCGGATTAACACACCGAATATGGTGCAAAGCGCCAATTTTATGAAACGGAGAAATGGAATGTCCAAGGACTACAGCGTAAGCGATATCAAGGTGATCGAAGGCCTGGAGGCGGTGCGGATGCGGCCGGGTATGTATATCGGCTCTACCGGCGCCCGGGGCCTCCATCATATGCTTTGGGAGATCGTGGATAACGCAGTAGACGAGGCGGCGAATGGCTTTGCGGACAGGGTTTGCGTTACCCTTCATAAGGACAATTCCGTAACGGTAGAGGATAATGGCCGGGGCATCCCCGTGGGCATCCATGAAAAGCTGGGGGTTAGCGGGGTAGAGGTGGTCTTTACCCAGCTCCATGCCGGGGGCAAATTCGACAATGGGAGCTATGGTTATTCTGGCGGCCTCCATGGGGTGGGCGCCAGCGTGGTAAACGCCCTGAGCGAATATGTGGAAGCGGAGATATTTACCGGCGGAAAAGCCTATTATCAGAAATTCCACAGCTATGTGGACCAGCAGGGGCAGATCCATTCCGGCCGGCCCGTAGCCCCCCTTAGGGAAACCGGCCGCACCCGGAAGCGGGGCAGCCGGATTACCTTCCTGCCGGACAAGCGGGTGTTTGAAACCCTGGATATGCAGTTTGACACCATCGCCAAAAGAATGCGGGAGCTGGCCTATTTGAACCGGGGCGTTACCTTTTACCTGCTGGATGAGCGGGATGGGCGGGAAAAGGAATACTGCTTTGCCGGCGGCCTGTCGGACTTTGTCCGGTATGTAAACGGGGATAAGACGCCCCTTTATGCGGAGCCTATCCACATTACCGGGGAGAAGGACGGCATCCAGGTGGATATTGCCATGCAGCACAACGATGGCTACAGCGAGAGCATCTTTTCCTACGTAAATAATATTCCCACCACCGAAGGTGGTACCCATGAAACCGGCTTTAAGGCTGCCCTGACCAAGGTGCTCAACGATTGCTGCCGCCGGCTGGATGTGCTCAAAGATAAGGATCCGGGCCTGACGGGGGAGGATTTCCGGGAAGGGCTTACGGCCATCATCTCCCTGAAGATGCACAACGTCCAGTTCGAGGGCCAGACCAAAACCCGCCTGGGGAATACGGAAGCCCGGCCTGCGGTGGAATACGTAATGACGGAAAAGCTGGTGCCTTTTTTGGAGGACCTTAAGAACGCGGAGACCACGGCCAAGATTGTAGATAAGGCCGTAAAGGCTGCAAAAGTGCGGGAAACCGCCCGAAAGGCCAAGAATATGGCCCGGGAAAAGAGCAAGCTGGAAAACGCGCCCCTGGTAGGCAAGCTTTCCAGCTGCACCGGAAGGGATCCCAAGAAAAACGAGCTGTTCATCGTAGAGGGGGACAGCGCCGGGGGCAGCGCCAAACAGGGCAGGGACCGGCGGTTCCAGGCCATTCTGCCCCTTCGGGGAAAGCCTTTGAACGTGGAGAAAAAGCGGCTGGATCAGGTGCTGGCCAATGAGGAGTTCCGCTCCATCATCACTGCTATGGGCACCAGTATCGGGGACGATTTTGATATCACCAGCCTGCGTTATGATAAGATCATCATCCTTTCGGATGCGGATCAGGATGGGGCCCATATCCGGGCTATCCTGCTTACCTTCTTTTACCGCTATATGAAGGAGCTCATTACCGAGGGGCATGTATACATCGGCCTGCCCCCCCTTTATAAGGTGCAGAAGGGAAAGGAGATCCACTATGCTTATGACGATAAGGAGCTGAACGCTATCATCAAAAAGGTGGGCAAGGGCTATACCCTCCAGCGTTACAAGGGCCTGGGGGAAATGAACCCGGAGCAGCTCTGGGAAACCACCATGAACCCGGAAAACCGGGCCCTGGTGCGGGTCCATATCGACGATGGGGCGGATGTGGAGCGGCTGGTTACGGTCCTCATGGGGGATAAAGTGGCCCCCCGGAAGGAATATATCAGCGAATATGCCAATTTCAACAAGGCGGATACCTTTGCAGAAAAGACCGCCATAGAGAAGGGAGGGGCACAGCTTGGCTAAAAAGAATGAGCCCCAGCTTCCCATTGGGGAAACCATCATCGAAAAAAGCATGGACGAGGTCATGCATGATTCCATGCTTCCCTATGCGGAATACGTCATCCTGGAGCGGGCCCTTCCCCGGGTGGAGGATGGGCTCAAGCCTGTGCAGCGGCGCATCCTTTATACCATGCTGGAGCTGGGAACCACTCCGGATAAGCCACACCGTAAAAGCGCCCGTATCGTAGGCGACTGCCTGGGTAAATACCATCCCCACGGGGATACCTCCGTATACGATGCCATGGTGCGCATGGCCCAGCCCTTTAATATGCAGATGCCCCTGGTGGATGGCCACGGGAACTTCGGCAGCGTAGATGGGGACAGCGCCGCAGCCATGCGGTATACCGAGGCTCGCATGGCGCCCATCGCCCTGGAGATGCTCCGGGATCTGGATAAGGATACGGTTAAATTCAGCCTGAATTTCGACGATACCCTTAAAGAACCGGATGTTTTGCCCGGCCGCTTTCCCAACCTTCTGGTGAATGGGGCCAGCGGCATCGCCGTGGGCCTGGCCACCAATATCCCCCCCCATAACCTGGGGGAAGCCATCGACGCCGTGCTCTTGCAGATGGAGGACCCGGAGGTCTCCCTGGATGCGCTTATGCAAGTGCTGCCCTGCCCGGATTTCCCCACGGGGGGATACCTTCTGAAGAGCGAGGAGATCCGCAGCGCCTATGAGACCGGCCGGGGCAAGCTGACCCTCCGGGCCAAGGTCCATATGGAAGAAGGCCGGGCGGGCCGCAAGCTCATCGTGGTGACGGAATTTCCCTACCAGGTGAATAAGGCCCGGGCCCTGGAGGAGATCCTTCGGGTAAGCCAGGAGAAGAAGGGCCTATTTTCCGGCATCGGGGATATCCGGGATGAATCGGACCGGATGGGCACCCGGGCCGTTATTGAGGTGAAGAAGGACGGGGATGCGGATAAGATCCTTTCGTATCTTTATAAATACAGCGACCTGCAGGTGACCATTGGTGTGAATATGGTGGCCATCGCCGGAGGCAAGCCCCTGCAAATGGGCCTGAAGGAAATGCTGGCCTATTATATCCAGCACCAGGAGGACGTAGTAACCCGCAGAACCCGCTTCGACCTGGAGGCGGCCCAGCGCCGGGCCCATATCCTCCAGGGGCTCATGATTGCTATCGCCAATATAGACGAGGTCATCGCCCTCATCCGGGCTTCCAAAGCCCCAAAGCAGGCCAAGGAGGGCCTTATGGCCCGCTTCGAACTGACAGAGATCCAGGCCCAGGCCATATTGGATTTGCGGCTCCAGCGCCTGACCAACCTGGAGATGCTGGCCATCGAAAAGGAATATAAAGAGGTGCAGGCCCTGATCGGCGAGCTGACGGCTATTCTCCAGTCCCCCAAAAAGCTCCGCCAGGTCATCCGCAAAGAGCTCCTGGCCATTCGCAAGGCCTATGCCCTGCCCCGCCGCACCCAGCTCCTGGAGGCAGAGACCGTTGCCCTGCCGGAAAAGGAAGAAAAGGTTTCCGAGGCGGCGGTCGTGCTTTTGCTGCCGGATGGGAAGATCCGGCGCATGCCGCCAAAAGCCTATAACCAGGAGCAGGCCGGGGCGGAAGCTCCCCTGGCAATTCTGGAAACGGCTACGGATAAGCGGCTGCGCTTTTTCACCAACCAGGGGGCCTGTTGCCTGCTGCCGGTGGAGGAGATTCCAGAGACCCGCTGGAATGCCCGCCCAGCTAACCTCAACGCCCTCATTGCCTTTGAAAAGGATGAGGCGGTGGTGGCCTGCCTAAGGGAGGAAGACTGCGGCGGCAATCTGTATTTCTATACGCAGCAGGGGAACGTGAAATGCACCGAAGGCTCGGAGTATAACCCCCGTACCAAGCGGATCGCTGCCATTTCCCTCCGGGAAGGGGATGCGCTCCTGGGTGTGGAGCCGGAGCGGGAAAGCAGCATTCTGCTGCTGACGCGCAGCGGCATGAGCATCCGCTTTGCCCGGGATACGGTGCCCGGCATGGGACGGGTTTCCGGCGGCGTAAAATGCATGAAGCTGGAGCCGGGCGATGCGGTAATCTTTGGCCAACAGGTGGGGGAGGAAGGAGAAATCCTCACCATTTCGGATCGGGGCTATGCCAAGCGCTCCTTTATTTTCGACCATGAGCTCCAAGGCAGGAATGGAAAGGGGCTCAAATGTTTCGAGTTTAAAAAGAACGGATCCAATGGCACCGCCCTGGCTGCCGCCCTGTATGTGCGGGAACCCTTCGATTTCATCGTCAGCCAGAAAC
The DNA here is from genome assembly GCA_944336625.1 of uncultured Clostridia bacterium. GTDB lineage: Bacteria > Bacillota > Clostridia > Christensenellales > CAG-138 > Pelethousia. The sequence continues at coordinate 18,196 of CALVLF010000048.1, forward strand.
ACGGCACGGAAACTACCTGCCATACGGAAGAGGTGCGCATTGAAGAGCGGGCCGGTAAAGGCATGCTCCTCATCATGGCCCTGCTGGACGACGTGGTGACCGGCGCCCGGAAAAAGCTGTAAGAATAAAACAGGCTCCTTCCGAATATGTATAAGCAACATTTCCGGAGGAGCTTAGGACGCATGATGGGGATCAACGAGGGCAATGGGGCCTATATCAGCGGGGTGGTGCAAAGCGATGCCCAGCTGGATCATGAGATCTACGGGGAAGCCTTTTACAGCCTGTATCTGGGGGTGGAGAGGCTCAGCGGCGTTCTGGATATCCTGCCTGTGACCCTGCCTGCCCGGCTTTGCCCGCAGCTCCCCCGGGCGGGGGAGCGCCTTGGCGTATATGGCCAGCTGCGCTCCTATAATAAGCGGACGGAAACGGGAAACCGGCTGGTGATTACGGTTTTCGCCCGGGATATCCGGCCTGCCACGCCGGAGGAGCTGCCCGTTAATAGTATCCAGCTTTGTGGCTTTATCTGCAAGCCTGTGGTTTATCGCCGGACTCCCTTTATGCGGGAAATCGGGGATATGCTGGTGGCGGTAAACCGTCCCTATGGCAAGAGCGACTACCTGCCCTGCATCGCCTGGGGGCGGAACGCGGTATATGCCCGGGAGCTCCAGGTGGGGGACAGGGTCCGTATAGAAGGCAGGCTTCAAAGCCGTGCCTATGAAAAATGCTTGGCCGATGGCAGCGTGATGCAGCGGACGGCCTATGAGGTCTCCTGCTCCCGCGTGGAGCGGGAATGAGGATTTTTACAAAAGAGGAGGGATGGCCCGTGGCTATGGATGGCCTGAACTTATTCGCTTCCGGCCGGGAGATCGCCGGGCTGATCGGCGGGAAGATCGATAAAATCCACCAGCCGGAAAAGGATGAGCTGGTGCTGCATATACGGGCGGGGGGCGAGAACCGCCGCCTGCTCCTGTCTGCCAACCCAAGCAACGCCAGGGCGCAGCTTACGGAGGTAAAGCGGGCGAACCCCCTGGAGGCGCCTGCTTTCTGTATGCTGCTGCGGCGGCGTATTGCCGGCGGCCGCATCCTGGCCGTGGAACAGCCCAAGATGGACCGGGTGCTGGAAATCGTCATCGAAGCCCAGAACGATCTGGGGGATATGGTGCCCTACCGGCTCGTGGCGGAGATCATGGGCAAATATTCCAATATCATCCTGGTAGATGAAGCGGGCCGCATCCTGGATGCCATCCGGCGGGTAGGGCCGGGCATGAGCTCGGTGCGGATGCTCCTGCCGGGCCTCAGCTACAGCCCGCCGCCGGCCCAGGATAAGCGGGAGATCCTTTCCGCCAGCCCGGAGGAGATTTCCGCCGTATTTGCAAAGGGCCGGGTGGACAAGGCCCTTTCCGGCGCCTTCTTTGGCCTGGCGCCCCAGATGGCCGGCGCCCTTTGCGCCCGGGTAACGGACAAGCTGGATTGCGAAAGCCTGGCGCCCCAGGAGCGGCAAGCCCTGGGGGAAAGCATCTATGCTTTCTATCAGGATCTTGCCCAAGGGAAAGCCCGGCCCGCCCTGGCCCTGGGGGAGTACGGGGAACCGGTGGCGGTGTCTCCTTTTCATCCCAACCTGCCGGAAACCCGCCCCATGGAAACTATGGGGCAGGCCCTGGCCGCTTATTACGAAAGCCAGGATGTGCAGGGCAGAATGCAGCGCCACGGGGCGGGGATCCACCGGGTGCTGTTGAATAATATCGAGCG
>CALVLF010000049.1 GCA_944336625.1 uncultured Clostridia bacterium
CATCGCGCCCTTGATGACGGTATTGCCTGTCGCCTGGATATTGAGCATACCGTTGGACTTAACATCCACCTGCGCGCCCTCTATCTTTGCGGAGCTGTTTCCCTTTACGGAAACCTGGTTGCTGCTCAAATCCAGGCTCTTGCTGGATTTTCCCGTTAAGCTGCCGGAGGATTCCAGCACCAGGCTGGTATCCCCTGCGCTGAGGGTAAGCTTCGTTTTCGCGGCCAGGGTAATCTCCCCTTTTTCCCAGTTGATGACCAGCTGATTGCCCGCGTCCTTATCCTTGACCAGGATGGTTTTATTTTCATCGTCCACCTGTAGCGTGGCGCCGGAGGGCGTGGTCATGGTAAGCTTTTCCTTGGAGGCTGTATCCTCCATTTTGATTTCGATGCCCGCGGGGGTTTTAATGGAGCGGACCTCGTTTTTTCCATCCTGTATAGTATAAGGCGCCTTGATATCATTGGCCCAGTAGCTACCAAAGACGATGGGATGATGTACGTCGCCGCCCATATAGCCCAGCAGCACATGGTCCCCAACCTGGGGAAAGAAAAACTGTCCATACTGGTTGCCGGCCATGGGGGCCATGCAATAGCACCAATCCGTTTCGCCCACGTCCTTATCCTCGGAAACCGGCTTGCATTTGAGGCGGTTGAGGTTTTCCGGATCTTTGATATTGGTGACCTCCGCCAGAACAATGCCCGCTTTTCGCAGGTAAGCGCTGGGGCTGCTCGCGTCGCTCATTTACTCTTTGCTCCCTTCACTTGAAAGCTGGTATAGTAGCCATCATCGGTAAACTCGTGGGTCACCTTCTGAATGAAATACATATTGTCGGTATTATCATCAAAGCCCTTGAGCTTAATATAACGGCCGGGGATGATCTCCGGGATGCCCAGGCAACGGCCCTGGCCGGAAACGAAGGAATAGGCACGCTGGTCAAACCGGGCCTGGGCCAGTTCCTTGCACTCCTTGGGCGTCTGAACGAAAAAATTGAGCTCCTTTTCTACAATTCCATTAAAGGGTTTCGCCACATCCGCCGCTTCCTCCCCCTCGCCGGAGGCGCTGGTACTGGTGGCCTCCCCGGAAATGGCCTTAAGCGTCTTCGGGTCAATGCCATAAACGATTACCTTGCCGACCTGATTCCGCAGGGAAATGGTTTTTGAAAAGCTCAGAAGGCTTATTCCTAGGGTCAGCTCCAAAAGGGGCGTGGTCTTTTTCATCAGATTTTCAAAAATCAATTCCCCGTTTATGACGGTGAAGGTCATATTATACAAACCGGCCAGAAAATTTAGGAAGCGAAAATCGTCCAGCTCTTCCTGAATTAGCTCTGCCTTATAGTCCGTAACCTTGCCTACGGACATTTCCTTGGCATAACCCGCCTGGATACAATCGGTAAAAATCTCTTTCACAATGGTAGCGGTAGGCTTTTCCCCTAGGTATCGCCGGCTTTTAGCGTTCATAAGATATCCCTTGGCGTCAATCCCGTTTACGGAAAGGCTGGGGGCGCTGCTGGCGGAATAGTTAATGGTAAAGTCATCCACAAAGCCATAGAAAACCTTTTTCTTTTCCACATAACCAGCCTTAATTTCGATTTCCTCGCCTACCTGGATGGTCTCCAGCAAGTCGTTATCCCATTTGTGGCCCTGGTAATCATACTGCGCTTCGATGGTGAAGCTGCAGCCGCCTGCGCTTTCGCCGGCGTCAATATCCACCGTAATGGAGGAAAAATGAAATTTGGAGCTGTCCATTTTTTTTCCGCCCACTTTGATCTCAAAGGCAGGCCCTAGGAAGCCGCCGTACTTATCCTCCAGGCTTTTAAATTTATAGCTGCTGGTATCCATCCGCTAACCTCTGGTATTTTTATTTTAATGCGGGGAGCTTAATCATGCGCCCCGTGTCCATCAGCCGGGGATTTTCGATGCCATTTGCCTCTGCAATCACCCGCCACTGCTCGCACTGGCCATATTCCCGGCTGGAAAAGCTCCAAAGGGAATCGCCCTGGTGAACGGTACGGTATTTGGCCGTATCTGGAGATTCATTGGGCTTCATCTTGGCGATATCGCTGGGCTTCATATATTGCTTAAAGGTAACATTCAGCGTTGCCCGAACTGGCGTACCCAGCTGGTTGAACATGGTAAATTTCTGACTGCAGTTTACCAGATGTCCCTCAAACTGAAGAGAGGACCATTCAATCTTAAGCAGTGGAGGCACATGGGTACTGGAATTGATAATCATCAGATCATAGATCTTAGATGTATAGTCCCGCACGTCCAGTTTCGCGGGGGCTGGCAAAAGGGCGGTAGAGTTGAGCTTAAGAATATCCCCTACGGAGCCGCCCACCAAACCACCGGCGCTGTACGTATCGAAAAACAGCTCCATCTGAAGGGTCTCACTCATGCCGTGGACGAACTGGATGCTGGGCATATTGGAGGCCAGGCCTGGGGCTTCGCTGTATTTCGCGCCCCTTTCCTGCACATAGGATTCCGGATTATACATCACATAGATCTTTTTATTGGTAACCTTATTGGTAATGCACATCTTGGCCAATGGCATGACCATATTGGGATTTGGCAAGCCTACCTGCATTATGGTGCCTCCTTTTCATAGTAGTATATAATCCGCCGGTCAGTTTCCCAGCCTGCGTTGATCTCGCCGCATCCGCTCCTGAATAATGCCATAAACCTTATTTGCCATGCGGTTGATTTCGGCATCCGAAAACCGCAGAGGTGGCGGCTCCTGTTTTTCCTCTTTCTTTTTATGGGTCATCCTAGCCGCAGGCCCGGCATAGCCCGGTGCGGCCCATCCCATTTGTGCTTCCTGCTGCCCCGCCACAGCCCGGGTTGGCGGATAGGCATTGGCGGGAGCTTTTCCCGTTGGATGCTGCCCGGCTGTCCTGTTCCCAGACTGCCGCGCCCGCTGTTCTGCCGGTGCCGGTGGCTCTGCATGAGCCATGGTGCTATCCCGCAAAAAGTCCTGCGCCCATTGGGGCAGAGCCTCTCCTTGGCGTGAAGCTTGGGGCAAGGAATCCTGGGAAGGCGCCTGGGCAGGCTGCCTGTGCTGCAGTGTCTGAATCCGGGGCAGCCAAGTGGGCAGCTTTTTATTCCGGATTTCCCCCGAGCCAAAGCGTTCCGGCACTTTCTTCCCACTTACGATGGGCAGGGAAGCCCGGGACACCGTCTGCATGGGATGGGTCAGAGCGATATTATGGGCTACGCCCATGGCGGGCTGGGCCCCGCGGGCAAAGGCAGGCAGGGAAGTTTCTTCCCCCAGCGTGCCGGCTTTTCTTCCTTCGCTCTTCTGCTGGAGCAAGGAGCCATTTTGTTCGCCGGAACGGGCTGCTTTTGCTGCGTCATTCCCTAGGCGCCGGCCGGCAGCCTGCCCGGCTTGCAAAGCGGAGGAAACCTGATCCTGTCCCGGCGCCAGCGGTGCGAAAGCCAGCTCCTCCATCGGGGTCTGCCGGGCTGCTTCCTGGGAGACAAAAGCAGCAAAGGGTCCTTTGCTTTCCTCCGCCGGTTGGGATTGGATATGGGAATCCCCGGAAGTTCCTTCTGCCTGACCCACAGGCCGATTTTGGTCTGTGGAAGAAAAGGATCTGTTTTGTTCTGCCCCTCTTGCTGCTTCCTTGCCGGGCGCAGCAGCGGTATGCGCCGGCTTACGGCCCTGGGGTGCGGAAACGGAAGGTTGGGGCGCGGGCTTGCCGGGCTCTATATGCTTTAAAGGCGTTTGGGGAGCCGGCTCCTGGCTCATGGGATGGCCGCTTCCCCAAAGAATATCTTCAGGGCTATCTTGTTGCCGTTCTCCTTCGCCTGCGGGCTGGCTTTGGGCTGCGGAAATTTCCTGCGCATGCGCCAGCGGAAGGCTTGGGGGATACTGCCCACCTTCCTGGGCAACGAAGGCGCCCAGGCCCTCCTCCTGCGCTGGCTCGGCTGGCGCTTTGCTGGCCTGGAGCTGGTGGGGATGGGAAGATGCTTCCGCCCCGGGGCTTTTCGCTGCCGCTTCCAGGCCTGTTCGCTGCTCTGCCCCGATGGGATGCTGAAGCTCCGGTTTTGCAGCCGCCCCAGCACCGGCAGTAGGCTGTGGCGAGGGGGAGACATGTTCCGCCGGTATCGGTCTATTTACAAGCGGCTGTGCAGGCTGCTTGGATTTCCGCGATAGATGCGCTTCGGCCGCATTCGCGCTTCCCCCTTCCGGTATAGGCTGGCCTTCTCCGGGCTGATTATAAATCAGCCCCGGCGCCTGGCCTATGGGATGGGATTCTGCTCCCTCTGCCTGGATATATATCCTATCCGGCACCTGCGCCGGCGGTCCTCCCAAATCCGTTCCGGCCCTCTCCGCGGCCTGCATGGAAGTCCATGCAGATTGGGGGGCGGAAGAAGCCGTTTCCTGCCTTTCTGCCGGGCGGGCTGCCATGTGGATATGCGCATCCACGGCAGTCCCTGCCGTCTCCGGCAGGGAGCCTTTCTGCAAAGGCTCCGCCGTAAGGGACGCTTTTGAAAGCCGCGCTTCTCGGCCAGCTTCCTCCCCTGCCGGAATTCCATCATGAATCAGGGACGGCGGCTGGGCCGGGGAAAGGACGCCTTGGCCTAAAGGAGCAGCCGCCATAAGAGATGCATCTGTCCATGGCGCGGCGTCATTTTCCCCATTCGAACCTTGAAAGGAAGCTTCCTGCAGAGCTCGGTCCGCCCCGAGGGATATCCCTCCGGCCTGCGATGGGTCCTGTACGGAATTAGAAGGGCCTGCCTGGATATCTGGAGCAGCTCCGTTTATAGACGCCTCTCCAGATTGCCAGCCCTGCTTCATCTCCGGAGGCTTTGAAACGCCAGAGGGCGGCCGGACTTCCGGATGGGCCTGCTGCCCTTGATGTGCAGCAGACCCCCTGGATGCCTGCGGCGCCGGCCGGCTATTTGGGGCTGCCGCTTCTGCAACCGGCGGATGCGCAAGCTGCCGGGCGGTATGCGAAATTTCAACAGAATCTTCCCCGCCCTGCATCCGGAGTTCTCCGGTATTGGCAGGATGGGCCAACGGAACGCGGGCAGGCGCCTGGGCCTCCCTAGCCTGGCTGGGAGAAAGGAGATGCGCACTCTTCGCTGAAGCGCTTTCGTCCGCAGAAAGGCCTGCCGGATGTGGCGTTCGCTGTTGCGCCTCCCCAGTAAGCTTCCCTTGCCGCTGGGCTTCCGCGCCCCTTTCCAAGCTATCCCGCGCGCCTCGCCGAATGCTCTCCCCTGCCTGGGCAGTTGCCAGCTCTGGGCTTTCTTGCTTCGGAGCAAATGCCTGCCTGGAAAGGGGCGCCCGGGAGGAAGCAGTCAGGCCCGCTGCCTGGTTTTTGTGCAAAACCCTGGAAAAAAGCAGTTCCCTGGTATCCGGCAGCGTCTTTGCAGGCTGTATCCCGACGGTTAGATTCTGCCCCCGGGAAAGGGAGCCTTCCAAGAAGATCTGCTGACGCTCCAGGGCTTTCCTTATGCTGATATGGTATTGATTCTCTATCTTTGGCACGGTTGCCGGCCGGAGCCGCTCCATGCGCAGCCGCTCCCGAATGATTTGGGAAACCATCTTCTCCGTCATGGTTTCGATCTTCTGCGGCTCGTCTTTCTCTTTTTTAGGCTCTATTTTGTCTTTTTTGGCAGGTAAATTCAGGGTCAGGTGGATTTCATAAGCAGGTTTCTGCTGCGGCAGCTGCGCTTCCTCTTCCTGCATATATACCAGAGAGAGAGGATGGTACAGGCCCGTAACGCTTTTTGCCCTTTCCAGAATTTCCTGGGCAAAGGCAAGAGCCGAAAACGGAGCGGATGCCAGCATACCCTGCCGGGGCAAAACCGCCATTTCGCTTTTGCAGACCGCTATGCTCTCCATCCGCCAGTTTTACTCCTTTCGCCTTTAAATGCAGCCATTATACTGCAGTTCAATCCGGTTTACCGCCAGTTCCGGCTTCATGCTATCCAGGCTGGGGCCCACATATTTGACCACCATGGCATCGCTGATAATCCAGGTGCGGCGGGTGGCCCCCGTATGATCTTTTAAGGAAATAACCCCGTTCACCGGCATGCGCATTCCCTGGTTGATCATATGGATCCAAGCGGCCAGGCCATCCACCGTGGTAACGGTCCCCTGTTCCAGCACCAGGGTCTGGGGCACGATATTTTTAAAAAAGTGGTGCGGATAAGGGCATCCGCCCTCTGAATAAGTTTCGTATTCAAATTCCATGGAAAGGCCGGATACCGACGTGAACTGGCCGCTCATCCCCACAGCGGGGACGCCCAGGGCTACGTCGAAATATGTGTTTGGTACATAATCCGTAATTGCCATGGCATTTCTTTCCTTTCTTTATTGCTGGGAGCCCTGGGCCGGCGGCTGGGTAATCCGCTTAAAGCCTGTAATGGTAAATTCCAGGGTTTCCGTCATAATTGCGCTCTGGCTGCTGTCCATAGGGGAAAGCTCATACCCTACGGGCATGGCCCCAATCAAAGACCAGGTGATGCTTCGGTTGCCTTTTTCATCCAGGGCCACGATGTTGATGGTTCGATATTGTTCCTTTCCGGTAGGCGCCGCAGCAGCATCCGGCGCGCAAGAAAGAATCCAATCGAAAAACTCATTATCCCCAATTACCCCTTTGGTTAGGGTAACATTCTGATAGCTGGTGAGGGCGGGAATAAACTCCGTTACGCCCCGGTTCTCTGCCCCATGCCGCACGGGGATGGCCTGCGTTTGCATCTTAATGCCGGAAATCTGGGAAAAAGCCGCAACCACTGCCCCCGCGCTGCCTTCTACCTCGACGAGGAAGCGAAACGCTTTGAAGGGCTCCTGATATTGGATGTTTGCCATAAGCCCTCCTTTCTTTTAACGTAGCTCAAAGGAACCTTTTTGGTTCCCGCTCAGGGTCTTGTTAATGCTGGATACCTCCTCGCACCAGCGCCGGCGCTCCCGGTGATCCAAATTCATCAATTCCTCCCTAGGCCAATGGAGATAATACCCTAAAAATGCCATTTCCTGATAGAGCCGGTCCTGCGGGTACAAAGCCAGCTCTAATCCAATAAAAAATCCAGCGGCACCTCGAAGCTCTGGCCGCAGTGGGGGCAGGCCACCTTATACGAGGGCATATCCGACATGTTGATCCGCTGGTACATATCCTGTAAATAGGCTAGATCCATGGTAAACAGGCCCTCGATCACCCGGGTATTGATATTGGACAGGGTGCCCAGCTTGGTAATGACCCGGGCCAGAAGGATGATGGAAAGATAGCCGGGGTTCTGCTGCACCTTGGGATCCCGCATGGGCAGGATCTCATCCGCCGCCGTAGCCAGGCGCATGGTGCCTTTTTTATGGAGATCGCCATTGGCGTCCACATAGCCTTTGGGAAGTTCAAACTCAAATTCCGTCTGCATAAATGCCTCCGTCGCATTTTACCAAGGAAAAGCAAGGGGGAGCCTTTCCCCGGCAGCATTACGCCGCCGGGGAAAGGGAGCCTTGCGGCCTCCACAACTCGCCCAAAGGCCTTAGGCCTTTGGTTTGATTGCTTAGATGGGGGAGGGTTCGCCAGCGGTGCTGCCCGGCGTATGCTCCAGGCCCTCATGGCAAAGCTCCAGGGAATGGATAGCCACCTCGCCGCCCATGGCGGAAAGATCCGGCACCGTATAGCTCACGGGCCAAGCATTGATCAGATTCCAGGAGGGGCCGGGGTTTCCAGCATCGTCAAAGAGGGTGATCGTCACATTATGACGGACCAAGCCCGTGGGGGGCGCAGTATTGGTGGGCGCTACGGAATAGACCCAATCCAGGAAATCGGAATCATCGCTTACGCCCCAACGAAGGGTGATGTTGCCAAACTTGGTCAGGCCGGGGAGCTTCCGGGGGGTATTGCGCAGGTCGTCGCCTTCCCGGTACTCAATAGGATCCACGGAGGAGCTCATGCCGGAAACTTCAGAGAAGCCCGCCCGGCTGATCCCGTCGATCTCGACCTGATAGCGAAATACTCTGTAGGGATAATTAATTGCCATAGTATTCTCGTCCTTTCGTCAGCGTTAAGCAGCCTTAGCCTTCCGACCCGGAAGAGGCGGTGTGCTGGGTGATACGGAAGATCACGAATTCAGCGGGCTTCACCGGCGCAATGCCGATATTGCAGATAAGCCGGCCGTTATCGATATCGTCCTGGGTCATGGTAGTGGGGCCACACTCCACAAAGAATGCCTCTGCGGGAGAGGAGCCGGCCAGCGCGCCATCCCGCCAGCAGGTCGCCAGGAACATTTCGATTGTGCGGGTCACGCGGCCCCAAAGCACTTCGCTGTTGGGCTCAAATACCACCCAGTTGGTGTTGGCTTTGATGGATTCTTCTACATAGATGAACAGACGGCGCACGTTGAGGTACTTCCACAGGCCATTGGAGCTCATGGTGCGGGCGCCCCATACGCGGATTCCCCGGCCCGTAAAGGCGCGAATCAGATTGACTCCCTTGGGGTTGAGGATATCCTGCTCGCCTTCGTTATAGTTGCAGCTCAGACCAGTGCAGCCCCGGACGATCTCGTTGGCAGGCGCCTTATGAACGCCCCGCTCATTATCCGTACGAGCATAGATGCCAGCCATGGCGCCGGAGGGCGGGAAGTAGGCACTCCGCTTAGCCAGCGGGTCGAACATCTCCAGCCAGGGATGATACATAGCCGCATAGGTGGTATCATACATATCCCGGAATTCCGCCACGTCGTTGGTCTTCTTCAGTTCCATGGGGATATCCAGAATGGCAAAGCAGGACTTTTTGTTCTCGCACTGGGCGATGAGGGCAGCCTGCACCTCGGGCGCGGTAACGCCGGGAATGGCCATAATGGATACATCGGAGCTTTCCAGGAAAGCTGCCAGGCCGCTGCGCTTGCCCGGGCCATTATCCTCGCCCATATATACGCTGGGGCTTACGGCGGAAACCTTGCCGTCGCTGCCGCCTGCAAGGGCCACTACGGCGGCGCCGCCTACCTGGTCGATAGGAGCAACGCCAGCAGGCTTGGCGGGAGCTGGGGCGGGCTTCTCGTCCTTGCCATCCTTGGCGGGAGCCGGGGCGGCAGCGGGCTTTGCAGCGGTTACGCTGAAGGTTACCAGGTCGGACTTGCGGGCCCGGGTGCCAATGAAGTTGCCAGCTTCCGCCGCCAGGGATACGTTGGCGTAGGTCTCTACCACGTCGTCCAGCTTGACGGAAACGGTGAGATCGCAGGTCTTGATATATTTCGCCGTGCCTACCTTATCATCCGCCACGTTCAGGGTGCAGGGCGCATCCAGGGTAATGATGTTATCCAGTGCGGAGAGAATGGTAGCATAGGCCTTAGCCTTACCGTCGAAAAGCTCTACCACATCGCCGGGATTGAAGCCCTCCGCATTCTTCAGGGTCAGATCTGCGCCGTTTACGGCGATAACCTGGGTCTTGGCCTTGGAAGAAGCTTCCAGGCTCACGCGGATCTTATTGCCCCATTCGCCGGGGTTGGCAGCCTCGATATGGAGGACGCCCGCCGCAGCCTTTGCCGCTGCAGCGCCATCTGCCGCTACCCGCATGATATAGGCGCGGGAGCCGCCATTGATGAAAAACTGTTCTACTGCGTAGGGAAGGAAACGGGCATCGCCAAACTTGGCTTCGCTCAGATACCCGCCATAGGCCCGCTTATAATCGGCAAAGCTGGTGACCAGCTGGGGTTTCCCCACTACCGGCCCTCTCTGCGCCAGGCCGATAAAGCCAGCGGTGCTGGTGCTGACGCCCTGCATGGGCACCGCACCGGAATCGTATTCTTCCACATACACGCCCGGGGATAAGTATTCTGCCATCCCTTTTGTGTGCTCCGCGCCCACCTGGAGCATACGCGGAGCATTCCTCCTTTCTTTTACTGGGTTGTTGCGTTGGTTTCTGTATCCTCAATCTGGAATACACTATTTTGCGCGGCGCATTCCGCCATATGCGCCCAAAAGTGTACCATAGCCCCGGCATTGTATTCCAAGGCACGGGCAATGGCCTCCGGGGCACTGTAGGCATCGAACAGGTCCGCGCTGACCCGCAGCGCGATCCGCTTATCCGTCAGAAAGAAGCCCCCTCGTTTCAGGGCTGCGCTGGCTGCGTTTATGTGCTCCAGCGCCTGCGCCCGATTTGTTACGAGAAACGGATATACGCCATAAATCGTTACCGTATCCGGCGAAAACCGGCATACGGTTTCCCATTGGTGGCCGCCTTCGCACAGGGCGAATCGCAGGCCGTCCTTTTCCCTGCGGTAATCGATACCATTGCGAATGAGCAGAGCTAAAACCTCTGCCGCAGGGTCCACACGCTCATCAGGAAGCCGGTTCATCATAACCGCCTCCACTCCAGCCAGTCAGGCTCACGCCCTGGCCGCTTCCCAGCAAGCCTGCGGGGAAGGGGACCGTATCCACCTCTGCAGGCAGGGCGGACCCCAGGCCCAAAGCCAGGGATATCCTTTCGATGGGAAAGGGCTCCAGCTTTTCTTGCAGCGGCGTATAGGTAAAGGGTGTTACCGTAACGCCGTCTTCGTTTCCCAGCAGAGCTCCAAGGGCGCTGTTGCCTATGCGAGCACCCAGGGCAATCACATCTTCCAGCCGCAGCCCTGCAAGGGATCATCCCCCCCGCACTACCGCAGCTGCCCGGGCGGCGCCTGCCATCTCAAATCCTTGCTGGGCGGACGCCTGCGCTTCCGGCCCCGCTTTTGGGGCCACCCTAGCCTCTTGGAAGTTCTGATTCATCTGCTTTTCCACGGCTTACTCTCCTCTCCCACTTTTGGGCTCATGAACCCCCGGCATCACCCCTCTCACTGCTATCAACAGGGTTATTCCCGCGTTTGTTCTTCATTTGTATTTTCATCCGCATCATCTGGCGGCGGCTCGGGCGGCGCTGCTTCGGGCCCCTGCATGGCTACCAGCTCTTCGGCGAAGCCAGGCTGGGTAAAAGCCTGTAAAGCGCCCTCTGCACTATTGGATATGGAACGCAGCAGAACGATAAACCGCTGCTTCATTTGTGCCTTCTTTTCTAGCAGGGCCTGGGTTTTTTGAATGGCATGCTGGTAGATGGCCTTTGTCTGGGCATCGGCAGCGCCGCTGAGCTTTTCCCGGTATTCCGCCAGAAGGGCTTTTTCTTTTCCATCGAAAAGAAAGGGGTAGGTCTTTTGCAGGGTCTCCGCCCCGCTGCCCGGCGCAAGGACATTCTTGCCGCTGGCCAGCTCGCTGATGGAATCCACCACCCGGCGGGCATCTTTCAGTACATCCACCACCAGGCCCACGGCACCCTCCGCCTGGCCCCGGTTAAACATAACCTGATCCGGCGGGTTTCCGGCAATGTTCCGGCGCTGGGAGCCGCTTTCAAAGAGCTTTTGCTGCCGGAGATTCACCGGCTGAGACTGGCCCACCGTTCGTTTCAAGCAAGAAAAGAGCATCATCTTCCCCGTGCCCCGCAATACGGCTCCTGCCAAAGTTCCCCGGTTGAAGGCCACCTGGGAAAACCGGCTCAAAAACATCCGGTCGCCTTCAAAATTAGAAGGCTCTACCATGCTATCCATGCTGGATTGCTCCAGGAAGGAAGCCCGGCCCCTTTGCTGCGCTATATCCCCACCGGCGGGAGAAAGGGCCCTTTGCTGCTCCGATCCTTGCGGAGCCTCCTCCTCGCCTGCAAAAACCTCCAGGCCCGGCGTAATGGGCTTCATCTCCGTTTGGAAGAGCTCTGCGCTTCGCTCCCGGGCTTTTTGGCTGCCGATGAGATCGAAGGTTTTCTGGAAGTCCTCGGTGATATGGTAGATAGGGTCCCGGTTATCGAAATACTCCGCCCCGGCGGCAGCGCCGATCTGCCGGCGGATTTGGGCTTCTGGCCCAGGGGCTTCCTGCCTGGGCGCAGCTGTTTTTTTCTTTTTCCATGCCTGCATTCCGCCCACGGCTACCTTCCGCCTCCTATCCCCGCCAGCTTGAGAGCCCGCACCAGATGGCTGAATTCAAAGGGCTTTACAATATAGTCCGTCAGGTGCAGGCGCACGCCCATAACGGCATAACGGCCCGTATCCGTCAGAAAAATCAGCCGCACCCGCTTATCCGCTTCCCGAATATGCCGGGCGGATAAAAACCCTTCAGGCCCATCCTTGCTCAGAAGGATAATATCGAAATGCCGAAGCTGCATGGCATCCAGCAGATCCGTATCCTTCCCATACCCCAGGATTTCCGGCATAATGCCATATTGGGCGCAAATTTGCATAGTCCACCGGCGCAGTGTTTCTTTTTGCGTGGAATTTGCCTCACATAGACCGATCCTCACTGTGGTGGCACCATTTCCTTCCAGCGATTGCGAATTAGCTTGGGTAAAGGCCTGCGCCAGCAGCAGGCTGCCTGTGAAAAAGACTTGGGATATCTTATACAATACATATGATAAATCTCCCAGGGAAAAATGTCCACGCAAATGTCATAAACAGCGTTTAAATGTCATGACGCCCCCTCCTGTTACGGAAACCGGGTGCGGGCGGCGGGCAGCCGCTCCTCGCTCAGGGGCAAGCGCTCTCCGTTTTTCATCAGGAGTTGCTTTTCCTGAATAGCAGCAACATAGGCGGTATTTACAAGATAGCCCCGGTGTGCGCGGAAAAATGTCTGGGCCGGCAACTCCTTTTCCAAGTCGTTCAGGCTGCGGTTGATGGCTACCGTCTCCCGGCGCATATGAATATGGCTGGTGCGGCCACAAACGGAGATATAAAGGATATCCGCCAAATGCAGCTTGCGGGGGATACGGGCCACCGTCACGGTAATCGAATCCATGGCAGGTATAAAGAGGGCCCAGTACCACTGGAGCATATCCCTAAGCAGCGCCTCGTCCACCGGCTTAAGAAAGAAACCCGCCGGATGCACTTTATAGCAGGCCAGCGCCGCCCGTTCATCCCCGGCAAGAAAGGCGATCTGTCCATTATCGCCTCCCGCCCGGAGTTGCAAGGCCAGATCCAGGCCGGAGCCATCTGCCAGTTCCGTATCGATAAACAGAAAGGCAAAACGCCCGGGAGCATATTCCGCCAAAAGCTCCTGGCCCTGTTCCATTCTGCACAGGGCCACCTGAGCGTTGACGCTTCCAAACCAATCCGTCAACGCAAGAATCAGCTTTTCTCGATTGTCCCTATCGCCGCTGCATATACCGATCTCTATCATGTATGCATATACCCTTCTGTAAATGAATCCATATTCCCAGGGGCGCCTGTATCCTCTTCCTGTGGCGCCGGCACAGCAGCAGCGGCGTCCGTTTCAAAAAGGATAATATAAATTCGAAACTCTCCGTTCTCCGCCTCGATCTTTACGCTGCCGCCGTATTTTTGCGCTGCTTTACGAATGCTGGAAAGGCCCACGCCGGGCCCGCCTTTATGCTTGGTAGAAAGGAACTCCCCGTCTTCTCCCCGGCAGATTTCGGAATAGCTATTCCCAAATGCAAAAGTAAGCGTCTGCTCCACTTGGCTTGCCCGCAGGCGCAGGAACCGCTTTTCCGGTTCCGTCTTCTGAATTGCTTCCAGAGCATTTTCCATACAGTTGCCAAATATGATGCACAGGTCTGCCGCGGCGATGTTTATATCGCTTTGTATATTTAGCGCTACATCGATCCGCGCACCCGTTTCCTTAATGAGAGGCAGATAATAGCGGGCAAGGGCATCCAGTGCAGGATGGGCACAAATGCTGTTCCCATCCAGGGTTTCCGCCAGCTGATCCTGATAATTTGTCAGATATTCCCGCAGGGCCTCCCGGTTCCCATCCCGGATATACTGCTCCATAACCCGCAGGTGCTGCCGCATATCATGCCGGAATGCACGGATATCATGGATCTGGATAGAAAGGGCGGAAAACTGGGCCTGCTGCAGCTGAAGGCTATTTTCCAATATTTTGCTGCGCTCCTTATAGCTGGCCCAGTCCATAACCGTAGTTAAAAACCAGGCATTTCGGAAATAGGAGGCTCCGGTGCCGATGAGACAGAGGGAATAGATGATATACTTGGGCCATTCCTCATGCAGGCCTACCCCGTCATAATGGCAGAGAAATAGCAACGCCAGAAACACCAGCGCAGAAAAATCAAAAATCCACTTCCATCCTCTCCCCAGAAGATCGCTGAAAGGCAGGATTTTCCTTTTCAGGCAGCCGATTACCAGCAGGGTAAAAAGCAGGCTCATTCCCAAAAGGAGCAGTATTACGGCGCCATTGGGCAGGTTTTCATTTCGGATTCCGTCCAGCACGGATAAAGCCAGGGCCGTGCTGGCATTGATGCCGGGAAAGATTCCATAGATGGGATACAATATACGTCCATAGGCCCACAGCAGCACCGCAGTCCCCAGGATCATAGCGCATAGAACGCAAATCAACAGGGATTGTAACCGGCCAGTATACGCTATAATCGGAAACAGCAGCGCAAAAGAAATGCAATAGGGGGCTGCCAAAGCGATTTGATAATGCAGGCGTTTTTTTAATGCGCCCGCCGCCTGCATGGCGGAAGCGGATAAAAGAAGATAGTAGCTAACACTGAAGGGAAGAAGGATAGCTGCCCATATGAAAGCCCAAGATAGAAATAATACTACAGAAACATCTCCCATGCTCATCCGTGCCCCTTCCAGGTCCTTTCAAACATCCAGTCGAAAAACCGCTGCTTTGCGCTGGCACCCAAATCCGCACTAACCGGGATGATATGCCGTCCTTTTAGAAGGAAGCCTTCCGGGGTCACTTTTGCAATATGGTTCATATTGACGATATAGCTGCGGTGGCAGCGGACAAAATCCGCCGGAAGCTCCGCTTCCAGCTCTGAAATCCGGCGGTTGGTGGAATAGGTCTTTTCCCCCAGGTGGAAAATGGCTTCCCGCCCCATGCTTTCGATATAGGTGATATCCTGAAGCGGGAGCTGCACCGGTTCCCGCTCCAGAAGGATGGTTATGCTCTGGGCCTGGGGCGGCAGGTTATCCATACACCAGTCCATCACTTCTTCCAGCTGGGGCAGGGTGTAGGGTTTGAGCAAATACCCCGCCGCATACACACCATAGCTCTCCAAAGCATGGTCCTCGCTGGTAGTAGCGAAAATTACGAAACTGTTGGTATCTATTTCCCGAATACGCCGGGCCGTCTCCATGCCGGAAGCGCCGGGCATATAAATATCCAAAAAAACGAACTGAAACTTTCCCGCTTCCAGGGAATCCAGCAAGGCTTCGCCCTGGGAAAACTCCTGCAGGCAGATCTGCAGCTCCCTTTTGCGGGCATATGCCTCCAGCATGCCTGCTAGGAGCTGCCGGTCTGCCGGCTGATCATCGCAAATGGCAAAGCGCATGGATTCACCTTCTTTCCGCGCCCCAAAAGGGCTGCCGGCAGCCCTTTCATGGGCAATAGATGTATATTCATCCACATATCTGCCCAGAAGCCGCCTACTGTGCATATATAGTATATTATATAGATATTTTCCCTGTCTTTGTCAAGAGGTGCCGAAATTGGAAGGGGCATAAATATTGCTTAAAGGCGGGGAAAGACCTGGAATGAAATAGAATATTCATTCAGGCAGGGGTGAATTTTTTATTTTTATGCTTTTTCCACTGCTCCCTAAAAATCTTCCGCAAAGGGCGCACGCCCCCTTTAGGCAATTTTCTTTAAAGGCTAGAATTGGCCGGTTAAGAAACTTCTGACTGCTTAATACGTTAAATTTTCTTAAATCCTTTATAAATGGGCAAAGCAGCTGCCTGTACCGGTCAGAAATTGCATAGGCAAAAGGCCGGCATCCAACCGGCAGCCAGCCAATATAAGCATATATTATAATAGGATAGAATTGTCCTGCTTTACATCCAGCGGCGCAAAGCAGAGGTTGCAACTTTCGCGCTTTGCAGCCATTGGCAGGAGGGAGCTTTTCTACCGGTCCATTCTCAAGCATGCTTCTGGTCCATTCCACCGGGCAAAGACCAGTTCTTCCAAAGTATGGGCAAAGGCTTCCAGCCCCGCCTGATCCTGGGAGCTGAAGCGGCCAGGAAGGGGGCTGTCAATATCCAGGACGGCGGCAATCTTCCCCTCCCGGAAAAGAGGGATCACAATTTCCGAGCGGGAAGCCCCATCGCAGGCAATATGCCCTGGGAAGCTATGCACATCCGCCACCCGAATGGTCTCCCCCTGCTGAACGCAGGCGCCGCAGACACCCCGGCCCGGCCCGATCTCTATGCAGGCGGGCTTTCCCTGAAAGGGGCCCAGGATCAGCCGCTCCCCCACCAGCAGATAAAACCCCGCCCAGTTTATATCCGGCAGGCTTTCATAAAGCAGAGCGGAAGCATTGGCAAGATTGGCGATAAAATAGGGAATATCCTTCACCAGCGCGCACAGCTGCTGCTGCAACAGGGAATAATTCATAGCCATCCTCCTTGGGGCAGGCGCCCTCTTCGGCACAGGTACGCCGGTTCATATAGATTCAGTATAGCACTCGATCAGGCCATAATCCATTCCCTCTGTATAAGGAAAAGAAATGCACTTTATATATTGACATTTTTCGATGCATTGCATATACTATCCATACATCGATTATTTTCGATTTGAAGGAGGATGCTGCTTGCGGAACCATAAGGAGGATGCAAAGGTATTCAAGGCCTTTTGCGATGAAAACCGTCTTCGCATACTGGAGATCCTGCGGGGCGGGGAAAAATGCGCCTGCGTTTTGCTGGAAGATCTGCAGATTAGCCAGCCTACCCTCTCCCACCATATGAAGATCCTGTGCGATTCCGGCATTGTGCAAAGCCGCCGGGAAGGAAAATGGACCCATTATGCCATCAGCCCTTCCGGCAGCCAGCGGGCGCTGGCCCTTCTCCAGGTGCTGACGGGGATCGCCCCGGGGCCCCGCTGTGCCTGCGGCCAGGATGGGGCCGGGTTCCTTGGCCCCATGGAAAAAAGCCAGGCGCGCCCAGGCCAGGGCTTATAAGTTTGCAGGAGGGATTTCTATATGGAGGGGCTAAATTCCATCTGGCTGTTCTTGCAGGAACAGGTTCTGGGGATGCAGTGGCTGCGGGCTCTGATCGCCCGGGGGTTAACCGCCCTGGGCTTGGACGTTGCGGGCCTTTGGGGCGGGATGCTGCTGTTTTTCCTGTATGATATGATCAAGATATTTCTGCTGCTTTCCATTTTGATCTTTGGCATATCCTACATACAAAGCTACTTCCCCCCGGAACGGACCCGCAAAATTTTAGGCCGCTTTCATGGGCTGGGAGCCAATACCCTGGCTGCCCTTCTGGGCACGGTGACCCCCTTCTGCTCCTGTTCCTCCATCCCCATTTTCATGGGCTTTACCAGCGCCGGCCTGCCCATCGGGGTGACGTTCTCCTTCCTGATCTCCTCCCCCATGGTGGATTTGGGCTCCCTGGTGCTGCTTATGAGCGTTTTCGGGGCAAAGGTGGCCCTGCTTTACGTTTTCCTGGGACTCCTAATCGCCGTACTGGGGGGCACCATCCTGGAAAAGCTGGGCATGGAAAAATACGTGGAGGATTTCATCAAAGCCGCGCCGCCTATCCAGGCCCAGGGGCCGGAGCTACGGCGTCTGGATCGGCTGGAATATGCTAAAGCGCAGCTTCTGGCCACCATCCGCAAGGTAGCTCCCTATATCCTGCTGGGGGTATGCATTGGCGCCATCATCCATAACGTCATCCCAGAAAGCTGGGTGCAGGGCCTCCTTGGGCAGGAAAAGGCCTTCTCCGTAATCCTAGCTACTGCGGTAGGCATCCCCATGTATGCGGATATTTTCGGCACCATCCCCGTAGCAGAGGGCCTTTTGTATAAGGGAGCAGGGCTGGGGACGGTTCTCTCCTTCATGATGGCCGTTACCGCCCTGAGCCTCCCCTCCCTCATCATGCTGAAAAAAGCGGTTAAGCCCAGGCTCCTTATAGCGTTTGTCGGGGTTTGCGCTGCGGGCATCATCCTGGTAGGCTACTTCTTCAATGGGTTCCAAGGGGTTCTGCTTTAGCGGAGCCGCAAATGCAATAGAAAGGCTGTTATAAGAGGTGCATCCCCATGAAAAAAACGAAATTATTTGTCCTGACCGGCTTTCTGGGGGCCGGAAAAACCACCTTCCTGCTCCGGATGCTGGAAAACTACGCGGGGAAAAAGGTGGGCGTCATCCAGAATGATCTAGGCAAGGTCAATATCGACGGCCCCCGCATCGAGAAGGATGGGCTGGAACTGCGGGAGATCAGCCAGGGCTCCATCTACTGTTCCTGCAGGAAGCTGGATTTTGTCAAAGCCCTGGCGGAGCTGGCCCAGCGGGAGCTGGACTATGTGCTGGTAGAAAGCTCCGGCATCGGCGACCCTTCCAATATGGAAGAGATCCTGCGGGCTGTGGAGGTGCTCCAGCCCGGCATATATGAATTTGCAGGGCTCATATGCCTGGTGGATGGTGCCAATTTTCTGGAGGACCGGGATAAGCGGGAGGAGGTAGGCCGACAGGTTCGCCATGCTCACGCGGTACTGCTCAACAAAGTAGACCTGCTGACGCCCCAGGACCAGGCTGCCCTTATGGCGGCCCTGCGGGCGCTGAACCCGGTCTGCCCCATCTACCCCTGCGCATATGGAGAGGTGGATCTGGCCTTTTTGGAGGAGGATCTAAGGAAGTATCAGTATGTGGGCTGGGAGGAATCCCTCAATTCTTCTGAAACCAAGCCCAAGACCCTGGTGCTGTATCCGGCGGGGACGGTGCAGGGCGGGGAGCTGGAGGCCTTTTTGCGCAAGCTGGCCCCCCTATGCTGGCGGATCAAGGGCTTTGTGCCCCTGGACACGGGCTGGGCCCAGGTGGATGTGGTAGGGAAGTATATCGATCGGAAGCCCTGCCCGCCCCAGCCTCAGGGGGAGCTGGTAATCATCTCCCGCACAGGCCCCGCCATCATCCGGCCTATTATGGACGCCTGGAAGGAATGCGTTTCCACGGAAATGAAACTGAAGAATTAGGAGGAAAGCCATGGAGATTCTGGTAATCGGCGCGGGATGCCCTTCCTGCGACCAGGTATATACCGATACGCTGGCAGCTGCAGAAGAGCTGGGCCTGGACGCACATATTCGCAAGGTGGAGGACCTGGTAGAGATGGTTCAGATGGGGATCATGACAGTGCCGGCCCTGGTGGTGGACGGCAGAGTGCTGGCCGCCGGGCCGGGCCTGAACAAGGCCAAGATCAAAAAGCTGCTGCGGCCATAAAGACGGGGGGCACGCCGGAGGGCGTGCCCCCGTTATTGCCCTTTGGTTGGCTTTTCGGGTTTCTTCTCCTTATCCCGGCTGGCAAGCTGGGCCTTATATTTGCGGCCTACGGATTCCGTGCCATGCAGGATTGAGCCCCGGCCAATGGTATCCGATCCATAGCGGCTGCGTATGCCGTCTATGGCTCGATCCAGCTTTCTCGCCTTTTCCCGGTCCCTGTCGGGAAAAAGGCTCTGCTGGGCGTAGTTTTCCCGGGTGATGCTGGTCAGGGCGATGCCCAGCAGGCGCAGGGGCGTGCGGCCATCCCACAATTCCGCAAAAAGGCGCTTGGATATGCCGTAGATTTCCGAGGTGATATCCGTCGGGTCGCTGAGCTTTTTCTGATGGGCCCGGTTTTTAAAGTCATTCCCCCGAATGGTTACGGCAACGCAGCAGGCCTTGTATCCATCCGCCCGCATACGCATGGCTACGCTGTCGCTCAGGGCCAGAAGGACCCTGTATGCCTCCTCCTGGGTAGTCACATCCCGCTCCAGGGTAGTGGAGATGCTGTAGCCCTTAGCTTCCTCCGGCTGGGCCAGGACGGGGCTGGGGTCGATGCCGTTGGCATAGGCGTGGAGCTGCTCCCCCAGCTTTACGCCTACGAGAGCCTGCAGGCGCTTAAGATCCATCCGGGCCAGGTCCCCGATGGAGCGGACGTAGGCCCGCTCCAGCTTTTGGGCCGTAGCCTGGCCTACGGTAAAAAGCTCCCGAACGGGCAAAGGCCAGAGCTTATCCTGCATTTCAGCAGGAAAGAGGGTATGCACCTTATCGGGCTTTTCAAAATCGCTGGCCATCTTGGCCAGGAGCTTATTGCGGCTGATGCCAATATTCACCGTAAAGCCCAGAGTATCTCGAATTTCATCCTTTATGGTATGGGCAACCGCCACGGGGTCCGGATAGATCCGCCCTGTGCCGCTCATATCCAGAAAGCACTCGTCTATGGAAAATTTTTCCACCACCGGCGCATAGCGGAGACAAACATCCATAAACGCCCGGGAACAGGCCTCATACAGGCGGAAATCCGGCCGGGCCAGAATCAGCTGGGGGCATTTGCGCAGGGCCATGGCCACGGGTTCGCCAGTGCGCACATTATATTTTTTCGCGGGGATGGATTTGGCCAGAATGACCCCCGTCCGCTTTTCCGGATCCCCGCCGATGGCAGCCGGGATCTGCCGCAGGTCTTCCCCTCCCTCCCGAACCCGCCGGGCTGCCTCCCAGGAAAGATAAGCGCTATTCACATCCACATGAAAGATCAGCCGCTCCATCTGCTCCTCCTTTACGGTCTGCGTTTCCTTTTTCTATTATAGCAGAATTCGCCCTGCCGGGCATTAACCGGCCGGGGCTTTTATTTTTGGCATATGCCGAAAATAATTCTTGATATATGCCATTTATGTTCTATAATAGGATTAACCGGCATATGTCATAAATAAATCCTTCCCGGTACAGCCGGAAAGAAAGGAGGCCCCATGCCACGGCCCATGAAATGCAGAAAGGTCTGCCGCCTGCCCCGGACGCAGGAATTCTCTCCGGCCAATACGGATCTTGCCGGGCAGCCGGTGATTTTAACGGTAGATGAATTCGAAACGCTTCGCCTGATCGATAAGGAAGGGCTTTCCCAGGAAGCCTGCGGCACCTACATGAATATCGCCCGGACCACCGTGCAGCAGATCTATACCAGCGCCCGGAAAAAGCTGGCAGATGCCCTGGTAGATGGCCTGCCCCTGCGGATTGAGGGGGGAAACTACCGCCTTTGCGACGGGAAGGAGGCCCATTGCGGCTGCGGCGGCTGCCAGCGGCACCGGCAGGCCCGGAAAGAAGAAAGCCCGCCAGAATAGCTGTCTGCCCTCCTTTTTACAGCCCAGTAAACGCCTCTGCCCAGAACTGCGCATAAAAACATCGCAGAGAAAAATATCCATGAATATCCAAGTTTTGATTGAAAACACTGGCCCGGCCAGCCTGCGCACCGAGCATGGGCTGAGCCTGTATATCCAAACAGAAGGGGGCGCCATCCTGTTCGATATGGGCCAAACCTCCGCCTTCGCAGAGAACGCCCAGGCCCTGGGCGCGGATATTTCCGCCGTGGATGCGGCGGTGCTTTCCCACGGGCATTATGACCATGGCGGCGGCCTGGACGCCTTCTTAGTATTGAATGCCAGGGCCCCGGTTTACCTCAGCCCGGCGGCCTTCGCCCCTCATTTTGCCCAGGATGGGCGGGATATCGGCATAAGGCCGCCCGCCAAGGGCTTATCCCGCCTGCGCTATCCAGTAGAAGGGGAAGAAATCCTCCCCGGCGCCCGGCTTTATACCTGCAACGAGCGCAACCGTCCCTATGTCTACGATGCCGCTGGCATGTATACCCTTACCCAGGGGAGGCCTGCCTCGGATAATTTTTGCCATGAGCAGTATCTTCTCCTGCAAGAAGGGGGAAAGCGGGTTCTCATCAGCGGCTGTTCCCACAAGGGTATTCTGAATATCATGGCATGGTTTCATCCGGACATCCTGGTCGGCGGATTCCATTTCATGCATCTGGACCCTGCCGGCGCAGGGCGGGAACCCCTGGAAGAGGCCGCCCGGATCCTGGGGCAATATCCCACCCGATACTATACCTGCCATTGTACCGGAGCAGGGCCCTATGCCTTTTTAAAAGCCCGTCTGGGCCATAAGCTGGAATATCTAACCACCGGGCAAGCCCTGCGCCTATAAGCCTCCAAGAAAAGCAAAGTATCTTAAACTTAAATAACAAGCAAAGGAGTGAAACTTATGAAGATCGCTGTAGCAACAGAGGGAGCCGCCATATCGGAACACTTTGGTCATTGCGAAGGATTTTGCATCTATGAAACGGAGGAGGGGAAGATCACCGGGCAGAGCACCTTGCCCAACCCGGGCCACGGGACTGTGCCCCTGCCCCGCCTGCTGAAGGATATGGGCGTGGAAACCATCATCGCCGGGGGCATGGGGCCCGGGGCATCCCAGGGATGCCAGGCCCAGGGCATAGAGACCATCCTGGGGGCCAAAGGGGAACCCCAGGCGGCGGTGGAGGCCTATCTCCGGGGAGAGCTGAAATCCAACGGAGCCCTGTGCCAGCACCACGCCCATGAGCATGGGCATAGCCACAGCTGCGGCCAGGGAGAGGGCTGCGGCTGCGGGTGTGGGAAGGAATAAAGCCTTCCTCCATCCCAAAGGCGCCGTAAAAAGCAGGCTCCATCCGGCAAGGGTTCCGGATGGAGCCTTTATGTTACCGGCTTACAAAGGCGAGCTCAAAATACCGGTATTTATATTCCTCTTCCAACACGGCAGACATTCCGCTTACGTAGGCAGCATCCGAAAGGAGCTTGGGGTGAAAGGCCCCTTCCCTCCAAAGCCGAAGGCCCAGGCTCGGAAAGGCATATTCCGTCCCCAACTCTTCATCGGCCCCCTGGAAGATATGGGGCCCATAAGCCTTCAGGGCCTCCAGCAAGGCCTCCGCCGGCATTCGGAAGCAGTCCATTCCATATAGTGTGATGGGAATATGGGTTCGCAGGGAGCTGCCTATGCCGATCTCCGCCGCCCGGCCTTCTTGATAAAGGACCATGGCAAATAGATCCCCAGCCTGATACCGGCATTCTCCTTTCTCCTGGCCAGGATGGCCAGAGATCAGAAACTTTCCCGGAGGAAGGCCCAGGCCTGTATATAGCCGGCGAAGAGCTTCCAAAATCTTCCCCGATGCCATACCCAGCTCCAGGGGGCCAATCCCCCGGCCCGGCTCTATGGCCAGCCGGCTGCCTTGCCAGGCCGTCTCCGGCGGCTCCCATGCCGTAGATACAGCAGGGTCGCGCGCTCCCCTAGATGTTCCCGGCAAAAGCAATCCATATTTTTTAATGAGGGCTATTTCCGTTTTTTTCCTGTGCATAAACTCCCTTCCTGGCCCCGTTGCGGGCCGATACCATGCCGCATGCCGGAAGCGATGCCGTTTATAAAAAGCGCCCTTTCGGGAATATTCCGAAGGGGCGCCTGGCAGTAAGCAAGCGTTTTATTCGGAGCAGAAGGACGGGTAGGGCTTATGCCTCCGCCTTTTCCGCCTTACGCTTTTCATAATCTTCCACGGCAGCCTTTACCGCTTCCTCCGCCAGGACGGAGCAATGGATCTTCTGGGGCGGCAGTCCCTGCAGGGCTTCCACCACGGCAGCATTGGAAAGCTTGAGGGCTTCTTCCACGGTTTTGCCCTTGATCATTTCCGTGGCCATGGAGCTGGTGGCGATGGCTGCGCCGCAGCCGAAGGTCTTAAAGCCTACGTCCTCAATGATACCATCGTCATTCACTTTGATGAACATCTGCATGATATCGCCGCACTTAGCGTTGCCCACCATGCCCACGCCGTTTGCGTCTTTGATTTCCCCCATATTCCGGGGATTGCTGAAATGGTCTAAAACTTTTTCGGTATACATAATTTTCTCCTTTATGCTTTATACAGCGGGCTCATAGCGCGAAGGCGCTGGGTGGTTTTTGTGAGCACGTCGATGGTGTAGTCAATATCCTCCTCCGTGGTGTCATCCCCCAGGGTAAGCCGGACGGAGCCATGGGCGATCTCGTGGGTCAGCCCCAGGGCCAGCAGCACGGGGGAGGGATCCAGGGAACCGCTGGTACAGGCAGAGCCGGAGCTGGCGGCAATGCCGTTCATATCCAGCATAAGCAGGATAGATTCGCCTTCGATATAGCGGATGCTGTAATTGACATTGTTTGGCAGCCGCTTGGTAGGATGGCCATTGAGCTTCACTTCCGGGATATTCGCCGCAATGCCCTGCATAAGCCGGTCTCGCAGGGCCGTCATGCGGACGGTGTTTTCTTCCATATGGCTGCAAGCCAGCTCGATAGCCGCGCCCAGCCCCACGATGCCCGCCACGTTCTCCGTGCCGGCCCGGCGGCCCTTTTCCTGCGCGCCGCCCTTGATGAAGGAAGGTAGGCGCAGCCCCTTGCGGCAGTACAGTACGCCCACGCCCTTGGGCCCATGGAACTTATGGGCGGAAAGGGAAAGCATATCGATGCCCATGGCCTTTACATCCACCGGGATATGGCCGATAGCCTGTACGGCATCCGTATGAAACAACACGCCCTTTTCATGGCAGACGGCGGCGATCTCCGGGATAGGCATGATGGTTCCGATTTCATTATTTGCAAACATGATGGAAACCAGGATCGTATCCGGCCGGATGGCCTCCCGGACCTGCTCCGGCGTAACCAGACCATATTCATCCACCGGGAGATAGGTAACATCACAGCCCTGCTTTTCCAGATATTCGCAGGTATGCAGGATGGCGTGGTGTTCGATATTGGTAGTGATGATATGGCGGCCCTTTTCTTTATATTTCTCCGCAACGCCCAGCAGCACCGTATTATCGCTTTCGGTGCCGCAGCCCGTAAAGATCACCTCTGCAGGATCGCAGTTCAGGGCTTTTGCCACCTGATCCCGTGCCTTATCCATCCCGGCCTTCGCCGCCTGGCCAAAGGCATGGACGCTGGAGGGGTTGCCATAGACCTCCGTCAGGTAGGGCATCATCGCTTCCAATACCTGGGGAGATAGGGCGGTCGTTGCCGCATTATCCAAATAAACCTGTCTCATTGCTTCATCCTCTTGCTTCTGTAGGGTTTTGTTTATTCTGCATATGTATACACTGCTGCTTGTAATCCTCGGCCATGTCCGCAAGGGTGGTATTGCGGAGCACCTCATCTATGCGGTTCTGGAGCTTGAGCCAGAGGGGACGGGCGCTGCAGGAGCAGGCGTTATCGCAGATATTCCCCTTGGTTCCCACACAGTCCATTACAGCAGTACTGCCCTCTAGCGCCTGCAAAACCTCATCCACGTTAATTTCCTCCGGCGGTCGGGAAAGAGCATAGCCTCCCTGGGCCCCCCGGACGGATACTACCAGGCCCGCCTTGCGCAAAGCGGCGATGAGCTGCTCGAGATAAGCATCGCTGATCCCCTGCAGGTTTGCAAGGGTGGCGATGCTCACCATGCCGCCGCCATAGCGCAGGGCCAGATCCACCATAGCCTTGAGCCCATACCGGGCACGCGTAGACAGCTTCATGGGCACACCTCCAATTCCGAGCGATTTACTCTGTTTTCTCGACCTTTACTTTAGCATACCCCGAAGGCCTTGTCAAGAATCCAGAGCGGATTAGTTGGATTTAATTCCGCATCTCAATCAAAAAAAGCTCTGCCTGTTTTTCGCGGGAGGCAGAGCCTTAATTTTTCACGTTATCGGTAAGATATGAACTATATGCCAATATTTACTTACAGGTTATTGCCCAGCTTCGGCGGCATAAAAAGCCCGGCCCCCGACAAAAGGTTCGGGGGCCGGCTATTATTTTTATAATGCCCGCGCTTTATCCCAACTCCAGGATGCATTTAGGGGAAAAGCCCAGGTGATCCGCAGAGCAGAGGGTGTAGGTAATGCCGTTTCGCTGGCCTTCAAACGCATTTTTGCAGGATTTTCCATGGAGATGCCCATAGACTACCTGC
>CALVLF010000050.1 GCA_944336625.1 uncultured Clostridia bacterium
GGCAATCGTACACACGCCGGGCCCGGCGGTCGGGGCATCGGGCTCGGGGGGGGGGGGGGGGGGGGGCGTGGGCGGGGGGGTGGGGGTGGCCGGGGGGGTGGGGGTGGGCGCAGGCGTAGGCGCCGGCGTCAGGATAACCAGATCCGCCTGCTGGGGGGCGCAGCCCGCCAGCAGAAGCAGCAGGCACAGGAGGATGAGAAGCGCTGTCTTTTTCATATATATACCATATCATAAACCCCGCGCCCGGGGAAGCGGGGAAAAATGGCGAAGGGACGGGGCTTGACCCGGCCCTCCCTTCGCGGTACAATGGCACAAGTAAGGATGAAAAGGGGACGTGCATGAAAAAACCGGCCAATGTAGACCCGAAGCTGCGCAGCCAAATGCTGGCCCTGCGGGATACGATGCATAAAAGCGATGCGCCCTATAGGCGCGCATCCAATATCGATTTCTTTCTTTGCCTGATCTTTTATGTGGTGCTGGCCCTGGCCATCCGGCTGTTTGTATTCGAGCCAGTGCTGGTCAGCGGGGATTCCATGTACCCCACCCTGCTGGATGGGGAGCGAATGTTTGTGGAAAAGCTTACCTATCTGGTGGAGCCGCCCCAGCGGGGGGATATTGTCATCTGTCATTATCCCTATTATGATGAAAACTGCGTCAAGCGGGTCATCGGCCTGCCCGGGGAGACTATAGAGATCGCTGGGGGCATGGTATATATAGACGGAGCGCCCCTGGAGGAAGGCGCCTACTGGGAAGGAGAGATCTGGAAGGATATGGCGCCTCAGCTGGTGCCGGAAGACAGCGTATTCGTCATAGGCGATAACCGGAACTACAGCACCGATAGCCGGGACCGGGCCGTTGGCCCTCTGACCTACGGGCAGATCATCGGCAAGGTACATTTCGTCATCTGGCCCCTGGAGGAATGCCGCAACGTCTATACGGAGCCTTCCTCCCAGGCAGGCGTACCCTATACCCCTCCCCTCCAGAACTTCTACTGGGGCCAGTAAAGTCCCCGATCCCCCCGCCATGGGCTATGGCGGGGGGATTTTCTTTCTCCCTTGGGAATTCTTTTGTAACCCTGCCCAAGCTGGCGCAGGATGGCTAGAGAGGCAGGCCCTCCCTTTTCCTGCATGGCCGCTTTATACAAGGGGGCCCTTTAGCCTCTCATTTCTATTATGACATGACGCCAATCCCCGCAGTTCGCAATGGTCGCCCTGCGTCGGCCCCCAGGGGCCCTTCCGCCTGCGCGAAGAAAGAGAAAGCCCGGCCCCATAATCTACGGGGCCGGGCGGCACTTAAGGAAAGACGCGAGCACAAACCACCGCTTTCCGCCAACGTCCGCGCGCGCTATCGCCGTGCGCGTAGCACCGGGGCCGGGCGGCACTCAACGAAGGACGCGGGCAGGAACCAGCGTTTCCTGCTAACGTCCGTGCGCGATACCGCCGTCCGCGTAGGACCGGGGCGGCGGCGTTTGGCGGCCCCAAGGGCCGCCAAACCAAAGGCAGGGCCGGGGCACAGCCCCGGCCCTGCCTTTGTGTGCGCTCTGCGCACCCGCCGCCCCTCCCGTCGGGCCTTCGCCGGCCTTCCTTTTCCCTTCCGCCAAAGCCGGACGAACCGGATTTCGTCCGGCGGCATATGGGGTTGCATCCAGCAGGAGAAGACTCCGCTTGCGCAAGGACGGAAAAAGCCCGGCCCCATGGCCCACGGGGCCGGGCGGCTCTCAAGGAAAGACGCGGGAAGAAACCAGCGATTCCCACAAACATCTGCGCGCGCCTATCGCCGTCCGCGTAGGACCGGGGCCGGGCGGCTCTTAAGGTCGGGCGCGGGCTCTGCGGCAGGCTCCCCTCTATCCTCCGCGCGCGACTATAGCCGCGCGCTTAGCGCCCGGGGGAAAAGGATAAGGAGCCGGCCGGAGCGAACCGTAATCTCAGCCGGGCCGCCTGTGGTCTCATTGCTGACGCCCAGGGGGAAGGTGGCGGCCAGGGTTCCGTCGGCCAGAGGATACTTCAGGCCCCGCAGGGTCACCCCCTGGGCAGGGCCGCCCTGGGCAAATATGGAAACCCGGCCCTGCAGGCCCGCGGGCAGGGCAAAGGACCCGTTCTCAATGGCGGTAACGGCTATCTCGTCATCCAGCAGAAACCCCTGCTCCCCGGCCTGGGCCATGGCGCAAAGGAGCTGCAGGTTGGCCAGGGTATGGTCCAGCATGCCCCCCAGGCCCCCATATAGATGAAAGCAGCTATAGCCCCGCGCCCGGCCCTGGCCCAGGGCCGCCAGCATGTCCGTTTCGTCCTTTTCCCGGGGCAGGCGGATCACATGGGGATGGCTGGGGGCGGCGCCGGAGTCAAAATCCCCAATGACCAGGTCCGCCCGCAGGCCCCAGCGTTTTATATGTTCGTAGCCCCCGTCGGCAGCGATGAGCAAATCCCCCGCCTGGGGCTGGGGCCCCTGCTTGCAAAAAGGGCCTGCGCCTACGATATAGCAAACTGGCTTCCGCATTCTTTTCCTCCTGGGCCCCATCCGGTAAGGGGCGGCGGTTTTCTTTTTGCCAGTATACCATATGTGCAAAAAAAAGTCTTGGGAAAGCCCTTAGAAGAAGAAAATGCCCCGGCTGGCTATGCCAGCCGGGGCAAAGGCAGTTTACGCTACCGTCAGCTCCTGCCCATTGTAATCCACGGTGAATACCGTATCCGGGGCCGGGTCCTCCTGGATGATATGGCGGGCCAGAAGGGTTTCCAGCTTGCTCTGGAGGAGCCGCTTCAGGGGCCGGGCGCCATACTGAGGATCGTAGCCGGTCTCTGCGATGTATTTCTTGGCGGCATCCGTCAGGCGAATGTCCAGGCGCCGCTCTTTCAGCCGCTGGCGGATCTCCTCCAGCAGCAGGTCGGTGATCTGGAAGATCTCCTGCTCCGTCAAGGGCTTATAAAATACGATGTCGTCGATCCGGTTGAGGAATTCCGGCCTGAAGCTCTGCTTGAGCAGGCTCCATACCCTGCTCTTGGCCTCCTCGCTGATGGAACCCCCCTCTATGCCTTCCAGGATATAGCTGGAACCCAGGTTGGAGGTCATGACGATGACCGTATTCTTAAAGTCCACGGTTCGGCCCTGGCTGTCCGTAATCCGGCCGTCATCCAGCACCTGCAGCAGAACGTTGAATACGTCCGGGTGGGCTTTTTCAATCTCATCGAAGAGGACTACCGCATAGGGATGGCGGCGGACGGCTTCCGTAAGCTGGCCCCCCTCGTCATAGCCCACATAGCCCGGAGGCGCGCCGATGAGCCGGGATACGGCGTGCTTCTCCATGTATTCGCTCATGTCGATCCGCACCATATTGCTTTCGTCGTCAAAGAGGGCTTCGGCCAGGGCCTTGGCCAGCTCCGTCTTGCCTACGCCTGTGGGGCCCAGGAACAGGAAGGAGCCGATGGGCTTGCTGGGATCCTTCAAGCCGGCCCGAGTCCGCAGGATGGCGTCGCATACGGTCTTGACCGCCTCGTCCTGGCCAATGACCCGCTTATGCAGGATATTCTCCAGGTTCAGCAGCTTCTCCCGCTCCCCTTCCATCAGCTTGGATACGGGGATGCCCGTCCAGCGGGCTACGATCCGGGCGATCTCCTCTTCGGTTACCCGGTCCCGAAGCAGGCCGTCGGCCTTGCCCTTTTCCATTTCCGCTTCCGCTGCTGCCAGCTCTTCCTTGAGCTTGGGCAGGCGGCCGTATTTCAGCTCCGCCGCCCGGTTCAGGTCGTAATTGCGCTCGGCCTGCTCCATTTCGGCATTGATCTTTTCCATCTCTTCCCGCAGGGACTGGACCTTCTTGATGGCGTCCTTCTCCGTTTCCCAGCGGGCCTTCAGGGTAGCGAACTGCTCCCGCTTTTCCGCCAGCTCCTTGCGGATATCCGCCAGGTGGGCTTCGCTGAGCTTATCGTTTTCCTTGGTAAGGGCCGCTTCCTCGATTTCCAGCTGCATGATATGCCGGGAAATGTCGTCCAGCTCCGTGGGCATGGAATCCATCTCCGTCCGGATCAGGGCGCAGGCTTCATCCACCAGGTCGATGGCCTTATCCGGCAGGAACCGGTCGCTGATATACCGGTGGGATAGGGTAGCAGCGGCGATGAGGGCGTTATCCTGAATTTTTACCCCGTGGAATACCTCATACCGCTCCTTCAGGCCCCGAAGGATGGAAATCGTATCCTCCACCGAGGGCTCTTCCACCATAACGGGCTGGAACCGCCGGGAAAGGGCCGCATCCTTTTCAATATATTTGCGGTATTCATCCAAGGTGGTGGCGCCGATGCAGTGGAGCTCGCCCCGGGCCAGCATGGGCTTTAATAGGTTGCCCGCATCCATGCTGCCTTCCGTGCGGCCGGCGCCTACGATATTATGCAGCTCATCGATAAAGAGGATGATCTTCCCCTCGCTGCGCTTTACTTCGTTCAGGACGGCCTTGAGCCGCTCTTCAAATTCCCCGCGGAATTTTGCCCCGGCGATAAGGGCGCCCATATCCAGGGAGAAGATCCGCCGCTCCCGCAAGCCCGCGGGCACATCCCCCCGGACGATCCGCTGGGCCAGGCCCTCGGCAATGGCGGTTTTACCTACGCCGGGCTCGCCGATGAGGACGGGGTTATTCTTGCTTTTACGGGAAAGGATGCGGATGACGTTCCGCACCTCGTCATCCCGGCCGATGACCGGGTCCAGCTTCTGCTGCTCCGCTAGGGCTACCAGATCCTGGGCATATTTGCCCAGGGCGTCGTAGGTATCCTCCGGGGTGTCCGTGGTGACCCGGGCGCCGCCCCGCACCTGGTTCAGGGCCTGTAAAAAGGCGTTTTTCTCAATGCCATAGGTTTTCAGCAGGGACTTCATGGCGTCGTTGGGCGCATCCAGGATACCTAGGAACAGATGCTCTACGGAGATATAATCATCCTTCATCCGCTCCGCCTGTTTCTCTGCTGCCACCAGGGCTTTATCTAGCCCGGGGGTGATATAGACCTTATCCGCCTCCCGGCCGCTGCCGGTAACGCTGGGGATCTTCCCCAGCTCCCGCTCCAGGGCGCCTGCTACATCCCCCTCTATCCCCATGCGGCGGAACAGCTGGGCCAAAAGGGAATTTTCCTGTTGCAGCAGGGCAAGGACCAGGTGCTGCTGATCCACCTGCTGATGATTATGTTGAATGGCCAGGCTCTGGGCGCTTTGCAGGGCCTCCAAAGACCTTTGGGTCAATTTATTTGCATTCATAAAGCATACCTCCTTTGGGGGTGCGTTTAGCTTGTGCCCTTTGGGCCCGCCTTATGCCGGCATAGGGCAGGGACCGTTATTAGCACTCTCAACCTTCGAGTGCTAATATACACCCTAACCATGACATAGGCACATAGAAATTTTGAAAGAATTGTGAAAACTGCTTGCAAAACCCAAGGATATGATAGATAATAAAACAAATCGTATCCGCAGCATGGCACAGTAGGAGGTTAAGTTTATGCGCATCAAAAACATTCAAGAGCCCACTCGCTTTTTCTCCGCCGTCAACCATTGCAAGGGCCAGGTGGAGCTCACTACTGGCGAGGGCGACAAGCTCAATCTGAAATCCACCCTTTGCCAGTACATTGCCCTCACCCAAATGTTTCAGGATAAAAACATTGATGGTGTGGAGCTCCATTTAAGCGACCCCCAGGATTACCCTCTTCTGGCCGAGTTCCTCGTAACCGAATAAGCCCTTCCTCCGCCAAGGCGGTGGAATTTCGGCCCTTTGCAGCTGAAATCCAGCGTGAAAAAGCCCTGCTGGCGCAGGGCTTTTTTTCGTTATGCGGTTTTTGCGGAAGGGAACTGCCTCAGCCTGCCGCCTTGCAGGCATGGTCCAGCACGATAATCCGGTCCTTGCCCAGGCTTTCCGGGGTAAGGGTGGCCTCGCTCTGGCGCATGCGGTGTACCCGCCATTCCTTTGGGGCCCCATTGAGGAAGGGCATGAGGCCTTCCAGGTTCATATTCAGGCTTTCCGTCTGGTAATGCATGGGCACTACCACCGCCGGATGCAGCCGCTCGCACACGGCCAGGGCCTGATTATGATCCAGGGTATAGGTGCCGCCAATGGGAATGAGCAGGATATCTATGGGGCCAATGGCCTGAATGGTTTCCTCGGAGGGCATATGCCCCAGGTCACCGCAGTGGAGAAGGCGCAGGCCGTCCGCTTCCACCAGATACATGATGTTCTGCCCTCGCAGGGCGCCCTGCTGGTCATCATGCCAGCAGGAGAAGCCCCGCAGGGCCACCTCCTTCACCTGAAAGGCGCCGGCGCCTGTAATATACTGCACCTGGCTGCCTTGGGCAACTGCTACATAGTTATGGTCATAATGGTTATGGCTACAGGTTACGGCGTCCACCTCCATGGGCTTTATGCAATAGCCCACGCTGGGGTCGCAGGGATCCATCAGGATGCGGGTGCCCGCCTCGCTGGTCAAAAGAAAGCAGGAATGTCCAAGCCATTTTATATTCATATTATCCATCCTCCTGGGTTGTGATTTTTTCAGGCTGTAAAGGCGGGGGTTCCAGCCGTCCATAGGCTAGCAGCCGCGCCATAGCCCCGCCAAAGGAGCCCAGCTCTTCCCGAAGGGCCAGCCGCTGGGCAGGGCTCCTGCCCCGGAAAAGCCGCACAAACGCCTCCCCCGCCTCTTGGCGGCGGTTTTCCCGCCGGCGGCCCTCCGTATCCAATATGCTGAGGGCCAGCCACAGCGCCTCCTGGGCGCGCCGGTCCGCCAGCTTGCCGGAGCCGGGCTGCCGGGCCAGCATCAGGGCCCGGGCAAGGGCATAGTCCGCCGGCTCTCGGGCCGGGTCCGGCAGGGGCGGCAGGGGCATGCAGGCTATTATATGGGCCACCATGGCGGCATATGCCTCCCCGGTAAAGAGAAAGCATGCGTGCCCCCCCTGCAGGAAGGCCCTTTCCACCAGCGGCGCCCCCAGCAGCCGGGGCCCTGGCCGGGACAAGGCAGCGCCTAGGGCCTCTGCAGGGGGCCTGTCCGTATGCCAAGCCAGGGGGATGGAAGCATCCGCCCCGGGCAGGCGGGTGCAAACCTCCGCCGTCCCTATCTGGGCCAGCCCCTGAAACTGCTCCGCCAGGGCCTGCCGGGCAAGGGCATGGAGATTTTCCATGGAAAGTCTCCTCTTTTCATTATTATAATACCATTTAGAGTATACTAAGGGTAAGACTTTTTCAAGGAAATGTCAATATTTTATCAGCGCTGCGCGCGGGTGCTACGCGCACGGCGATAGCGCGCGCGGACGTTTGTAGGCAGCTTGCCGCAGTGCCCGCCCCCTTCCTTAAGTGCCGCCCGGCCCCGGCGCTAAGCGCGCGGCTATATTCGCGCGCGAACGTTGGCGGGAAACTCTCGTTCCTGCCCGCATCCTGCCTTAAAAGCCGCCCGGCCCCGGTCCTGCGCGCACGGCGATAGCGCGCACAAGCGTTTGCGGGAATCGCGGGTTTGTGCCCGCGCCCTTCCTTAAGAGCCGCCGGGGCCCTGGATCATGGGCCCCGGCTTTCTCCATCCTTGCGGAAGCAAAGGATTACCCCGCTGGATGCAGCCGCATATGCCGCCGGGCAAGGTTCAGCTTGCCCGGCTTTGGCGGGGCGGCTGAAAGGAACGTTCGTGGAAATAAGCAAAAGGGGCGGCGGGTGCGCGAGCGCACACAAAGGC
>CALVLF010000051.1 GCA_944336625.1 uncultured Clostridia bacterium
GTTGTATGAAGATCGACTCCATAAATGTCCTGTTCCTTATGCGCAAGAAGATAATGTAACAGGATGCTCTGCGTTGGGGTTAAATCCATATCTTGCATTTGAATTTTTCCGTACTGCTCCAATGCGAGATGG
The DNA here is from genome assembly GCA_944336625.1 of uncultured Clostridia bacterium. Taxonomy (GTDB): domain Bacteria; phylum Bacillota; class Clostridia; order Christensenellales; family CAG-138; genus Pelethousia. The sequence continues at coordinate 133 of CALVLF010000051.1, forward strand.
AGCTGCTTCAAAGTCCACATTAAATTTCTTTGCAATGGCGGCCCTCCTTTCCCGGATTTTCTTCTGGTAAACAGTTCAAGTCCTAACCGTCCTTCCCAAAATCATTATACGGACTTTCCATTGAAAATGAATTTAGAATGTGTTACTATTAGAAAGGAAATCTTACCAATCAGGAAGGAAGAGCAAAGTATGAATACATTTCAGCTTTCCTGTTTCCTAGCGGTTGCGGAATATTTGAACTTTGCACAGGCAGCGCAGGTGCTCCATGTGACGCATCCGGCAGTCAGCCAGCAGATTAAATCGCTGGAAAAGGAACTGAATGCGAAGCTGTTTCAGCGTACCACCCGCTCTGTGAAACTGACAGAGGAAGGAAGGGCCTTCCTGACTGATGCCCAGCAGATGGTGGCAATTTCTGAGCGGGCGAAAAAGCGGTTTGACAGCGCAATGCCCAGAGACATTGAGACTTTGGCCCTGGGCTTTTATAATTTCCCCTGTATGTTTTTGCTCTCGGACGCATTGAAGCAACTGCGTGCAGTTCGTCCGGAGTTGCATCCTCGGCTCCAAGTTATTCCGTTTCAGCATATCTACCGGTTGTTGGAGGAAGGGGATCTGGATGCAGTGGTGGGTTTCAAGGAATCGTCCTCCGTCAAGATCGCCGCACAGTTTAAGGAAATCGTCAAGGCCCCGGTGATGTGCCTCTGCCCCAGGCGACATCCCCTGGCGCAGCGAACAGAGGTCTCTCTCGATGATTTAAAGGAGGAGCGGCTTGTACTTTTTCTTCCTCCTAAATCTGGCTCCCTCTCCATCGCTCTGCTGCAGGGTCAGCTGATGGGGGAGCGGCCTCCTTCAGAGTTCTATTTCTGCGAATCAGCAGAGGCGATTACTGTTCTGATCACAGCAGGGTACGGAATTTCCACCCTGCCGGATTTTCTGGTTCCCGACATACCCCAGATTTCAAAAATCCCGCTGACAGATGTTGAGCCCGTGTCCTTTGGGGTTTACTACAAGTCGGTGCAGGGGAATCCGGCCTTGAAAGCATTTATTCAATGCGCAAATGATTGCTTTATGGAATAAAAATGTTTAATCAGCTATTTGACATAGCTGACAAGCAATGCAAATATTGTACATGTTTTGCCTTTTTGGCCGTATGGTATCGTCCAAAACACTTGTTGCGGGATTAACCTCCAAGCCCCCAAGCTCCTCCCCTTCGATGACGGCTACGCATCCTGCGGACGCTGAAATTTGAAAAGGTAAAAGAAAAACTCTATGCGAGTGGTTGCTCCATTCACATAGAGTTTTCTTATTTCCCGTAACGAACAAGGGGATACACGCTTTTGGCGGCCTGGGCTCCCAGATAGCTTCGTTGTGGCCCCTTGCAATAGGGCCCACTATGGCTGCGGGGCCACGCCTTGCTCTCCGGCAGCCCAGGCCGCCAAAACTCGACCACTTTAGCAGGCTTGCTTTGCGCCTAGTTCGCGGCGCAGGAGCGATGGACTAGCAGCGCGAATTCCAGCGGCTGCAACAAAGAAATGGGCCAAAGCAAGCCTGCTAAAGCGTGTATCCCCTTGTCCGTTAAGGGTAGCATAGGTCTGTATTTTCGCAATACTTCTTTATGCTCCTCTGTTATTGTAGAACGCATTTAGCGCCCGGCAATAATCGCAGGGGGGCGGAACAGGAGCAGCTTGTCCAGCACATAGGCAAAGACAGCAGGGAAATGGGCAGGATTATTTTTGCGATGGTAGTATTTGCGCAAAGACTTGCCCTCCAGCAATTTTACGTCTAATAATTTCCTTTTAGATTTAGATAATGTAAGATAGGAGTAGGACCTCATATCGACCTTCGTGTGGTGCTTGTTGTGGTGACTTCATTTTACACGCTGGCTGGTATGCGGTCTATTTCTTTCTTTTGCGCGGCACTTGTTATTTGTATGCTGCCCGCTCAGCAGGGCGGGCAGGAAGGCCGCCGGGCAAATAGAAAAAGCCGCCCCAGCGGCAGCGGCCAGCGGAGCGGCGTTCTATTTGCATTTGGCGAAAATGGGGCGAAGGGGCCCCTAGTGGGCCTTGCCCAGGTAGGCCTCCCGGACGCTTTCGTCATTGAGCAGGGCCGTGCCGGTGCCCGTGAGGGTGATGCGGCCCGTTTCCATTACATAGCCCCGGTGGGCGATCTTTAGGGCGGCGTTTGCATTTTGCTCGATGAGCAGCACGGTAACCCCTTCCTCGTGGATGCGCCGGATGATGGCGAATATATCCTTTACCACCAGGGGGGCCAGGCCCAGGCTGGGCTCATCCATCATGATAAGCTTGGGCCTGGCCATGAGGGCCCGGCCCACGGCCAGCATCTGCTGCTCGCCCCCGGAAAGGGTGCCCGCATGTTGCCAATGCCGCTCCTGCAGCCGGGGGAAGAGGCTATATACATGTTGTATATCCTTTTCTATGCCCTGCTTATCCCCCCGCAGGTAGGCCCCTATGCGCAGATTCTCCAGCACGGTCAGGTTGGGGAATACCCGCCGCCCCTCGGGCACCAGCACAATGCCCTTTTCCACGATGCGCTGGGTATTCATGCCTGTGATCTCCTCCCCCTGGAAGGAAATGCTCCCCCCCGCAGGCTTTACTACCTCCATGATGGCCCGCAGGGTGGTGGATTTCCCCGCGCCATTGGCCCCGATGATGGTGACGATCTCCTCCTCTTCCACTTGAAAGGAAATGCCCTTCAGAGCCTCAATACCGCCATAATTTACCTTTAGATCCTTTATCTCCAGCATACTCATTCTTCATCCACCCCCAAATAGGCTGTGATCACATCCGGGTTATCCTGGATGGCGGCTGGATCTCCCTGGGCGATTAGCTTGCCGAAGTCCAGCACGTAGATCCGCTCCGCCACCTCCATCACCAGATCCATATGGTGCTCTATCACCAGGATGGAAAGGTTGTATTTCTCCCGAATCTGGCGGATGAAGGCGGCCAACTCGTGGGGCTCCTGGGGGTTCATGCCGGCGGCGGGTTCATCCAGCAGGAGAAGGCGGGGCTCCGTAGCCAGGGCCCGGGCGATCTCCAGCCGCCGCTGGAGGCCATAGGGCAGGCTGCCCGCCACCTCGTCCTTCAGGTGGGTCAGGCCCTGCTCCTCCAGCAGGGCTTCGGCGGACTGGCGCATCTCCCGCTCCACCCGGGGGGTAAGGCGGAAGGTAGCGGCAAATACATTGTGCCGGGCCCGCATATGCTTGGCGATAAGCACATTATCCAGCACGCTCAGGGAGCAGAAAAGGCGGATATTCTGGAAGGTACGGGCTATGCCCAGCCGGGTAATCTTATCCGGCGTGGGGCATAGGGCCTGGCCGCGGAAAGCATCCGGATCCTCCCCGGCGTATAGCTTTTTCATCTTGCCCCGGGGGTGATTGCGTACCATAGGGCTGCCAAATAGATCTACCTGACCGTTGGTGGGGGCATATACCCCGGTGATGACGTTAAAGGCGGTAGTCTTTCCCGCCCCATTGGGGCCGATGAGGGCCACGATCTCTCCGGCATTTACGTCCATGCTGAGGCCATTTACCGCCACCACGCCGCCAAACTGCATAGTGACCCGATCGAGATGGAGTACGTTTTCCGCCATACTAGCCCTCCTTTCCCCCGGCCCGGGCGGACTTTGTCCGCCTCTTTACCAGCTGGGCCATCCGCTGTACCGACAGCTACCGGTCCCCCATGATGCCCTGGCGGTAGAAAAGCACCACCGCCATAATGATGATGGAAAATACTACCTTGCGGAAGCCTGTGCGCAGCAGGGGCACCTGCCAGGTGCCGATAAAAAGCTCATTATCCAAAAAGCGGAGCCACCATTCATTGCAGGCGATAAAGAGGAAGGAGGCTATGCAGCTGCCGCTGATGGAGCCGATGCCCCCGATGACCACGATGAGGAGGATCTCATAGGTCATAGCGCTCTTGAAGGCGCTGGCCTGGACGGTGGTCTGGTACATGGCCAGCAGCGCTCCGGATACCCCGGCGAAAAAGCTGCTGATGACGAAGGCCATCTGCTTGTGCTTGAAAAGGTTGATCCCCATGGCCTCGGCCGCCACCTCGTCATCCCGTATGGCCTTAAAGGCCCGCCCATAGGAGGAATTCACCAGCAGCACGATGATGGCGATGCACAGCCCCGCCACGAAGAAGGGGAATATGACGCTGGAAAAGGTGGGGAAGCGCCGCAGTAGGTTAGAGCCGTTGGTGATGGGGCCTAGGGCGTCCCACTGGAAAAAAGCGCGGATGATCTCCGCAAAGCCCAGGGTGGCTATGGCCAGATAGTCGCTCTTGAGCCGCAATACGGGCAGGCCGATGAGAAAGGCGAAAAAGGCCGCCGCCAGCCCGGCGATGATCAGCGCCAGGGGCACCGGCAGGGCGAACTGGATGATGCCCCCATCGAAATATTGGTATACCGCGTCTCGGGCCTCTGGGGGGATGGTGAGGATGCCATAGGCATAGGCGCCGATGAGCATAAATCCCGCCTGCCCCAGGGAGAAGAGGCCTGTAAAGCCATTGAGCAGGTTCATGGATACGGCCACCAGGGCGTATATGGCGCCCTTTTTCAGCACGACGAAGAGCATGGAGGCCGGGTCCATCACCTGCTCCAGCAGGAACAGCACCAGAAACAGCCCTGCCACCAGCCCCAGAGATATGAGGTTTGCCGTTTTTTTCTTCATAATAGCAGCCCCCTTATACCTTATCCGTGGCCTTTTCGCCGAAAAGGCCCGTAGGCTTGGCGATAAGGATGACGATCAGCAGGGCAAAGGTAAAGGCGTCGGAAAAGGTGGTCCATCCCATGCCCTTTATGATATTTTCGCATATGCCGATGATAAAGGCGCCGATCACCGCCCCCGGTATGGAGCCGATACCCCCGAATACGGCCGCCACAAAGGCCTTCAACCCCGGCATAGCCCCTGCCGTAGGGGTAACGCCGGCGTAATTCGTAAAGTAGAGCATCGAGCCTACCGCCGCCAAAAAGGAGCCGATGATGAAGGTAGCGCTGATGACGGAATTGATCTTGATCCCCATGAGCTGGCTCGTCTCAAAGTCCTTGGATACAGCCCGCATGGCCATGCCGATCTTGGTCTTGTGAATGAATAGCACCAGCACCACCACCAATATGAGGGTAAGCACCGGGGTGATGAGGGTCACCATCTTTGTGGTGGCGCTGCCGATGGTGACAGAGTCGCTGATGAAAGGGATGGTGGGATACATCCTGGAAAGGCCCCCCGTCACATACAGGGCTAGGTTTTGCAGTAGGTAGGATACGCCGATGGCGCTGATCATGATGGACATGCGGGGGGCGCTGCGCAGGGGCTTATAGGCTACCCGCTCGATCAGGAAGCCGATGACCACCGTAGCAATAAGCACCAGGGGTATGGCCAGGTACAGGGGCATGGCCGCTGCCGCATATATCATGATGAGCCCCGCAATCATGAATACATCCCCGTGGGCGAAGTTGATCAGCCGCAGTATGCCGTATACCATGGTATAGCCTATGGCGATCAGGGCGTATTGCCCGCCCACGGATATGCCTGCCAGCAGATAGGGCAGGTTGGCTTGCATGAAGTTCATTTTCTATGATTCCTTCCCAAAGAAACTTTTCCGTGGCTACTTTTTTCTTTTTTTATTAATCAAAATAAATGGCCGTGCCCGCCATATAGGCCGGGCAGAAGCAGGATAAGGGAAATGATAGCGGATGATTTTAATTTAATAAAGAAGGGCGGCGGGGAGGCCCGGGGCTTCCGCCGCCGCCGGCTGGATATGGGCCTGCAGCCTTAGCTGATGCCTTGGATGGCGATGAAGTCCCAGTTGCCGCTCTCGGTATTGACCTGCTTTACGAAGGCCACATCCCGCACGGCGTCGCCATTTACATCGTCAAATACTATGTTGCCGCATACGCCATCGTAGGTGGTGTCCCACAGGGCCTCCATCACGGCGGCCGGCTCCGGGCTGCCCGCGTTCTTGATGGCCTCTAGGGCGGTGAAGTAGGCGTCATAGCCCATGGCGGATACGGCGGATACCATATCGTTGCCGCCGTTATTGGTGAGCATGTTGGGGTTAGCATTGAGCCATTCCTTGAAGCCCGTTACGAAGGCAGTGCCCTTTTCGGAAGTATCGCCCTCGTGGAAGAAGGTGGTCACATAAATCTGCACGTCTGTGCCCGTGGCGGCGGAGGTGATAACGTTGCTATCCCAGGTATCACCCGCCAGGATGGGCTTGGACCAGCCCTGGCCCGCCGCCTGGTTGATGATGAGGGCGGCCGCCTCGGTGGATACGGGGGCGAAGAATACATCCGCCCCGCTGTTGGCAGCGGTGGTCAGGTAGCTGGTGAAGTCGCTGTTGCCCTCGGGGAAGGTTTCGTAGATGACGGTGCCTCCCAGGGCCTCGAAGGCCTGGTTGAAGTAGTTGCAAAGGCCTACGGAATAGTCGTCCCCCAGCTTAGCCAGAGAGTAGGCGGTCTTTGCCTGGAAGTTTTCAGCGGCGAAGTTGGCCAGCACCGTCCCCTGGAAGGGATCCAGGAAGCAGATGCGGAAGTAGTGGGAATTCCCTTCCGTCACCTGGGGGTTGGTGCAGGTAACGCCGATCACGGGGATGCCCGCATTGCCGAATACGTCGCTGGCGGCGATGGATACGCCGCTGCCGTAGGAGCCCAGGGCAATGGAGACGCCGGAGCTCACCAGGGAGGCAGCGGCGGTGGGGCCTTTATCGTTGGAGGATTCATTATCCACGATGACCAGCTCCACGTCGTAGGTGGTGCCGCCAACTTCCACGGTGGGGGCTACGCTGTTGGCATACTGGATACCCAGGGTCTCCTGCTTGCCGCCAGCGCCGTTATCGCCGGAGGCGGGCTCGTATACGCCTATTCTGATCACGTTGTCGCTGGAAGAGGAAGTGGCGTCTGTGCTGGCTGTATCGCTACCGGAAGAGCAGGCTCCCAGGGCCAGCACCAGCAAGGAGGCGAGAAGGACGGCGAGTAGTTTCTTCATGATCGTATTCCTCCATATGTTAAGATAAGATGAGAAGAAATGATCCGGGCCCTCCCTTGCCGGGCAGGCGGGGGAGGCTGCCCCCGGACTATTTACTATATCCTACACTATTTTTTCAATAATTGCAATCATGACAGGCAAATCCTTCAACATTTCTTTCACCGCCCTTCGTTTTCAAGTCCATGTAATCCATTGAAATTCTGGCATTCCGCAAGGCCAAAACACCTGTCTTTTACAGGATTTTTCCGACTATTATGCAGAGGAAATATATGCCGCCTATGATAATCTTACGCGCGCCCCCGGCCCCGAGCAAATTGGAAAAGCGGCCTTTCGGGAGGTGTTTTCTCATGCCGCAGCTGTGCCAAGGATCTCGCGGCGCTATTTAGCGCAAGGATTTTCGGGTTTGATCCGCCAATGGTTAGAGCCTCCGCATCCACGCAAAGCTTCACCTTAACAGACCTGCGGCAGTATGAAAAATCTGTACAATTTGCATAAAGCCGTACAATTCGATTTAATATGCAGCCGGCTGGAGAAAAAACGCATAAATATGGAATCTTTATGGAAGGATTTGACATAAACGGGGCAGCAGGAAACAACATTCCGACACTTGGCCCCAGCCGCTTACCGGCCGACATGCCCTCTGTTATAATGCAATAGGCGGGAACCTATTACAGGAGGGTCAACATGTTAAGGCGTAAAAATAAACAATTGGATACGGCGGTAGATGACCAGCTCGCGGCTCTAGTGGGAGAAAAAAAGACCAAATCCCGGCCGCGTTGGCTATGGGCATGCTTAGGGGCAGGGGTGCTTCTTCTGGGAGGCGCGGGGTATTATTTTTTATGGTATGAAGCGCCGGGGGAAGTAGCGGTAACCTATCGGGAATATACGGTGGAACAGGGGGATATCACCGTTGGCTCTACGGAAAGTTCCTCCATCTCCCTTTCCCGGGAGACCGTTACCTTCCCGGTTTCCTCGGTGGTGGAAGAGGTTTATGTCAAGGCGGGCTCCTATGTGGATGCGGGAGATCCGCTGATGAAACTGAGCTGGGAACAGATCGAGACCGGCCTGGCCAGCTATGAGCTGGAATTGGAGCAAGCAGGCCTTGACTTGGAGCAGGCCAAGCTCCAGCAGGAGACTGGGCTGTTAAGCGCGCAGCAGGCCTATGAGACCTCTCAGCAGGCCGGAGAACTGGCGGAGATAAACGAGGCCCTGTCCCTGGCAGAGCTGGAGCTTTCTTTGCAGACCGCCCAGCTTTCCCTGCAAAGCGCCCTGTCCGATTACGACGAGTATCTGCGGCAGTATCAGGAGGACTATTTCCAGCTGAGCAGCTATTCCGATGCCCTGTCCAGCGCCACCTCCTCCAGGGATACGGCCAGCAGCAGCCTTTCCAGCTATCAGGAGCAGGTGAGCAGCTACTTAGCCGCGCTGAATACGACTTATACCGGCGGCGCTACCTATAATGACTACAGCCAGCTGGAGGAAGCCATCGCCGCTGTAAGCGCCTATTACCAGGCTGTACTGGCTGATCCGGAAACCTATGCAAATGAAGATGCGGACCTGATTTCCGCAACCCTAGCAAATCTGCAAAGCTATAGCGAACAGCTATCCAGCCTTTCCGATGCGGCCAGCTCCGCTCAGGCGGCCTACGAGGCGGCGGATGCGACCTATGAAGCCTTTGCGGATACCTATGAAAATACCTACGGTACCCTGGGGTATGAAACGGGCTATTATGCCAACCTGGCGAACCTGCAAAACCAAATTGACCGGGCAGCCCTTTCCCTGGCCCAGACCGAGGTATCTAAGGAAACGGATACCACCGCGGCCCAGCAGCAGAGCGAGAGCAGCGAAACGGAGTCTTCCATTGCAGGGGCAGAATTGGAGCTAACGGAAATGCAGCTGCAGCAGCAGGTGGATGCCGCCCAGGCGGCCTATGACGCTTTAGAAGCGGAGATAGAGGAGATCAAAGCCAGCATAGGCGACGACGGGATGATCTATGCCCCCTGCTCCGGCATGGTTTCCAACGTGCTGCTGGAGGTGGGGGACAGCTTTGAGGTGTATTACGACCAGGATACCGAGTCCGTAGTGCCCCAGAGCTTGGCCGTCATTACCGACATTTCCGACATCTATGTGCCCATAACCATCTCCGAGGAGGATATTCTGGACGTATCCATTGGCCAGGACGCCTCCGTCACCATGACCGCCTTCGAGGGCCAGACCTTTGAAGCGGAGGTGGACAGCATCAGCGTGGAATCCTCCCGCAGCGGCGCCGCTACCGTAAGCTATACGGTAAATGTCCGCTATAAGGGCACCAATACCCAGCAGATGTTCGAGGGAATGAGCGCCGAGGTGACCCTGATCCAATGGCAGGTGCAGGACGTGCTCTATGTGAATACCCAGTGCGTCACCAATGTGAATGGCCGGGCCACGGTACTGGTAAGGGGAGAGGACGGTCAGCCCGTGGAACGGGAGGTAACCACCGGCTTTTCCGACGGAAGATATGTGGAGATAACCAGCGGCCTTTCCCTGGGCGAAACGGTGCTGGTGGAGAGCGCAGTGCAGCAATGATGCGGTTTTCTGAGATATTGCGATTGGTCTGGATTAACATTGTGGAAAACAAGGCCAAGATGATGCTCACCTCCCTGGGCATCATTGTAGGCTCCGCCACCATCGTATTGGTGCTGGCCATCGGCCAGGGCGGAAAACAGGATGTGGCGGATCAATTCAAAAACCTGAATGCAGGAGCTATCGAAGTGAGCGTAGGCGACGCGGCCAGCGCCATGCTGGAGGGCCTGGAAGGAATGCCGGATATGGGCGGCTTTGGCGGCGGCATGCCCGGTGGAAGCTTTGGCGGCGGTGGCGGCAGCGCACCCAGCTTTGGCGGCGGAGGAGATGGGAGAGGCGGTATGCCCGGCGGCGGCTTCGGCGGCGGAAGCGGCGGCAGCGCGAATATTACCCTGACCACCGAGGATGTGGAGGATCTGAAGGAGTATGTGCCGGGTTTGAGCCAGGTCACCATCCTGGTGAGCGGCGAGACCACCATCTTCGGCGGGAGCCTGGAAGAGGAGCAAAACAATACCGTGGTGGGCGTGCTCAGCGACTACCCCTCCGTCAGCAACCTGACCCTGCTTTACGGCAGCTTCATCACCGAGGAAAATCAGGAATATGAGGACTATGTGTGCGTCATAGGCTATGCATTGGCTACGGAGCTCTTTTCCTCTCCCAGCT
>CALVLF010000052.1 GCA_944336625.1 uncultured Clostridia bacterium
CATAGGCTAAGGCCGGAAACATATTGGGAAAATACCGTCGCCACGGCTGCGCCCTTCACGCCCCAGCCCAGCCCCAGCACAAACCATAGGTCCAGCGCCACATTCAGCAGCGCGCATATCCCCAGGAAGGCCAGCGGTACCACGGAGTTTCCCAAGGCCCGCAGCAGGGAGGCAAAATAATTATAGAGGAAAGTAGCCAGGATGCCCCAGAATATGACCCAGAGATAATCCCGCATTATGGCATAGATTTCTTCCGGAACCTGCAGCAGGGTCAGGATCGGATCGATCCAGAGAAACACCAGGGCGTTGAGCAGCAGGGCCGCCAGAAGGATTAAGGTGAATGCAGCCCCCATGCTCTTATGCAACCCTTCCACATCCCGCTCCCCATAGCGGATGGAAAAGACCGCCCCGCTTCCCATGCAAAGCCCCAAGATGATGGAGGTCAGAAAGGTCATAAGGGTATAGGCGGAGCCTACCGCCGCCAGAGCTTGGGCGCCCAGGAAGCGGCCAACGATGAGGGTATCTGCCACATTATAAAGCTGCTGCAGCAGGTTCCCCGCAATCAGGGGCAGGGAAAAGAAAAGGATTGTCTTTGTAATGGGCCCTTCCGTTAGATCTCGTTTCATAAATATATAACCTGTTCTTTTTTTCGCGTGTGATTCCTATAGGTGGAAACCAATTCCCCAGCCGCAGAAAAAAGCTGTTGCCCGAATGTGGCAGCAGTTTCCAGCTTACAGAAAAAGCGGATGCGCCTCTTTTTGCAAGGTTTTAGGCCAGGCCCTGCGGCCTTCGGCCACAGGTGCTGCACCCAGGGCGACCGAGGCCGAAGTCAGGTATACTGTAGGCAAAGGTTTGCAACCGTTCCCTGCGCCGCCTATAGACCAGAGCGGGGCCGTCTGCAAGCAAATCCCAGCGCGGCTGGGCTCTGTTCTTCTGGCATGCCTGACGAAACGATGAAAGCCTCGGAGCGCAGCGGTTTCCCGCCGCTGCAAAAAGGTTCTTGCAGCAGACGAAAAGCTGCTGCTCGAATTGAGCAGCAGCTTCTTGCTTCATGCTGATACCTCCGGATAAACCGCTGCAATAAAGATAATATTCCGGTCTGTATATTGCCTTTTACTGGGCTTTCTTGGCAAAGGAACCGGTATAGAGCCGGTAATACCGGCCCTGCTGGGCAATGAGGTCCTCATGGTCGCCCCGCTCCACGATGCGCCCCTGCTCCAGAACCATAATGGCCTTGGCATTTTGCACCGTAGAAAGCCTGTGGGCAATGACGAATACCGTGCGCCCTTCCATAAGCCGGTCCATGCCCTGCTGCACGATGGCCTCCGTCCGCGTATCGATGGAGCTGGTAGCCTCATCCAGGATCATAACCGGCGGGTTGGCAACGGCCGCCCGGGCGATGGACAGGAGCTGCCGCTGGCCCTGGGATAGGTCGCTGCCATCTCCAGCCAACATGGTATCATATCCCTGGGGCAGGCGTGTAATGAAATCATGGGCATTGGCCAGCTTGGCTGCGGCGATCACATCCTCGTCGCTGGCATCTAGCTTACCGTAGCGGATATTCTCCATAACCGTGCCGGTAAACAGGTTGGTATCCTGCAAAACCATGCCCAGACTTCGCCGCAAATCCGTCTTTTTGATCTGCCGCACGTCGATCCCATCATAGAGGATCTGGCCGTCGTTTACATCGTAGAAGCGGTTGATCAGGTTGGTAATGGTGGTCTTGCCGGCGCCTGTAGCGCCTACAAAAGCGATCTTCTGGCCGGGCTTTGCATAAAGGGATACGTCATGCAGCACCAGCTTTTCCGGCTCGTAACCAAAGTCCACATCTACCAGGCGCACATCCCCCATCAGGCGGGTATATTCCACCTGCCCGTCTTCCAGCAGGCGGGTATATTCCACCTGCCCGTCTTCCAGCAGGCGCTTCCAGGCCCACTTGCCCGTGCGGACCTGGGATTCCTTCAGGCTGCCATCCGGAGCCTCCGCTACCCGCACCAGGGTAATGGTTCCCGCATCCTCCTCGGGCTTTTCATCCATCAGCTTAAAGATACGCTCCGCACCGGCAAGGGCCATGATCACGGCGTTAAGCTGCTGGGACATCTGGTTGATAGGCATTACGAAGCTGCGCGTTAAAACTAGGAAGGAGGCGATGGCCCCTAGAGTCAGGCTACCTACGCCGCTGATGGCAAGGTATCCGCCTACGATCGCCACCACCACATACATCAGATAGCCCAGATTGCCCATGATGGGCATGAGGATATTGGCAAACCGGTTGGCATTGGTAGCGTTTTTGCAAAGCTCGTCATTCAGTTTATCAAAATCCGCCTTAGCGGCTTCCTCATGGCAGAAAACCTTGACGACCCGCTGGCCGTTCATCATCTCTTCGATATAGCCGTTTACCACGCCCAGGGCGCGCTGCTGCTCTACAAAGAAGCGGCTGCTCTGCCGGGAAATCTTCTTGGTAACCTGCAGCATGAGAAACACACAAGCCAGCACCAGCACCGTAAGCAGCGGGCTGAGGCTCAGCATAGCGCAGCAGACCGCCACCACCATGATGGCAGAGGAAACCAGGCTAGGCAGGGATTGGGAGATCATCTGCCGGAGGGTATCCGTATCGTTGGTATAGCGGCTCATTACGTCGCCATGGGTATGGGTGTCAAAATACTTGATGGGCAAGGTCTGCATATGTGCAAACATGTCATCCCGGATGGTTTTCAAAACGCCCTGAGATACCTTGACCATGAGCAGGTTATAAGACAGGCTTGCCAGGATACCCGCCAGGTAGATGCAGCCCATCTGCAGCAAAGCCATAATCAGCGGGTGATAATCCGGCACCTCTTGCAAAAGAAGCGGGGTAATATAATCATCGATGAGCTGTTGCAGGAAGAGCGAGCCGGCAACCCCTGCTACCGAGCTGATTATGATGCAGACAACCACTGCGATGCAGCGCAGCTTATATGGTTTGAATACATAGCCTAGCAGCCGGGCTGCCGTGGCTTTATCTAGTTTGCGCACGGGCATTCTGGCGCCTGCAGGTGCTTTATTCATCAAAATCCCCTCCCTTCATCTGAGAATGATACACTTCCTGATAAATTGTATTGTTCGCCAGCAGGTCCGCATGGGTTCCGATGGCATCGATGCGGCCGTTATCCATGACGATGATCATATCCGCATCCTGCACGCTGGCAACCCGCTGGGCGATAATCAGCTTGGTCGTATGGGGAATCTCCTCCAGGAAAGCCCGGCGGATAGCCGCATCCGTTGCCGTATCCACTGCGCTGGTGGAGTCATCCAGGATCAATACCTTGGGCTCTTTGAGCAGGGCCCGGGCTATGCAGAGCCGCTGCCGCTGGCCGCCGGAAACGTTGGTACCGCCCTGTTCGATATAAGTATCGTAGCCCTGCGGGAAGGAGCGGATAAATCCGTCTGCCTGGGCCAGCTTACATGCATGCTCCATCTGCTCATCTGTAGCATTGGGATTGCCCCAGCGAAGGTTTTCCTTGATGGTTCCGGAGAATAGGACGTTCTTTTGCAATACCATGGCTACGGCGTTACGCAGCTCTTCCAGGTCATAGTCCCGTACGTCCCGTCCGCCGACCCGGACCGTTCCCTCTGTAGCGTCATACAGCCGGGGAATTAGCTGTACCAGGGTGGATTTGCCCGCGCCCGTGCCACCAATGATGCCGATGGTGCTGCCGGCAGGGATATGCAGGTCGATATCCTGCAGGCACATCTTTTTGGCCTCTTTGGAATAGCTGAAGGAAACATGGTCAAAGTCAATAGCGCCGTTTTTCGGCCCGCCTGCAGCCTCCTGTGCAATGTGCGCGGGACTGACGATGTCGCTCCTTTCATCCAGAACCGCCTCCACGCGCTCGGCACTGGCCCTGGAAATAGCGATCATGACAATAATCATGGAAAGCATCATCAGGCTGGTCAGGATCTGCACCGAATAGGTCATGACGCTCATCAGCTGGCCGGTGGTCATGCTTCCGCCAACGATCAGCTGCGCACCAAACCAGTTAGCTGCCAGCATGCCGCCATAGAGGGCCAGCTGCATCAGGGGCATGGAAAAGCTGAGGATGCGCTCCGCCCTGGAAAAATCGCTATAAATCTTTTCCGAAACGGAATCGAACTTCTGAATTTCGTGGGGCTCCCGCACATAGGCCTTTACCACCCGGATGCCCCGCAGGTTTTCCTGCACGACGTTGTTGAGCTTATCATAGGTTTTGAACACCCGCTCAAAAATGGGATGGGCGCCCCCCATGACAATATAAAGGCCAACCGCCAGCAAAGGAATAATACCCAGGAAGATCAGCGCAATCTGGGCATTGATGCGCCATACTGCCAGCATGGAAAAGACCAGCATCATGGGGCTGCGCACCGCCACCCGGATAATCATCTGATAAGCGTTTTGTATATTGGTTACGTCGGTGGTCAGGCGGGTAACCAGGCTGGCGGTAGAAAAGCGGTCTATATTGGAAAAGGAAAACTCCTGCACAGCATAATACATATCCTTTCGCAGGTTTTTCGCAAATCCGGAAGATGCGCTGGCCGCATAGTGGCCAGACAGCGCACCGCATACCAAAGAGATGAGGCAGCAGACCACCAGAATTCCCCCCACCTGGAGGATCGCCCCCATATCTCCCGCGTCGATGCCTTCATCGATGAGGCGGACCATGAGAAGCGGGATCAGAACTTCCAGCACCACCTCAAACGTGACGAACAGCGGCGCTAAAAGGGAGTGTCTTTTATATTCCCGCACGCTGCCCATCAGCTTTTTTACAACATGCATACTGATCGATATCCCCTTTCCTAAAAAACATTTCATAGCAATGCAGTGGCCTTTTCGCTGGCAAATAAGCGCCGGCTGATTTTCCAGCATGGGCATAAGCCCTTAAAGCCTTTCCTCTTTGGGCCCAGGGCTTCTAAAAGCCAAGAGAAGAGGCCCTTCAATGAGGCCGAAACAGTGCAAAAAAAAGAAAGCATTCTGTTTCCCTGGACGCTTCCGTTGGCAAATCGCAACACCGTTGCAGAATACATTATGCTCCCCTTGCCGTACAAAGGATATAGGTTTCTGCATCCGCGCTGAAGGCCAACCCACACCGAACTCTTTTATCGCACACCGCCCGGCATCCTTTTGCCGGCACGGCCGCAGCGCCCTAATTTACGCCGCTAACAAGCCTAAGCGCCTCCAGGCACATACCATGCTTGCATTATCATAGCGATAAAAAAATAAATAGTCAACCATCGGGGCAAAAAATCACAATTCCGACATGAACATTTTGATTTACATTGATTGCGGCGCAAATCAATTAAAACAGGCTTTCTTGCAGCCTTTTTCACAGGGGCGGGCGAAAACGCAGCCTATTCCTTCGGGCTGCTGGCGCGGAGGTACTGTGCCGGCAACCAGATATCTTAGTATTGAATAATATATAGAAAAAGTGGCGGAAGGGCCACTTTTTCCAGCATCATGCTTCTATGCGATTTTATTCAATATGCAGCTCCGGCGGAGCATCCAGCTGCTCCGGAACGTATTTTCCGTTTTTCTTTCGCTGGCGCACGCATTCCGTCAGCAGGTATTCAATCTGTCCATTGACGGAGCGAAAGTCGTCCTCTGCCCAAGCGGCTATGGCTGCATACAGCTGGGGCGAAAGGCGAAGGGGGATCTGCTTTTTCTGATTATCCGCCATCAGTATAAACTCCCGGAATTCACCACCGGCTGGG
This sequence comes from uncultured Clostridia bacterium, assembly GCA_944336625.1. Classification (GTDB taxonomy): domain Bacteria; phylum Bacillota; class Clostridia; order Christensenellales; family CAG-138; genus Pelethousia. Next base: position 5,725 of record CALVLF010000052.1, read on the forward strand.
CATCCCGGTTGCCGCAGAGCACCACCAGCAGGTTGGACACCATGGCCGCTTTCCGCTCTTCGTCCAGGGTTACCACATTGTTTTCGCTGAGCCGCTCCAGAGCCATTTCCACCATGCCCACGGCCCCATCTACGATCATCTTCCGGGCATCGATAATGGCAGAAGCCTGCTGCCTTTGCAGCATAGCCGCTGCAATCTCCGGCGCATAAGCCAGGTAAGTAATGCGGGCTTCCAGCACTTCCAGCCCCGCGTCCTTTACCTTGCTCTGGATCTCATCCCGAATGCGGGCAGCGACTACCTCGCTGGAGCCCCTGAGGCTCCCCTCATCCGCCACGCCGTCCCCGGTGGTATCCACATTGGGCGCCATATCGTAAGGATAGATCCGGACGATATTTCGAAGGGCGCTGTCGCACTGCAGGGAAAGATATTCCTTATAATTATCCACGTTGAAAACGGCCTTGGCCGTATCCACCACCCGCCACATCACGGCAATGCCGATCTCAATGGGATTGCCCAGGCAGTCGTTGATCTTCTGGCGGCTGTTGTTGAGGGTCATGATCTTCAGGGAGACCTTTTTCCCTGCTGCCTCCCCGGAGACCGTTGCGCTGCTGGAGCCCTGCACGGAAAGGGTAAGGCCATGTCCGCTGTCCACATCCCCGCTCTGCTTGAGGCGGGTTTTTGCCGCCGGGTTTACGGCCACGCAGAAGGGGTTCACATAATAAAAGCCCTCTTCCTTCAGCGTGCCCACATATTTGCCGAACAGGGTCAGCACCAGGGCTTCCTGGGGCTTGAGCACCTTCAAGCCACAGAGGAAGATCCAGCTGAAACTCATCCACAAAATGCTCAATACCAGCAGCACTACCCCCACGGCTCCCTCGAGCATCCAGCTAGGAAAGGCATCCACCAGGCTGGCGCCGGCGATGCACAAAAGAACGGCCGCCAGAAAGGATACGAGCCACAGGAGCAAAGCCCGCATACCATGCTTTTTATCGGTGAGAACGATTTCATTCATAACTGTATCCTCCAATTATTTTGATATCATTATAATATCACATCGATAGCTACCTGTCAACCGTGGCGGAAAATGCAAAAGCCCCGGCAATAAAAGCCGGGGCTAGGCGATCAAAAGGCCTCTCGCTCTGCGTAGTAAAATCGGATTTGGCGACATGGGCAGCAAATCCGCAAAAGCCTTGCGCAGCAAGACTTTCCTTGCAGGCCCTGCCGACCGGGGAGCGAATGCGAGAGGCATGGCCTGTAAAATCTCCCTCGTGATGCGTCAACATCACGAGGGAAAAGGCGAAAGTATCATTGCGCCTGGGCAGCGCCCCCCGGCCCGCCACCGGAGGGAGGGGACCCGCCCTGGGCAGGCTCCTCATCAGCGGCGCCCGAAGCTTCGCCGCCTGTATCCTCCGGCTGGGCCGCCGGGGTTTCATCAGGCGATGCTTGTGTATCTTCACCGGCGGTATCGCTGGGCGAAGCGCCCGCCCTTTCGCCAGCGAAGCCCTCCGGCGGGGTGAAACCCCGGCCTCCCCGGTCTCCACCGCCCCGGCCGCCCATATTCATGGACCCCAAATCGCGCAGGCTGATTCTGGAAGCGTCGATCAGCGCGGAGGAATCCGCCGCCTGGCCTTCCTCGGTGGAGGGGATGGTCCCTTCCAGCTGACCCCGGATGCTTTCTGCCCGGAGGGTACAGAAGGTTCGCAGGGTTTCCACGCCTGTAAGGAATTCTTCATAGGTATAAAAGGCGCTGGGGTCCTTTCCCACATAGGGACCGATAAGGGCAACTACCCGGTCCATCAGCTCTTCAAAATGGCCGCTTTCAAAATAGCCGCTGATGAATTCGTCAAAGATCTGATGGTACAGCTCCAGGTAGGTTTCGTCCGCCAGGAGCTGGCCCAGCAGGGGCCGGTCCTCCAGGGTGGTTCCGGATACAGGGGTATCGATAGGATAATTGACTGCCGATGTTGCATCGTCTCCCCCGCCACCGTTGCCGCTGAAGGTGCCAAAGGCCAGGTTATAGTCCCAGGCGATCATGGAAAGCTGGCCATCTTCCTCATAGAGGTAATAGTTATGGGTCATGGTGCCCGTATAGCTGTCGAAGCTGACGGCGAAGTTGTGGGCCACGAAATACCGCAGCACTTCATCGATATTCACAACCTCCTCCAGGTTTTCTCCTTCGGAAAGCTGCTTTAGGGAAGCGATGAGCCGGGTTTTATCCGCCTCGGTAATATCCGTTTTGGCCGAGTCGAAGATATTGGAATAGCTATCCGGGTCATCGTCGATATACTGCAGGGCTACGTCGCTGCCGCCAAAGCCCCCGAAGCCGCCGCCCCCGCCGCCGGGTCTTCCGCCGCCCATAGAGCCGGGATCAAAATCCTCCGGCATTTCCATGGAACCAGGATCGAAAGCTTCCGGCGGTTGAAAATTCCCGGGCATATCCCCTATAGCGCCTGGATCAAAGCCCTCGGGCATGCTCGCCTCGGGAGCCTGGCTGCCCGCCTCTTGGGCGGCGGAGGTATCCCGCTCCCCTTCGAACTCCCTGCGGATATCCTGCATGTCGTTCTGCAGCTGCATGGAATCCGGCTTATACAGCTCCCCATAGTCGCTGCCATAATTGCGCTGCAAAAAGGCTTCTTCGATGCCTTCAACCGCCAGGTACAGGCCCCAGTCCTCCCCGTTTACCGTAATATAGGCGAAGCTGGCCAGAGGGGCATCCGCGCCGATATATTCCATCATATCGTATACGAGGTAATCCTTCATATACGTAGCATCGTAGATCAGGTTGTTGAGGGAAAGCTTATCCAGGCCGTAATACGTGCGGCCGGAAACATAATGATCGAACTCCACTTTGAAGCTGTAGCGGTCGCTATCCATGCTCCGCACGCTGGAAAGGGAGGTATTCCCCTTAGGGCGAATGGCTACATTCCCCAGCTCATACCCATCGATAACGATGGTGCAGGAAATATAGGTTTTGCTGCCGGCGTCGGCCAGCATTTCTTCCCAGTCCTCCTCGTCTACCACGATATCGATGGTATGCACCACCGTATCGTCAAAGAGCCGCGTTTCATAGCCCAGGTTGCTTTCCGCCGCCTGAATGCCCAAAACATCCGTATAGCAGAACAGCACCGTAAACAGGAGGGCTGCCACCACGATCAGGGCGCAGACCGGCCCCGTATATTTACTCCGGATCAATAAACGCCCACCTCCTTTTTGCGATGCGCATCCTCATCCCATGTAATCGCCATTGTAGCTGACCAGTACGGCGCTGTTTACCCCGGGCAGGGCGGCGATTTTATTGATGAATTCCGTACCGTCCTGCTGAAGCCGCACCTCCACCGTCAGCTCCATGCCGGCGGCGGTAAGGCTCTTGGTTTTGATAACCTGCTTCTTCGCCCCCTGTTGCAGGGCGCTCATAACCGCCTTTTCAGCCTGGCTTTCCAGGCCGATCACGGCAAGATAGGGCTGGTCGTTGCTCCGATGGTTCACAAACAGGATCAAAATCAGGCCGATAAAGATGCTGCCAATGACCGCCAGGGGAATGAGCCCTGCCGCCAGCACGATGCCCGCCGCAATCGCCCAAAATAGGAAGGCGATATCCAGCGGGTCCTTAATGGCTGTGCGGAAGCGGACGATGGACAGGGCGCCTACCATGCCCAAGCTCAGCACCACATTGCTGGTCACCGCCAGGATAACCAGGGTAGTAATCATAGTCAGGGCGATCAGCGTAACGCCAAAGGTGGCCGAATACATAACCCCCTTATAAGTCTTTTTATATACGAGGAAAATCCCCACCCCGATGGCAAAGGCCAGCAGCAGGGCGATAGCCATATCCAGCAGGGATATGGCCGTTACGTTCTCCAGGAAACTGCTCTTGAAAATATCGTTAAAAGTCATGGTTCTTCTCTCTCCTTATGGCATAGAATCTCAGCCGAACCTGCGGCATTGGGCATATTTTGAAAAGGCGGTCTGGGGCCGGGAGCCAAGCTGTACGGCCTGGCGGATGATATCCGGCAGAAAGGCATCATACTTGATTTCCAGTATGATATCGTCCGCGCCCTGCTTCAGGGGATCATCTGCGGGCAAAGTCATCCCTTCCTGAAAGAAGCACTCCTGCCTGCAAGCCCCCGTTCGTATATCCCGGTCGATCGTAACCCGTACGTTTCCCGGGGAATAGACGAAGGGCTCCCGCCGGTAATCCACCAGCGCAGCGGGGCGCAGGCCCCACTGAAGCCGGCCATAGAACTCAACTAAGAGGGGATCCTTTTCCTCTTTCAGGAAAGCATAGGAGCCGGCCAGGATCTGCTCTACCTGGCCCTTATTTAAAGCAGCGCTGCGCTTGAGGCAAAGCTCCCACCGCTTGCTCTTCTTTTCCAGCCGAATAAAGGAAGAATCTCCATTATAATACCGAATGCGGAATTTATCCCGTTCCCCTACACCATCCAGCTTTTGCCTAAGCGCCGTATCCCATCCATCATCAAAGTAAAGGCTCCGCACCATATATTCACCGCTAGGAGCATGAGGGTCCCCCAAGCCCAAAGCCCGCAGCCGGGAAAGTATCACCTGCCTGTCCTCCGGGTTGATCAAATGCTTGTATTCATGCCGGTACCCCATTGCACCGCCTCCTTTCATAACGTCTTCAAAAGATTTTACACAAGCTTTACAAATCGATATTAGTATACGCAGGAAATGTGGCGCTTTTATGGAATCCGCATGATGGTTTTCGTACATTTCCGCCGAGAATCCCTGTAAAGTCCTTTCCATTCCCGTATGGATGCAGGCATACGGAGGCAGTCAAATATGCTGCATTTTCGCCTTTTAATACCGCTGACGCCGCGCAGGAAAAATTGCGCTCCCAGGGAAAAGAAAACATCCCCGTCCATTTCATGGACGGGGATGTTTTCCGTATTTTACCTATATTTGAAAATTTTATTCTGCGCTTTTCTTTTTAAAGATGCGGCTCCTGAAGAGGATGATCATCATGGCCACCAGCAGCAGCGTAATCAGGCCCAGGGTAATCCAGGACATGAGCAGGCTCTGGGCTACCACCCCCAGAAGCAACAGCATGGGGAAGCCAAATACGATGGCCCACAGGTTCTGATAAACTAGGTTGCTGGAAGCCGGGGTTTTATACTGCGGGTCGATCTGCCTAAGGAGGATCAGCCCCGTGCTGGCCGTGCCCGTAAGCATGCCATACATGGCCAGGAATTGCTCCTGCTCATATTTGGGGAAAAGGGAGCGGCAGATAAAATCCAGAAACCAGTAGGTGCCAATCGTTCCCACTATACAAATGGCCAGCAGAGGAATGATGAATTCCTTATAGCGGAAGGCGGAAAGATTGATTGCCGCAATGGAGGTAACCACCATCAGATCGAAGGTAAGGCCAGAGATGCGGTTGAGCATGAAATTGTTGGTATACTCCCGGTTCATATGGCCTTTTTCCTTGAGCTTGCGCATTACGGATTTGATCAGGCCGGCAAAGAGCATGCCAAAGAGGAAGTTGAAGCCCCAGATCAGCGGCTTTACCGTGCCGGAGAAGAATCCGCCCAAGGCATCCAGGCCCAGGGAAATCAGGTACATCAGCCCATAACCCAGCATATAAGCCATGAATACCAGGCCAAACTGCACCGTAAGCTTATCCAAAGATTCCGCAATAGGGATTTCATCCTTCCTGCTGACCATATCCAGGGAAAGATCCTCCCCCTTCTGGTCCAGACCGATTTCCCCTTTTAAAAGGCCCTGTTTGCGCATGCGCTGGAGGTAGATTACCCCGCCAATGCTGGAGGCCACAAAGCCCAAGGCCGCCACGGAAAGGCCAAAGCTGGCGCCGTGCTCAAAGGGCGGATAATCCGTGGCCGTCTGGTAAATCACGCCCCAATTGAAAGCCTGCCCGGGGCCCTGGCCAAAGCCCATGGGCAAAAGAATGCCAGAGGCGGCCCAGTTCCCCAGCACATAGGAGAGGCCCAGGGTAATGCCCAGGCCCATTATGCCCTGCAGCAGATAGGTGGCTACCGTTGTAACCCCCGTATTGAAAATATCCCGCAACCGCTCTTTGCCGGAAGCTTTTTCCGTGGTCCGGAAGGAAAGAGCCACCAGGCCCAGGCCCAGGCCATGATAGGTAATGGCCTCTAAGGTAGTGGTATTAAAAAGGGGCCTCCCCGTCAGCGCGGAATAGATGCCAATCACCACCAGCATGAGGAAGCCGCCGAATACGGCGCTGGGGATCAGAGAACGATTGATAATACCGATTTTTCTTCTGAGGAGATTCGCAAGAAGCATTGCGCCGAATAAAAGGCCCAGGGCTATCATCAGCTCCCATATTTGTGGGTCCCAAAACTGTACTTCGCTTGTCATGTTCCCTCCTTATAATTCTTTAGATGCATTTTTTAACAGGCATTTCCTGTTTTTCTTTTTCCTGCAGCTCTTTGAGGATTTCATACAGCTGGGCATATTTCCGGCCGCAAAAGGTTATGCTGCCCTTGATCTCATAATAGTCCGTATCCCAGGAGAGGACGATGGTGTTCCTTTCGTAAATGCTCATGTTGGAAAGCCGCGCAAGCGGTAAAATCTTTCCGCAAGCCTCCAGCCGGTCGCGGTAGAAAGCGATGCTCCCCTCCCCCGCAAAACGCTTTTGATTGTTGGTATCCCACTGGATGATAGTCATGCCATCATCCCGGAAGATCGGGTCTTCCCCTTCCCTTTGGGCCAGGTCTCTGAGCCGGTCTGTCTGCCAGGCGTCCCATTCCGGCAGGGTGTGAAAGGGAAGATCGCCCCCAAGCTTCCCATCTTCCTGATAGGTGGCTTCCAGGCCGCAATCCGCGCAGAAAAGCCGATTCCCCTGGCTTTTCAGCCTGCCCAGGCTTCCGCAGCCAGGGCAAAGGAACAGGACGTTTTCTAGATATTCCGCCCGCCGCTTCCCTTTATAGAGGATAGGCTCCACAGCCTGCCGGGCATAGGCATCCTCAAAAAGGTCCTTTCGAATACAGGCGTTCACTTCATCCACCGTCATTCTCCGGAGCTGCTCTGGCGAATACCGGTTTACGGCATAGCCCCGGGTTTTTCCCCGGCGCATACTCCGGCCCCAGCGGGGATGGGTAAAATACCCGCCCTCGATTTTATAGGTAATTACCGGCACGCCGGCCTTGCGAGCCAGGGCCCCCGTGGCAGGCAGGATGGGCGTCGTGCTGCCGGTAAAGGAGCGGTTCCCCTCGGCAAACAGGCATACGCTTTCCCCCGCCTTCAAAGTGCGCAGGATATCTAGCGCCGTGGAATAAGCGACGGTACCCTTCCGGCGGAAGATGATACCGAAGCAGCCTTTCAGCAGCCGCGTTAAAAACCCCAGCCGCTGCAAATGGTCGCTGGCTACGAAGCACAGGGGATTTTTAAAGGCACAGGCCACAGCCACCGGGTCCAGAACGAGGTTATGATTGGCCAGGATGAGATAGGGCGGGGCTTCACCGGAAAGGTCCTCATAGCTGTAATTGATAAGCCGCCGGTAAACCGGCGCGACAATAACGTAAAGAAATTGGTATAGCCGCCGCTGAAAAGCGTTGAGCTGAAGCCCCTGTTCTATCATGGACCTTTCACTCCTTTCACCGGCCGGGCTGCCGCCCGCCTGTTTTCATTTTTAACCGCATATTATGCATAATTTATTTTCAAATAAAATTATACTCGAACATTCTCCAAAAGAAAACAATATTTTGGATTTCGGCTTTGAAAACCGCATTTTTTCATATAACCTATAAAGGGGCGGATGGATTCACCCAGCCGCCCCTGCTTTTTACGACTCCAATTCCCGGATGAGGTTTACCATCTCGATAACCCCCTGAGCGCATTCGAAGCCCTTATTCCCCGCCTTGGAGCCGGCTCGCTCGATGGCCTGCGCGATATTCTCCGTGGTCAGCACACCGAATAGCACCGGAACGCCGCTAGAGAGAGACACAGAGGCGATTCCCTTGGAAACCTCGCTGCAAACATAGTCATAATG
>CALVLF010000053.1 GCA_944336625.1 uncultured Clostridia bacterium
TCCATCCACCTGGAGCGCAGCCGGGCCGCATATACCCCCGGCCATTGCCAGACCTGCCTGGCCTGTATACACGCCTGCCCCCAAAAGGCAATTTGCCTGACGATTCCGGAAAAGAATCCCCAGGCCCGCTACCGTAACGAGCACATTGCCCTATCTGAGATCATACAGGCGAATTACCAAGATTGATGTAAGAGCATTACCCTTGTCCGTTAAGGGTAAATTAAGGAGGAAGAATTATGGATAAATTTACTTTCGTGTATCCTACAAAGGTTTACTTTGGCCAGGGAGTGGCAGCGGAGGCGCTGCAGCAGGAACTGCCGAAAGTAGGGAAAACCGTAATGCTGGCCTATGGCGGCGGTTCCTTGAAAAAGAGCGGCGTTTATGATGAATTGAAAAGCCTTCTAGAGCAAGCTGGAAAGGAAATCGTGGATTTTTCCGGCATCATGCCCAACCCCACTTACGCCAAGTTGCAAGAAGGGGCGAAACTGGCCAGGGAACGCCAGGTGGATTTCATACTTGCGGCAGGCGGCGGCAGCGTGGTGGATTGCTGCAAGGTGATTTCCGCCCAGGCTGTGATGGATGGGGATATCTGGAACCTGGAGTATCAAAATGGAAAATTTCCTACCGCCGGAATCCCTATGGGGGCTGTTGTCACCGCATCTGGTACCGGCGCGGAAATGAATGCAGGCGCTGTAATTACCTATGAAGAAAAAAAGTGGAAGGGCCCCATTGTTGGGTCGTCCGCTTCCTTTGCCATTCTGGACCCCAGCTATACCGCTACCGTTCCGGATATGCAGGTGCTCTCTGGTGCCTTTGATACGCTGAGCCATGCCATGGAAACTTACCTGGGCAAGGCAGATGAGGATAATGTATCCGATGATGTGGCATTGGCTATTATGCGCAATACGGTGGTCAATATGCGCCGCCTGCTAGTGGATATCAACGATATGCAGGCCAGGGGGAACCTGATGTGGGATTCTGCCATGGCCGAGAACGGCATCCTCAAGGTGGGCCGCCTTACCGACTTTCAGGCCCACCAGATTGAACATCAGCTAGGCGCATATACCGATTGTAACCATGGCCAGGGGCTGGCGGTGATCCATCCCGCTTATTACCGGCATATTTTGCAGGATGCCAGGGAGAAGTTCACCCGTTTTGCAAAAGAAGTTTTTAGAAAAGAAACCGCGGAAGAGGGATTGACAGCCTTGACCGAATTTATCCAGGAATGTGGTCTTCCTACCAAGCTGGGCCAGCTGAAATCCAGGGTGGAAATTACTCCAGAGGTGCTGCGCGAGGTAGCGGATACCTGTAATATTATCAAATGCAACTCCCGTGAGCTAAGCAGAGATGAAATATATGAAATTCTCTGCGAATGCTTATAAAGAGCCTGCAGAAGAAGCGAAAACGCGGCATTATTTCGGAGATGCCTTTCGCAGGGACGGCTGTTTTTCCCGCTTTAGAGATATGCAACTGCTATGGGCATCCCGCCGCGTTTTGGAATGTAAGGGATACATTTCCTTGCCGCACGCAAGCTATAAGTAGAGCCCTTCGGGGCAACATATGCTTTTCATCCATAAAGACGAATACTATTCAAGGCTGCCGGCTTTAAGGCAGCCTTTTCTTCATACAAAAGGCGCAGGCGGGAGGGCGCCTGCGCTTGGCTTTTTGCGGGGCTTTCGATTGGGGGCTAGGGATTGCAGCGCTTACAGGGGTCATAGCCCTGGCTGATCAGGGCATCCCTAGCGACGTGGTAATTTTCCCGGGCGGCGTCGCTAATATCCTCTACGCTGGAACAGGTGGGGAGGTGGAACTTCATGGTATTGGTATTGAGAACGTAATCCGCTGCTTCCCCTGCCTGCATATCTGCCTGGCTGTCTTCAGCCAGGGCGCTGTCGCCAGTGGCATAATCGATCTCTACGCCCGGCTGCACATTGTAGGCATATACGCAGAAGCAGACGCCTTCGCCCGCATCTTCTACAGAGTAACCCTCCAGCAAAACGCCGCTGGCTAGCAGGTTATCGCCCGCAAAAAGTGGAGTTACCCGGTAGAGCACATGGTTATCCGTTTCCTTCACATAGTCCGCCACCATGTTTTCAAAGGGGAGCATCCCCTCGATATTCAAATATCGGGTTCCGGTAATCAGGTTTTCCTCGTTGGCGTTTTCGCCGGTTAGCTGGAAGCCAATCAAATGGCAGCGGTTATAGAGGTATTTCCCATCCACGCAGTCATATTTCACCGTATGCCAGCCTGTTGGCTTGACCTGGCCAATGCTGCCGCGCTCTTCCGTAGGCATCAGATCCTGGCCCACGTTGGCGTAAGCAAGGCCGCAGCGCCCCAGGGCATCCAGGCTGCTGTAGGTTTCAAAAGAGGTGGTGGTCATTTCCTCCGGCGTAAAATAGGGCGTATTGCCATGGATGGCGATATAAGCTTCCCCGTCGTATTCCGGAATATCTGCCAGGGTGATCTGGGCATCGTCCTGGCTGTATAGGGTAGGCGCAGGGGTGCTGGCCTGGCCCATGTCCACGGAAACGGAGAGCGGTATGCTTTCGCAGCCCGTAAGCAGGGCGAAGGAAAGGAGCAGGGCTAGAAGGAAAGCGGCCCATTTCTTATTCATTTCTGGTAAACCTCCATGGTGATCTTTTCATGAGAACTGCCAGGGAATTCTTCGGCGGATATGCGGTGCCAGGCGCCCAAATCTATGCCGAAGTGCAGATCCGCCGGATAAACCCGGTTCCATCGAAAAACGATGACCCTTTGCACCCTTTCTTCGCAGGCGCTTCCATCTTCCAGCTCGATGAAGCAGAAATCGCCATCTTTGGCCTGCTGCAAGAAGTCCGGGCTTGCAAGGGCGGAGCTTTCCGGGAATAATTTGGCGGAATAGGGGGACATCCGCAGGCATGCACCTTCTGCCAGCTTCTGGATCCGTTCCAATACGACCCGGTCCCGGCTTTGCCGTCTATGGTTGAAGGCCATGCCGTTTTTATCATCCAGGCAAACAATCAGCTTCATTTCTGAACCCCTTTGGTTTGATCGGGCAAGATTCCACCCTTACATAGAAGACGGGCGCGGAAATCCTTATTTTCTCAATTATAGCATACCTTCCATTTTCCCTCAATTGCGGGGATAGAGGATAGCCTTGCGCAAATGGGGCAGGGAGGCTATAATCATCCTGATCAGGCGCAAAAGCATCCGGATAAAAAGGAGATGGGAAAGTATATGCAGGGACATTTCGCCTATAAAACCAGGGAGTTAAGCTGCGCTTCAGCGGGGCAGGAGATCTATGGATTGGCCTATCTGCCGGAAAGGGAGGGGAAGCTGCCCCTGGTAATTTTTTCCCATGAACTGTGCAGTACCCATCGCTCTGGCGCTGCCTATGCCCAGACCCTAGCGTCCCAGGGGATTGCCGTTTACACCTTCGATTTTCGCGGCGGTAGCCGGCATAGCCGGAGCCAGGGCAGCACAGAGGGCATGTCCGTTATGACAGAGGCGGAAGATCTATCCGCTGTGCTGGATGCGGCAAAGGGCTGGGATTTTGTGGATACGGGCCGTATCCTGCTCATGGGAGCCAGCCAGGGCGGCATGGCCAGCGCGATCGTTGCCGCAAGAAGGCCGGAAGAGATCCGGGGGCTGATTCTGCTGTATCCAGCCCTGCTCATCCGGGATGCGGTGCGCGCCCAATTTGGCTCGCTGGATCAGGTGCCAGAGCGCTTCAAATTCAAAGGATGGATCATGGTGGCAAAGAATTACGTGGCGGACGTTTGGAATTATGATGTATATGCGGATATGCCCAAATTTAAAAATCCCGTCCTGCTCCTCCATGGTAGCCAGGATTCCCTTGTAGACCCAGCCTATTCCCAGCGCGCGGCGGACAGCTACCCGAATGCACGGCTCCGTATTCTGGAGGGGGCAGACCATATTTTCAGGGACAGCTATCTTCTTCAGGCGGTAGATGAAATTCTGCCTTTTTTGCGGCAGCTGGGCTTCCTGGGCTGAGGGCGCGCCGGGGCAAGACAAAGGGCCAAGCGTCTCGATTCTCTTTACAATTGCCCATCTATAGGAAAAGAGCGGTATAATAAAAGCGTTTCAAGGCTTGCGCGCGTAGAGAGGGGGCTGCAAATGGAAGGGAATACAACCGAAGATGTACGCCGGCTGGAAAGGGAGTTCAAAGCCTGCCGGCGGATGCTCATGGTTCTGGGGGATGAGACCCGGCAGCACCTTTTGTGCGTGATGCTGCAAGGGGATTGCGGCGGCAGCCGGATTATCGACCTTGCTACACAGACCAACCTTTCCCGGCCAGCGGTATCTCACCATATGCGGATCTTAAAGGAGGCGGGCATCGTCAAAAGCCGCAAGGAGAGCACCCGTGCCTATTATTATCTGGATCCGGCGGCGGAGGAGATCGAGGGCTTCATCACCCTCTTTTGCCATATACGGGAGTTTATGAAAAAGGTTCCGGATCGAAGCGGCTGCGACGATTAGGCTCATGGCCCGCCGGCGGCTTCCGGACAGGCTGGCAGGAAGAAGTGACGAAACAATGCAGCATGTCAGCAAAAATTGCAGGAGGTAGAAAAATGGATTTACAACAGGCGATGCAGGCACGGCATTCCGTCCGCTCCTATACGGAACAGCCCATCGAAGGAAAGCAGGCGGAGGATTTGCGCGCCTTTGTCGCCCAGTGCAACGAGGAAAGCGGCCTGCATTTGCAGTTGGTTTTAAATGAGCCGAAGGCTTTCGATAGCTTTATGGCCAATTATGGCAAGTTTTCAGGCGTTGGGAACTATCTCGTCTTGGCAGGGAAAAGGGGGCCGGGGCTGGAGGAAGCTTGCGGCTACTATGGGGAAAAGGTCGCCCTCTATGCCCAGGCGCTGGGTCTGAATACCTGCTGGGTTGCCCTGACATATAGCCGGGGTAAGGCAGTATTTGCTCTGGCGCCGGGGGAAAAACTATGCCTGGTTATAGCCCTGGGCTATGGAACGACCCAGGGCCTTCCCCGCAAATCCAAGCCGCGGGAAGCCGTGATGCGCTGCGAAACCACCCCGCCAGACTGGTTTATCCGGGGCGTTGAGGCGGCCCTGCTGGCCCCCACGGCCATGAACCAGCAGAAATTCATCTTTGCCCTCAGGGGGACGGCCGTAGAGGCAAAGGCGGGCACCGGCTTTTATACAAAGGTGGATTTAGGCATCGCCAAATATCATTTTGAGCTGGGGGCGGGCAGGAAAAACTTCCAATGGGCCTAGGCCCGTTGCCATCAAAACCGCAGAATCCGGCCCTCCTTCCGGGGCTTGGGCGTAGGATGGGCATCTCCCTCCCGGGGATAACCCAGCAGAAGCTGCATCACAGCATAGTAATCCGGCCGGATGCCCCATTTTTGCAAAATTTCCTGGCCGTATGGATCGGCAAAAGCTGTCCAACCCTGGCCGATGTAGCAGGAGCCTATACCCAGGGCGTCCGCTGCCAGCATCATGTTTTCCGCAGCTACGGCGCAATCCTCCCCGGCGAAAAGGAAGTTTTTCGGGGCGAAAAGGGTGATGACCGTAGGCGCGCCGTAAAAGGCGTCGGTCAGCTTGGGGTCGTCGGCAATGCTGGGCTGCTCCCGGGAAACATAGCTATCCCCGGAGGCCATGCGGGGCTTAGAATTTGCCCGCTTGATCCGCCCCAGGCGCAGGTTGACTTCCTTATCCTGGCATATGGCAAAAATGACCCCCTGCCGGCCCCCGGCGCTGGGGGCATATAGCCCTGCTTGCAATATCTGCTCTAGGGCCGCCTCCTCCAGCTGCCGCGCCTGGAAGCGGCGGATAGCCCGCCGGTGCAAAATGACTTCCATAATATCTTTCATCTTAGCTTATCTCCTTCCAGCATTGCGGGTCCGGGGCGTAAAAATTTCCATCCTTGCCGCTGGCTACCGCTGGGCAACCCCGGCAATAGGGCAAAAGCTTGCACTTGGCGCACTTTTCAAATTTCCCGTAGTCCCTGTATTTTTCCATTTCGCACAACCAGATATCTGCCAGCCTGTCCGCGAGAGCATTGCCTACCAGGCTGTTTTGCACCCGGCGGCAGGCGAAAACTTCCCCGGTGGGCAAGATGGTCATATGGCAGTTGCCGCAGTTGCAACCGCTGTATATCATCCCCGGCTGGGCATCCTGGGGGATTTTGAATATTCCCTTCTCGTATTCATATAGAGTCCAGAGGTGGTCCTTTTTGTTAAAATAGGTAGGGCAGCCTGCCGCCGCATATTCCTGGAATTTTTTATAGCAGGTATCCAACAGATCCCTATATTCCTCCGGGGAGATGCCCGTATCCTTTTCTTCGCTTGTGGGGCAGTACCGGGCAAAGGCGTAAACATCCGCCCCGGCAGCCACTACGGCGTCTATGATATCCGGCACTTCCCGAATATTTATACCGGATACGGTGGTCATGATTACGGAGCGCAGCCCCGCCCGCTTAAGGCAGCCGATCTTCTCCAGGGTGCAGGCAAAGGAGCCGGGCTTGCGGAACCAGTCGTGGGTCTTTTCCATGCCATCCAGGGAAAGCTGGTACTTCTGGCAGCCCTGGGCTTTTAGCTGTCTGCACACCTTATCGTTCAGGTGAAAAGGATTTCCCAGTATGGCAAAGGGCGCGCCATGCTCCTTAAGGAGCGCCAGCAGCCGCCAGAAATCCGGGTGCAGAATGGGGTCCCCGCCAGTGATATAGAAATAGGGCAGCCGGGCATATACCTTGCAAAAGTCCAGGCAGTTATAAAAAACCTCCTGCATCTCGGGCCAGGGCATCCGCCCCGGCTTTTTATCGTTATCTTCGGAAAATATATAGCAGTGCTTGCAGCGCTGGTCACACTCGTCGGTGATGTGCCACTGAAAGGCAAAATATTCTTGCATGGTGGTGTTCCTCGCTTCAGGATAAGCGGGGAGCCCCGGCCGGTGAGGACGGAACCCCCTTTTTTGCAGGCGGGCTTATTTATCCCCGGCGCCACATGCAGAGCCGCAGGCTGCGGGCTTTTCCTCCGGCTTGTCCCCAGCGCCGCATGCAGAGCCACAGGCCGTGGGCTTTTCCTCTGGCTTGTCCCCGGCGCCACAGGCCGTGCCGCAAGCAGCTGCCTTTTTCCATCCAAATAAGTTTGCCAGTGCCATTTTTCTGTACCTCCGTCTGTATATTTGGAACGTTACCTGTTCCTTGGCTATTATTGTACGGGGCAAGAGGCAGGGGAAAAAGTACGCACAATTCTATTACCTGGTCACCTTTTTATAACCGGGCCCAGCTGTTGAATATATTTGCATGTTAGATTATAATATGATGTAACATGCAAATCAGAACCATGCATCCTGGGAAAAGGAAAGGATATTATATATGATTACGAAAGAAGAATTGCCCGAATGCCCCGTGGCCACTACCGTGCAGCTCATCGGCAGCAAGTGGAAGCTACTGATCTTGCGCAATCTTTTTCAGCGGCCCTGGCGCTTCAACGAGCTGAAAAAATCTTTAGAGGGTATCAGCCAGAAAGTGCTTACGGACAGCCTTCGTTCCCTGGAGGCAGATGGTATCATCTCCCGCACGGTATACCCGGAGGTACCCCTGCGGGTGGAATATGCGCTTACGGACTTGGGGCAGTCCATGCGGCCCATTATCCAGGCGATGGAGGACTGGGGAATAAGCTATAAAATGCGGCTTTGAGCCTAGCTGTGCCGTGGAAAAGCGCCGCAGGCCGGGCAAAAGCTCTGGGAGAAAAATCCTGCCGGCCTGCGTTGCCAAAAAAGCCAATGTTCGCATATAATAATAACGATAAATGCAGTTGGCAAATATGATATTTGGAGGTAGGAAATGGCAAGGCTGTTTGGTACGGATGGCGTACGAGGCATTGCAAACCAAGACCTGAGCTGCGAACTGGCCATGAAAATCGGCATGGCTGGAGCCCAGGTTTTAACCAGCGAGGTGCATAACCCGCGGATATTAATCGGCAGGGATACGCGGCGCTCCGGCGATATGCTGGCAGCTGCCCTGATGGCAGGCATATGTTCCGTTGGCGGAGATGTGATCGACGTTGGGGTGATTCCGACCCCGGCAATGGCCTACCTCGTCCGGCTGTACGAGGCAGATGCAGCGGTAATGGTCAGCGCCAGCCATAATCCCATGGAATATAACGGGGTAAAATGGTTTAATGAGCAGGGATTTAAGCTTTCCGATGCATTGGAAGATCAGATCGAAGCGCTGGTCAAGGAGCCGGATTTTTTGCGCCCCATTGGCGAGGATGTGGGGCACGTCATCAATGCGAAGCGGGCCCGGAAGGAATATGAGGAGTTTCTTATTTCTACGGCCACCCAGCGCTTTGATGGGCTTACCGTGGTGCTGGATTGCGCCAACGGGGCGGCTTCCGGTATTGCGGCGGAGGTATTTACAGCCCTGGGCGCCCATGTGATTTCCCGGGCAGATGAGCCGGATGGGAGTAATATCAATGATGGCTGCGGCTCTACCCACCCGGAGCGGCTCCAGGAGCTGGTGACGGAAAGTGAGGCGGATGTAGGATTCGCTTTTGATGGGGATGCGGACAGGGTCATCGCTACCGATGAACGGGGCAATATCGTGGATGGAGACCGCATCCTGGGCATCTGCGGCAAGGTAATGCATGGGCAGGGCCGCCTCAGCGGAAATACCCTGGTGATTACGGTGATGAGCAATATTGGTCTGAAGCAGTATCTGCAGGAAACGGGAATTTCCGTTGCAGAGACGGCTGTAGGCGATCGATATGTATTAGAGCGGATGCTGGAAGGCGGGTTCAGCCTGGGCGGAGAACAATCTGGCCATGTGATTTTCCTGGATCAGAATACGACAGGGGATGGGATCCTCACTGCCATCCAGGTTATGAACATTTTGAAGGCTTCCGGTAAGCGCATGTCCTCTCTGGCGGGGGAAGTGCCTATCTATCCTCAAATCCTGGTCAATGTCGTCCTGGAAAATGGGCTGAAGGCCCAGGCCATGGCGGATGAAGAAGTACAGGAAAAGACGGCGGAGATCGCCGCCAAGCTAGAAGGCCGGGGCCGCATTCTGGTGCGGGCCAGCGGCACGGAACCCCTGATCCGCATCATGCTGGAAGGCCAGGATCCGGATGAGCTGGAGGAATTGGCGGCGCAGGTAGCCCGCATCCTTCGCAGGAAGTATAATGGCAAGGTAAAGATATAGTTTTATAGCAACATCAGCAAAAGCGCCCGGTACTCCAAAAGCGGCCGGGTGCTTTCGTCTATTTTTTGGGTTTGGAAGCCGGAGCCGCGTAGGCTTGTATTCCCATTCGGTGGCATATGCGGCGGAAAATCTATCAGGTCCGGCGGAAAATGCGTAAAAGCGGTCTATAGGCAGCTTTTATAGCGCTGCTCTTTATCCTGGTTTAGCGCATTTCAATTCATTACCGATAAGCGTGATGTATAGCAGATGAATGAAGGGCTGCATAGAACGAAACAAGGCGGGCAGGCCTGATACGAGCCCTTACATTGGCGCCTGCAAGGCCGCTCTTATCCAGAGGATCTATGTTAGGCCAAAAAAAGAAACGGCATGGCAATTCATTGCCATGCCATAAAACATAACTTGGCTCCAAAGCCGAATCAGTTGATTAAAAATCCGTCGCTGCCAGGATATAGCTTTCCAGCTCAGAAATGGGCAGGCGGATCTGGTTCATGGTATCCCGATCCCGAACGGTGACAGTATCATCCTCCAGGGTATCGAAGTCAATGGTAATGCACAGCGGCGTGCCGATCTCATCCTCCCGGCGGTAGCGCTTGCCGATCTGCCCCGCGTCGTCGTAGTCCACCATGAAGTGCCGAGCCAGCATGGCGTGAACCTCCTTGGCCTTATCGCCCAGCTTATTCTTCTGCAGGGGCAGTACGGCAGCTTTATAGGGGGCCAGAGCCGGATGGAGATGCAGTACGTTGCGGATATCGCCATTCTCCAGGGTTTCTTCATCGTAGGCATCGCAGAGGAATGCCAGGGCAACCCGGTCTGCGCCCAGGGAGGGCTCTACGCAGTAAGGGATATAGCGCGTATTGGTAAAGGGATCCAGATAATCCATGGAAGCGCCGCTGTGATTGGCATGGGCCTTCAGGTCAAAATCCGTCCGGCTTGCAATGCCCCAAAGCTCACCCCAGCCAAAGGGGAAGAGGAATTCAATATCCGTGGTGCCATTGCTGTAATGGGAAAGCTCCGCCTTATCATGCTCCCGCATGCGCATATGCTCCGGCGTCATGCCTAGGGAAAGGAGCCAGTTTTTGCAGAAATCCTTCCAATAAGTGTACCATTCCATTTCAGTGCCTGGGGCGCAGAAGAACTCCAATTCCATCTGCTCGAATTCCCGCGTGCGGAAGGTGAAATTGCCAGGCGTGATTTCATTGCGGAAGGATTTGCCGATCTGGGCAATGCCGAAGGGAATCTTCCTGCGGGTAGTCCGCTGCACATTGCGGAAGTTTACGAAAATGCCCTGGGCAGTTTCCGGCCGGAGGTAGATCTGGCTGGCCGTGTCCTCGTTGACACCCTGAAAAGTTTTAAACATCATGTTGAATTTACGGATGCCCGTAAAGTCACTTTTACCGCATTCCGGGCAGGTAATGCCCTGATCTTTGATATATTCCGCCATCTGTTCATGGCTCCAGCCATCGGGATGGACATCCAGGCCATGTTCCTTTGCATAGTCTTCGATGAGCTTATCGGCCCGGAAACGGGCTTTGCAGCTCTTGCAGTCCATAAGCGGGTCGTTGAAGTTCACCACATGGCCAGAGGCGACCCAGGTTTCCGGATTCATGAGAATAGCGGCATCCATGCCTACGTTATAGGGGCTTTCCTGTACGAATTTCCGCCACCAAGCTTTTTTGACGTTGTTTTTGAATTCTACGCCAAGAGGGCCATAGTCCCAGGTGTTCGCAAGACCGCCGTAGATCTCAGAACCAGCAAAAATAAATCCACGGTTTTTGCAGAGTGCAACGATCTTATCCATGCTAAAATTTGCCATGTGATTTGCTCCTTTATAAACTGAAATCTTCCAGCATTTTATCGTCTTATAATACCATAGAAAGCCGCTTACTTCAAGGGGAGCGGGGGAAAGATTGGCCGATATTCGGCTAAAAATCCCGGGAAGGAAGCACACAATCTGCCCCAGCGGCGTACTATATCGTAGCAAGAGCGTAGCACGCTCACAAAACAAGGAGGCAAACATATGTGGAATTGCGGTAATGGTTGTGGAAACAGCTGTTGGTGGATTATCATCCTGCTGCTGCTCATCTGCGGCTGCGATAATAGCTGCTGCGATAATGGCTGCGGCAATGGCTGCGGCTGTGGCAATGGCTGCGGCAATAGCTGTTGGTGGATCATCATCCTGTTGCTCCTCTTCGGATGCGGAAACGGTTGCTGCGACAATGGCTGCAACTGTGGCTGCAGCAATACCAACAATTGCGGCTGCGGCTGCTAAAAGGAAAAAAGCCGGGGGCGGCGATTGGGCTTGCCCCCCGGCAGGATTGGAAAGGTTGGCGGCAATACTCAGGGCCGCGCTGGGCTTTCCCTTTCGAATTTACGGATGAGGGAAAGCTTTTCTTTTCGCGTCAGCTGCTTAAATTCCCATTCCCGGTGCATGGCGCTTCCTTTATCCGGGAACGGTTCGAAATAAGCCAACGTTACCGGAAGGCGGCTGCGGGTATATTTGGCGCCCCGGCCTTCATTATGGACGGCAAGGCGCTTCCCCAGGTCATCCGTATAGCCGGAATAGATCGTATCGTCCGCGCAGCGGAGCATGTAAGCATAAAACATCAATAGCCCAGTTCCGCATCTACTAGGATTAGGTGCAGGGAATTTAGATAGGTAGGGCGGTACTCTATGATGCTGGTTACCCGGCACATACGGTCTGCAGATGCACAGTCAGCGCATTGGTCCGTATGGGCGCAGGGGGTATTCCGGTTCAGGCGCCGGGCGTTTGGCGGGGCGGCTACATTTCGCACTCGATCTAGGGCAGCGGACAAGTCCTTTACCAGCTTGTTCTTCCCGACGATGAGGCAAACGTTTCTGGGCCCGGCAACCATGCCTGCCACCCGGTTGCCGATGCCATCCGTATTCACCAGTTTTCCATCCCGGGTCAGGGCGTTGGTAGAGCAAAGATACCAGTCCGCCGTATTCTCCTTGCGAAAAATATCCGGGTCCTTTGCCGGAGGGACGACGGCATGGCTGTAAACCGTAAGCCCCGCCGCCACCAGTGCATCATAAAGGCCCAGGGAAGCCACGGTCATAGAGCCGCCCATGCCAACGCTGGCCCCCTGGGAGAGAAGGGCGAGCGCTTCTTTTTTTGCTTCCTGGGGGGTAGCGGCATGATGAACGGTATAGCCGCGGCTTTCCAGCACCGCCACCAGATCGTCATATTTTTCGCAGAACATAGAGATACCTCCGGCTTTCATACTTGGGTTCTATTTCTTATCATACCACGGGCGGGCAAGACTTGCAATTTTCCTGCGTTTCTTATATGATTTCATAGGATAAGTTTATAAAATGCCCGGAATCCGGCTTTTGACAAGCCTGGCTAACCCTACCCTTGTCCGTTAAGGGTAGCCTTGTTGCGGCATTTCGGATCCATAGATTGATTTCGGAGGAAAGCATGGCATACGATCGGGAACGAATTCGAAATTTTTGCATCATTGCCCATATTGACCATGGGAAATCCACTCTGGCAGACCGTATGATGGAGCTGACGGATACGGTGGCGCTCCGGGATATGGAAGATCAGCTCCTGGATACCATGGATATCGAACGGGAGCGGGGCATTACCATCAAGGCCACGGCCGTCCGCATGTTCTATACCCATACGGATGGCCGGCGCTATATGTTCAACCTGATCGATACGCCGGGCCATGTGGATTTTACTTACGAGGTTTCCCGGGCTCTGGCCGCCTGCGAGGGGGCTGTGCTGGTGGTGGATGCCACCCAGGGGATCGAGGCCCAGACCCTGGCCAATGTTTATCTTGCCCTGGATAATGACCTGGAGATCGTGCCGGTTATTAATAAAATCGACCTGCCCAGCGCCCGGCCAGAATTCGTCATCAAGGAAATCGAGGATGTGATTGGCCTGCCGGCGGAGGATGCCCCCTGTATCTCCGCAAAAAACGGAACGAATGTGGAGGCGGTGCTGGCCAAAATAGTAGAGGCGGTGCCGTCTCCCCGGGGGGATGAAAACGCGCCCCTCCAGGCCCTGATCTTCGATAGTATTTATGATAATTACAAGGGCGCCCTCAGCTACGTGCGGGTAAAGAATGGGCAGGTCAAGGCCGGCATGCGCATTCGCTCCATGGCCACGGGGAAGGAATTCGATGTAACGGAGGTGGGCATTTTCTCTCCAGCCCTCAAGCCTACGGATTGCCTGCGGGCCGGAGAGGTGGGCTACATCTCCGCCTCCATCAAGAGCGTGGCGGAAACCAAGGTGGGCGATACGCTGACGGATGCCGCCAACCCAGCCCAGGAAGCCCTGCCGGGTTATAAGCATGTGCAGCCCATGGTATTCTGCGGCATCTATCCGGCAGATGGGGCGGATTATGAAAATTTAAAGGACGCACTGGATAAGCTGGTCCTCAATGACGCTTCCCTTTCCTATGAGCCGGAAACATCTCTGGCCCTGGGTTTTGGCTTCCGCTGCGGCTTTTTAGGGTTGCTGCACATGGAGATTATCCAGGAGCGCCTGGAGCGGGAGTTTGATCTGGACCTGGTAACCACTGCCCCCAGCGTAATCTATAAGGTGGTCAAGCTGGATGGTACCCAGCTTACCATTGATAACCCCAGCAACCTGCCCCCGGCGGCGGAGATTTCCTATATGGAAGAGCCCATAGTGGAAGCCCATATCATGACTCCATCGGATTACGTGGGGGCTATTATGGAGCTGTGTCAGGAAAAACGAGGGGTGTTCATCGATATGACCTACATGGAAGAGACCCGGGTCAATATCAAATACGAGCTGCCTCTCAACGAAATCATCTATGATTTCTTCGATCAGCTTAAGTCCAGGAGCCGGGGCTATGCCTCCTTTGATTATGAATTCAAGGAATACCGCCGCAGCGAGCTGGTAAAGCTGGATTTTCTGCTCAATGGGGATATATGCGACGCCCTTTCCACCATCGTCCATAAGGATAGGGCCTATGCAAAGGGCAGGGCCGTGGCGGAAAAGCTCAAGGAAGTTATCCCCCGCCAGCAGTTTGAGGTGCCCATCCAGGCAGCTATCGGCTCCAAGGTCATCGCCCGGGAAACGGTGCGGGCCCTCCGCAAGGACGTTTTGGCCAAATGCTATGGCGGCGACATTACCCGTAAAAAGAAGCTGCTGGAAAAACAAAAAGAAGGGAAAAAGCGCATGCGCCAGATCGGCACCGTCAGCGTGCCCAGCGAAGCCTTTATGAGCGTGTTGCGCATCAACTGATATGGCAGGCCTGTATATTCACATACCCTTTTGCGTGCGCAAGTGCGCCTATTGTGATTTTCTCTCCTTCCCCCAGGCGGAAGCCCAGCGCGAGCTTTATCTCTCTGCCCTGGGGGAGGAGATCCGCCTAGCGGGCCGGCTCTTTCCCGCCCAAGGCTATGAGACGGTCTTTGTAGGGGGCGGGACGCCCTCTATTCTGGAGCCGGGAGAGGTTCGCACCCTGTTTCAAACCCTGCGGCAATCCTTTTCCATCCTGCCGGATGCGGAAATCACCCTGGAATGCAACCCCGGCACCCTCAGCCAGGAAAAGCTGGAGGAATACCGGGCTTCCGGCGTGAACCGCCTTTCCCTGGGCCTGCAAAGCGCAGAGGAGAAGCTTCTGCAGGAGATCGGGCGAATCCACAGCTTCCCGCAGTTTTTAGATAGCTTCCGCATGGCCCGGCAGGCGGGCTTTGGCAACGTCAATGTGGATATCATGTATGGCCTGCCGGGACAGGATAAGGCGCAGTTCCTTTCCACCATAGAGCAGGTAGCGGCCCTGGGCCCGGAGCATATCAGCGCCTATTGCCTTATTTTAGAGGAAGGCACACCCCTTCATGAAAGGGTTGGTCGGGGGGAAACCCGGCTTCCCCATGAGGATGCGATATGGGACATGGAGCAGGAAGGGCGGGCTGCCTTGGCCGCTTTGGGTTATGCGCGCTACGAAATTTCCAACTATGCAAAAAAAGGATTTGCCTGCCGCCATAATATGAATTATTGGGAAAACGGGCCCTATCTGGGCCTGGGCCTGGGAGCACATTCCGCCATGCGCCTGGGTGGCTGGCGGCGCTGGGAAAATACCCGGGAGCTGGAATCCTATTTTCAAGCTATAAAGGCGGGCCGCTTGCCCATCCAGCACCAGGAGCGGATCGAAGAAAAAGAAGAGATGTTCGAATGCCTTATGCTGGGCCTGCGCATGCTAAAGGGTGTAGACCGGGCAGCCTTTCAGGCCCGGTTTGGACGGGATTTATGCGCGGTCTATCCGGAGGCAGTGGAGGCGCTGTGCGCCATAGGATGGGCAGAAGTGCAGCCGGATGCTTTTATGCTGACGGAGGCAGGATTGGATATGGAAAACAGCGCCCTTCTCTATTTTTTGGAGGATTAAAGGGACAAAACGGGCGGCTTTGCATGTTTCATCCTTATGTTTCCGTTTGTTCACATTGCTGCGCGCCGGGTCCCTTGACAGAAAAGGGCTTCGGTGCTATTTTTATTCTTAGTGGTTAGCACTCAAATGCATCGAGTGCTAACAGCCTGGAAAGGAGGCGGGAAACATGGATCTGGATATGCGGAAAATGCGTATCCTACAGGCAATCATTGATGATTACATCATGACGGCTACGCCCGTAGGCTCCCGCACCATATCCAAACTGCCGGATATTTCTCTTTCTTCGGCTACGATCCGCAATGAAATGAGCGACCTGGAAGAAATGGGCTATTTGGAGCAGCCCCATACTTCCGCAGGCCGCGTGCCCAGCGAAAAAGCTTATCGCTTGTATGTCAACTCCATTATGCAGCGCGCTGAGCTGACGGAAGCGGAAAAGCGGTTTATCAAAAACTGCTATTCCAATACCTTGGATGAGGTGGACGAGATCGTCCGGCAAACGGCCTGGGTCCTCTCCAGCATGAGCAAATATACCTCCATGGTATTGAAGCCGGCCCTAACCGCCGTCCGCATCAAGCACATACAGCTGGTTCCCGTGTCGGATGGCCGGGCCCTGGCAGTAGTGGTTACGGATATGGGGGTAACGAGGGATACGCTCATCAACGTGCCCCGGGGCATGAGCTATCAGCAGCTGGAACGGGTCTCCCGTATTCTAACGGCAAGGCTGCAGGGGTGCCCGATTCGGGATGTGGCTTCCGTAAATATTCCGGAGTTACAGGCGGATCTGAATAGCCAAAGGGAGTTTTTAAACAATGCCCTGGCCGCCCTGCATAAAACCTTTGACGATGGGCCCGGCGGTGTGCAGCTATCCGGCGCCACCAATATGCTCAACTATCCGGAATACAGCGATATGTCCAAGGCGCGCAGTTTTCTGGCGGCCATCGAAACCAAGGATGTGCTCTACAAGATCCTGACGGAAGCTGCGGACGTGGAGTTTTCCATCAAAATTGGCCAGGAAAACCAGGAAAAGGATATCCAAGACTGTTCCGTGGTAACGGCCGTTTATAAGGTAGGCGGCTCCGCAGTGGGCACATTGGGTGTAATTGGGCCAGTGCGGATGGATTATGCCAGGGTTTTGGCCCTGATGCGGCATATAGGAAAAAGCGTGAGCGAAGTGCTCACCAATCTGATGGAGGAGGAGCGATAGGCTTTGCGTAAGGAAAAAGAGCCCAAGCAGGATCAGCAGCCGGTCGAAACCCCGGCGCAGGATGCCGGGCAGGAAGCCCGGGAAACAGCGGCCCAGGAGCAGGAGGCGCTGCCTGAGGAGGAGACCGAAACGGAAATTCCTCAGGTTGTCGAACTGAAAAAAGAAGAGTTTTTAAAAGTTAAGAACCATATCGTCGCCCTAGAAAAGGAAAGGGATGAAATGAAGGCCCTAGCCCAGCGGGTGCAGGCGGACTTTGATAATTTCCGCCGCCGTAACGCCACCATCATGTCGGATTGCCGGGAAGAGGGCATGCGCAATTGCATTCGGGATCTGCTGCCCGTGTTGGATAACTTTGACCGGGCGATGGATAGCGCCGAAAACATAGATGAAAGCTGGCTCTCCGGCATTAAATTGGTGCAGCGGCAGCTGCTGGAAACCCTGGGAAAATGTGGCCTTAAGGAGGTTCCTGCCGATGGCCAATTTGACCCCAACCTCCATGAAGCAGTTATGCAGGAAGAGGTAGAGGGCATGGAATCCGGCAAGATTTTACAGGTTTTCCAGAAAGGTTATCAGGTAAATGACCGAATCATACGGCATAGTATGGTGAAGGTCGCAAAATAAATAAGTTATTAAGAGAAAGTTTGTCAGGAGGAAATAGATTATGTCTAAGATTATCGGTATTGATTTGGGAACTACCAATTCCTGCGTAGCCGTATTGGAAGGCGGCGAGCCTGTTGTTATCCCCAATGCAGAGGGCGCCCGTACGACCCCTTCCGTAGTTGCGTTTAAAGATGGCGAGCGGATGGTTGGCCAGGTAGCAAAGCGCCAGGCCATTACCAACCCGGATCGCACCATCAGCTCCATCAAGCGGGAAATGGGCACCAGCTATAAAAAGAATATTGACGGGAAGGATTATACGCCCCAAGAGATCAGCGCCATGATCCTTCAGAAGCTGAAGCATGACGCGGAAGCTTACCTGGGCGAGACCGTGACCCAGGCGGTTATTACCGTTCCTGCTTACTTCAGCGACAGCCAGCGCCAGGCTACCAAGGATGCCGGCCGGATTGCGGGCTTGGAAGTGCTGCGTATCATCAACGAGCCTACGGCTGCTGCACTGGCCTATGGCATGGATAAGGAAAAGAATCAGAAGATTCTGGTATATGACCTGGGCGGCGGTACCTTCGATGTATCCATCCTGGAGATTGGCGACGGCGTATTCGAGGTACTGGCTACCAACGGCAACAACCGGCTGGGCGGCGATGACTTCGACCAGCGGCTGATGGACTATATCGTGGCTGAGTTCAAGAAGGACAGCGGCATCGATCTCTCCGGCGACCGTATGGCTATGCAGCGCCTGAAGGAGGCTGCGGAGAAGGCCAAGATCGAGCTTTCTTCCATGGCCCAGACGAATATCAACCTGCCCTTTATCACGGCGGATTCCAGCGGCCCGAAGCATTTGGATATCACCGTTACCCGGGCCAAGTTCAATGAGATGATCTCCGATTTGATCGATAAGACCAAGGACTGCATGAATATTGCCATGAAGGATGCCGGCCTTACCAACGCCCAGATCGATAAGGTCATTCTGGTGGGTGGCTCTACCCGTGTTCCCGCCGTGCAGGAGCTGGTCAAGAAGGTAACGGGGAAGGAGCCCTTCAAGGGCATCAACCCGGATGAGTGCGTGGCCATCGGCGCGGCAATTCAGGGCGGCGTCCTGGGCGGCGAGGTGAAGGACGTACTGCTGCTGGATGTTACCCCCCTGTCCTTGGGCATTGAGACGGTAGGCGGCGTATTCACCCGCCTGATCGATCGGAATACGACGATCCCCACCAAGAAGAGCCAGATTTTCTCCACGGCTGCCGATGGGCAGACCAGCGTAGAAGTTCATGTGCTCCAGGGCGAGCGTGAACTGGCCCAGTACAATAAGACCTTGGGCCGCTTCCAGCTGGCGGGCATCGCCCCGGCGCCCCGGGGCGTACCGCAGATCGAGGTCAGCTTCGACATAGACGCCAACGGCATCGTCCACGTATCGGCCAAGGATCTGGGCACCGGCAATGAGCAGAAGGTCACCATCACCGCTTCTACCAACCTGAGCGAGGATGAGATCAATAAGGCTGTTCAGGATGCGGAGAAGTACGCCGCAGAAGATAAGGCCCGCAAAGAAGAGGTTGAGGTTCGTAACCACGCGGATAGCATGGTCTATTCCACGGAGAAGAGCCTTAAGGAGCTGGGCGATAAATTGAGCGCCGATGATAAGGCCAAGATCGAGGCAGAGGTGGCCAATGTGAAGAAGGCTTTGGAGGGCACGGATAATGCCGCCATTAAAGCCGCCAGCGAGAAGCTTACCGAGGTCTCCTATGATGTATTTGGCAAGGTTTATCAGCAGCAGGCTCAGCAAGCCCAGCAGGCCGGGCCGCAGGATGCCGGCAGCGCGCCCCACGACGACAACGTAGTCGATGCGGACTATGAAGTAGTGGATGACGATAATAAATAAAATCATAGCGCCGCTGCGGGTTATACCGCAAAGAAACACCGCTTCGGGGCCGCTCTTGTGGGCAGCCCCGAAAGTGGCGTAGATAGGAGTGTTGGGGAATTTGGCAAAAGCGGATTATTATGAAATATTGGGCGTGAACCGGGATGCTTCCGATGCGGAGATCAAAAGCGCGTTTCGAAAGCTGGCGAAGCAGTATCACCCCGATCTGCATCCGAACGATAAAGAAGCGGAGCAGAAGTTTAAAGATATAAACGAAGCCTATGAAGTTCTTTCCGATGAAAAGAAGCGGGCTCAGTATGACCAGTTTGGCCATGCTGCCTTTGATCCTACTGCTGCATCTGGCGGCAGCTATGGCGGCGGGGGAGGCTTTGGCTTTGACGATATTTTTTCCGCCTTTACTGGAGGCTTTGGCGGTTTTGGCGGCTTTTCCCAAAACCGGAACGGCCCGGTGCAGGGCAGGGACCTTCGCTATAATCTGACCATAACCTTTGAAGAGGCCGCCTTTGGTGCGAAAAAGGAAATCCTGATCCCCCGGGAGGAGAATTGCAAAACCTGCGGCGGCACCGGCGCAAAGCCCGGAACATCGCCGGTTACCTGTACGACCTGCGGCGGGACAGGACAGGTGCGGGTGCAGCAGAATACCATGTTCGGTTCCTTTGCCACGGTGCGCACCTGCGATGCCTGCAACGGTACTGGCAAAATTATAAAGGAGCCCTGTCCGGATTGTAAGGGCAGGGGCCGGGTAAATCGTTCCAAGCGCATTGTGGTAAACGTACCGGCAGGCATTGACAATGGGCAGACCCTGAATATGCGCGGGGAAGGCGAAGCGGGCCTGCGGGGCGGCCCTGCAGGGGATCTCTATATTACCATCAATGTAAAACCCCATAAACTTTTTACCCGCCGTGGAAACGACCTGTATCTGGAAATGAACATCCCCATGACCGTAGCCGTTCTGGGCGGAGAAATCCAGGTGCCCACGCTGCGGGGAACCGTAAAGTATACCGTTCCCGAAGGGACCCAGCCCGGCACTACTTTCCGTTTGAAAGAGCAGGGGATGCCCCGGTTGAATTCCAATATCAAGGGCGACCTTCTGGTGCGGACCAATGTAAGCATACCCAAGCGGCTTACCGACGAGCAAAGGGATCTGGTGAAGCGTCTGGCCGCTTCCCTGGGAGATAAGGTCTCGGATGTAAAGCCTGCGAAGAAAAACATCTTTTCCAAGATCAAGGATGCCATAGATTGATCCTTTGCTGTGTCTGCCAATTCGGGCAAGGCGCAGCTTCGCAGAACATTATAGGCAGCAGGTGGGAACATCCGCTGCCTATTTTCCTAATGAAAGAATTTTCTTGCGCTGTATTGCAGGCAAAGGACAATAAACGAAAGCTTTGGGAGGTATGCAAAAAATGAAGCTGAAAAGCCCCATGCTGGTGGTGAAGGATATGGATAAGTCGGTTGCGTTTTATAAGGAAGTGCTGGGGCTTCATGTTATTATGGATTTCGGGGCGAATAAGACTTTGACCGGCGGGCTGGCCTTGCAGACGGCGGATACGTATAAAGCTTTTATTGGTACGGAGGATATTTATTTCGGCAGCCATAATTTTGAGCTTTATTTTGAAGAAGATGACTTTGACAAGTTTGTGGATAGCTTAAAAGAAAAAGATGTTGAATATCTGCATCCTGTCCAGGAACATCCATGGGGACAGCGCGTGGTTCGTTTCTACGACCCGGATAAACACATCATTGAGGTCGGGGAAAATATGAAAGCTGTCTGTAAGCGGTTCCTGGATAGCGGAATGACGCCAGAGCAAGTGGCGGCACGTATGAATGTACCCATAAAATTCGTAAATGCTTGTATGCGATAGCCCTTGGTTTTTCATCCCGTTAAACGCAAAATAGCCTGTTCCAGACAGTTCAACTATTTCGCCTCGTTGTGGGGCTCTATCTCATTGACCGTCCCAGAGAGCCGACTTACCCGAATAAGCCAGTCGCTCAGGGAAGGGCTGATCGCATCTGCCCAGGCCAGGAGATGGCAGGGAAAAGAAGGCACCATAAGTTCCTTCTTTTTCTTTACAATGGCGCGCACGACTGCCCTAGCCACCAGTGATGGATCGCCCTTTGGGGTAATGGCAGGGCAGTCTACATGGGCGATCTGGGGCGTATCCATACGGCTGGGGAATATGGTGGCGATATGGATGCCGCTTCCCCGCAGTTCCTGGCGCAGCACTTGGAAAAAGCCGTTCATGGCGAATTTAGCGGCCACATAGGCTGCGTCCGGGGGTACGCCCTTTTTTCCGTCCATGGAGCAGGTTGTCACAATGGTGCCAGAACCCTGCGCCAAAAAATAGGGGAGTACGGCGTAAACGCAGTGTAAGCAGCCGAAGAAATCCACTTCCATCAGCTTCCGGATTTGCTCCATCCGAAGATCCTTTGCAGGGCAGCGCAGGTAGATGCCCGCATTGCAATGGAAGATATCCAGGCCTCCCAGCCCGCAGATCGCCGCTTCCACTGCTGCTTTTACCTGCTCTTGCTTGGTGATGTCTCCCTGGATGACGATGGCCTTGCGGCCTAGGGAGCGGACTTGCTCCGCTGTTTCTGTAAGGCGCTCCATGTCCCTGGCGATCAGAGCCACATCCGCCCCTTCCTTAGCAAGGCAAAGGGCTGTGGCCTGGCCGATCCCGCTGGAAGCCCCGGTAACTGCTGCCTTCTTGTTTAAAAGCCTCTGCTTCATAGCTTGGTTCCCTAATCGATCTCATAGTTCCTATGTAAAATATTACCCTTCACGCACGCAGGATGACGAAAAACCGTCTAAGTTTCCTTCCTAAAGGACGCCGGCATTTTTTAGAATCTGCAGGCATTCCTCCACCGCATTGCGCTCAAACGCAATTTTTAGCTGGGGCAACAGTTCCCCGCAGATGCGCCCATATTGGGCAGCAGCCTCCCTTTTATCCAATGCCAGGCAAGTGAGGGCCAGGGCGCTATACAGGTCCCCCCTGTTTTCCAGAAAGGCGCTTTGCGCAAAGAAAGCTTCCGCCCGCTGAAGCTCCTCCAGAGCTTCCCCGTATTCCGCCCGGGCATAGTGAAGCCTTCCCTCATTTAAATTGAGCATGGCAGCGCCGGGTTCATCGCCAACATTCCGGCAAAATTTGCGGGCCATCCGAATATTTTGCTCGGCCTCTTCCAGGTCCTTTTTTTGGAGGGCTATGGTGGAACGGGTAAAGAAATTCATGGCAAGCTGGCCATCCACATCCCACTCTACCGGCAGCTTCTCTAAAATTGCGGTATTTTCATCCAACAGTGCTTCGCTTTCCGCCAGCCTGCCCTGCCGGAGAAACAGAACGGCTTTATAGTGGCGCACCATAGCGCCGAAGCTGGGGTTTGCCTGATAGCTGGGCAGGCTCTCGGCAAGGCCGATATAGCGCTTCATGTTGTCCAGTTCACAGTTATCTACGCTCTGGAGGATCATCCGAAGATATGCGTCTGCCAGGTATTCTTCCTTATGGAGGGCCCGGGCAAAGCTTAACATATTCTCCACGGCCGCCTTGCCCTCCTCATAGCGGCCCTGGCTATATCGCAGCCGGCCTAGCAAGTATGCATAGCGGAAATGCAACAGGGTGAGCTTTTCTTTATCGCAGCGGAGGCGAGGGTTATGGAGTAGGTCGTGGATCTCCTGCAGTTCCCGTTCCGTATCCTCGGCAGAATCATCGAAAAAGTTCACATTCCAACCGGGTTCAGCCACGTCCAGGCGGAACATCTCATAGCGGCGCTTGGCGATGCGCTCCTGCCGGTCCAGGCGAAGGGTGACGATCTTATAGAGATTATCCGCCAGGCTATAGTGATACAGGAGCAAGCCCATGGGTAAATAAGCTTCGCTATTATCCGCGCAAAGGGTCTCTATACCGTTTGCGATCTTCTCATGGAGCAAGGCCCGCTTGGATAATGAAATGCTGTTATAGATATGCTCCCGAAGCTTTTGATGGGTGAAGCAGTAGCAGATATCGCCCTTAGCATCTACAAACTCCCGAAGGATACCTAGGGACAAGAGTTTGTCCACCGCGTCTACGACCTCCAGCCGGTCTACGCCGGAAACCACCTGGAGCAGCTGCAAGCTCATGTCGTTTTGCATGGTTGCCACCAGGTTGGCAATGGCCCGCACGGATTTGTCCAGGCCGCTGAGCCGGGCGCCAATGAAATTATTGATATCCGGGCTCAAAATATCCACCTGGAGCCCACAGGAAAGGTTGCGTACTGCCTCTATAATAAAGAAAGCATTGCCTTCGCTCTCCCGGTAAATGATTTCATGAAGGTTCTGAAACTCCGGCGCGATGCAATGAAGCAGCTCGCGGGTTTCATCGGAATTAAACCGGTCCAGGGACAGAAGCTGAAGGGAATCGCTGCCGCTCAGGCTATAGCACAGCTGGTTTACATTATCCGTCTGATCATCCCGGCTGGCAGCGGCCAGCATAATCCTTCCGTTCCCCGCCAAAACCCGAAATAGCAGCTGCAAACTCCGCCCATCTATCCATTGCAGGTCATCCACGATCAACACCACCGGCCGTATGCCGCAAACATAGCGCAACAGCCGCAGGATAAAATAGTCCATCCGCGAAATCGTTCCGCCTGCTGCTCCCGTTATTTCTTCCATATCGTTCATATCCGGCTGAAGCTGCTGCATGGACTGGAGCAGCTCCTCATCCAGGCTGAGCTGCTTGGATTTTGCCATGGCAAGCAGCTGAGCGCATACGCTGTGCCACAACTTATAAGGATAGTCTTTTTCGCTGTAATAGCTATTTTCGGATAGGACGAAGCACGCATCCCCGATTTCCGCCTTCCAGGCGGACAGGAGGGCGGACTTTCCAACGCCCGGTTCACCCAGCAAGCAGAAGTTTTTCGGCCCTTTTCCTGCCAGGAATGTTTGATAGAACTGCCTGAGCTTCCGCCGCTCCCGGCCGCGGCCAAAGAAGGGGGTCTCGCTGGAGGCGTTTCCCGGCTTTAACAGCGCCCCCTCCACAAGGTCCGTCAATCCTTTGGAAGGACGGATAAACAGCTCCTCTTTCAGCAGCGCTTCCAGCTGGGCATAGATTTTAATGGCCTCCTGGCGCCGGTTATGCTGTAAAAGCAGCTCAATCAGTTTTTGATAGGGCAGTTCCTGGTAGCTGTCCAGCCGAATCATTTTTTCATAGCAGCGCCTGGCCCCTTCCCAGTTTCCATTTTGGGCCAATTCTTCTGCCGTCCGCTCCAGCCTCGCCAGATAAGCCTCCCGGTAGTTCCCCTGCTCCAGGAGCAACCAGTCCGAATAGCCTTCTGCACCCCGAATGCCCAATTTTGCCAGAAAATCCTGCTGGTAAAAGGCTAAAAATCCTGCCAGGTTTTCTCCGGGAACCGGCCCCGTCTGTTCCAGCCATTTTAGATCGGTCTCGATGGAATATGCGCTGCCGAGCTGGAGCGAATCATGGGCACTGGACTCTATAACGGCCTCTCCCAAGGCTTTGCGCAGGGCATATACGGCGTTTCGCAGGCTTTTTTTGCTCAGCTCTGCGGGACTATCCCCCCAGAAAATATCACAAAGGCGCTCTTTTTTCACAATTCCGTCCGCTGCCAGGCAGTATAGAACCCCTTCGGCCTTCACATAAGGCAGCTTGACCGGCTGGCCGTTCAGCAGAACCGGCTGCTCGCAAAAAAAGGCAAGATTGATTGACGTCAAAGCACGGGCCTCCAACTTTTTTCAGAATGCTATACCTCGAACCGAGGTTTTCCTGTCAATTTTTTATTATATACCGTTGCCCGGCATTCCAGCAATGTTTCCCACTTAAAAAGCGTCAAAAGGTATAGAAATATTTTTTGTTTTTTGATATACTTTAAAAGGTTTCAAGCACAGCATTTTTGACGCCTGTTTGACGGTTTCTTTGTATCGTAATAAATAGGATAAATAGCTCCATTCTGGAGCAAGATTCAGGAAAGGAAGGGTTATTATGATCGAAAAGTATGTGCGGCCGTGCGTACTGAACTGCCGGGACTACGTTCCGGGCAAGCCTGTTGAAGAGGTCCAGCGTGAACTTGGATTGACGGACGTATACAAGATGGCTTCCAATGAGAATCCTCTTGGCGTTTCCCCCAAGGCAATGGAAGCGATGCAGAACGAGCTCAATAAAGCGAACCGCTATCCGGAAAGCCTGTGCACAGATCTGGTAAATTGCCTAGCGGAAAAGCATGGCGTTTCCCAGGACTGCATTATGGTTGGCAATGGGCTTGATAACGTCATTACCCTGCTGGGCATGACATTCCTCACGGAAGATTCGGAAATCATCTACGGTGATATCACCTTCCCCGCTTATGGAAACATCGCCCGGAAGATGGGCGCCAAGTGTGTCGAGGTTCCCCTTACAGACAAAATGGAGCTGGACCTGGACGCCATGGCGGCTGCAATTACGGATAAGACCAAGATGATCTTCATCTGCAATCCAAATAACCCCACCGGTACCGTCGTTTCCCATAATGCATTCGCGGCATTTATCCAGAAGGTTCCTGAACATATCATCATCGTTTCTGACGAAGCCTATTTTGAATTTGCAGATAACCCCGGCTTTGGCTCCATGATGGATATGCTGCCCCAGCGGGATACCCTGGTAGTACTGCGCACCTTCTCCAAGGTCTATGGCCTTGCTGCCCTGCGCGTTGGCTACGCGGTATCCAGCCCTGAGCTCATCCGCTATGTCCTCAAGCTCCGGGAACCTTTCCCCGTAAACCGCATTGCCCAGGCCGGCGCCATTGCTGCCTTGAACGATAAGGAATTCGAAGAAAAAACCCTGAAGCTCAACAAGGCTGGCCGGGATTATTTCATGTCCGCTTTTGAAGAAATGGGCCTGAAATATTATGATTCCCAGACCAACTTCATCTATGTTGAGATCGATAAAAACGCGCAGGAGGTATTCCAGCGCATGCTGCAGGATGGCGTTATCGTCCGTCCCCAGTCCTTCCCCGGCCACCCCGATGCCCTGCGCATCTCTTTCGGCCTGGAAGAAGAGAATGAAATTACGCTGAAGTCCCTCAAGAAGGTTCTCGGCGAATAAGTTGAAATTAAAAGACGGGAGAGACTTATTATGAAAAGAATGATGATCAGCGGCAACGAAGCGGTAGCTTATGCTGCGCTCCATGCTGGCGCAAAGGTAATCAGTGGTTATCCTGGCACGCCCTCCTCTGAGGTTATCGGCTCCCTGATGAAGAAGCCTCCCTTTGAGGGCACCCATATTGAATGGAGCACCAACGAAAAGGTGGCCATCGAAGTTGCGGCTACCTGCGCCTGGGCTGGCAAGCGCGCCCTGTGCACCATGAAAATGTCCGGCTTGAACGTGGCCTATGACTCCATGATTGGTATTGCCCATTCCGGCGTTATTGGCGGCCTGGTGGTTTACGTGGCAGATGACCCTGGCACCACTTCCGGCATGTGCGAGCAGGATTCCCGCGGCTTTGCCCTGATGAGCGATATGGTCATGCTGGAGCCTGGCTCCGTTGCTGAGACCTACGACATGGTTAAGTACGCTTTTGATCTTTCCGAAAAGATCCAGGAGCCCGTATTCGTCCGTTCCGTTACGGTAGTGGCCCAGTCCCATGCCGTTGTGGATGTAGAGGACCGCACCATGCCGGATCCCAGCGTCCCCGTAGTGAAGAAGGACGTCAACAAATATGCCAAGGCCGGCGCCGCCATGTGCATGGCCCAGCATCAGAACTGCATCGACAACCTGAAGAAGGGCGCAGAGATCATTGAGAAAGATGGCCTGAACAAGCTGCACCTGGGCAAGAAGGGCGGCATCGGCATCATCTCCGTCAGCTCCGTTAAACCCTATGTGGAAGAAGGCCTGAACATCGCCGAGTCCATGGGTTGGAAGCGGGAAGATGTGAGCACCTTGGAAGCCATATGCACCATCCCCTTCCCGGATAACGAAATCCGCAAACTCTTGGAGCATTGCGGCACCATCGTAGTAGCGGAAGAGCTGGAGCCCTATATGGAGCGGCAGGTCTGTATCCTGGCCTTCCAGACCGGGGCCAAGGTTCGCGTAGTTGGCAAGCTGGATGGCACCCTGAGCAGAATCGGCGCCTACAATGCGCTGAATGTGGCCAAGGGCGTCATGGCTGCCGCCAACCTGCCCTTTGACGAGTCTATCATGACCGCCGGCGACGATGTGGCTGCCAAGTCTCTGCCCCGTCCCATCACCACCTGCGCCGGCTGCCCCCACCGCGGAACCTACCTGGCCATCAACAAGGCCATCCGCAATGCCAAGCTGAAGAAGGACGAAGTGATCGTTACGGGCGATATCGGCTGCACCATCCTGGGCATGAACCCTCCCTTCAATACGGTTTGGATGGAGATCTCCATGGGCGCTTCCATCCCCTGCGCGCACGGCTTCTATTTTGCTGGTGTGGATAAGCCCATTTTCGCCACCATCGGCGACTCCACCTTCATTCACAATGGCATGCCCGGCCTTGTAAACGCCGTACAGCATAACACCAACATCACGGTCATCATCATGGACAATGGCTGGACAGCCATGACCGGTATGCAGGTCAACCCCAATACTGCCTCCGAGTTCCAGCGGGAAGGCGACGTGAACGTGGACCTGGTGGAGTTGGTGCAGCACATGGGCGTGAAGCACTTCTATGTAACCGATCCCTATGATCTGGACGGCATGACTGCCGTGTTGGATGAGTGCCTCACCATCAAGGGTCTGAAGGTCGTCATTGCCCGCCGTGAGTGCGCCATTCAGGCTGGCCGCCGGAAGGTCAAGTATGCCAAGATGCATGTTGATGAGAATCTGTGCATCAACTGCAACGTTTGCATCAATACCACCGGTTGCTCCGCGCTGATCCCCGGCGAGAAGAATGTACACATTGATCCCAATGCCTGCAATGGCTGCAGCCTGTGCTCGCAGGTATGCCCCAAGAAGGCCATCATCAAGGAGGAGATCTAATTATGCAGAAGCAATATGATATTTATATCGTAGGTTTAGGTGGCCAAGGCGTACTCACCATCGGCGACCTTCTGGCCCAGGCAGGCCTGGCCAAGGATATCCCCGTTAATTTCTATCCCCGCAAGGGCATGAGCCAGCGCGGCGGCTTTGTGCAGGGCCAGCTTCGCTTCGGCAGCTCCAATGTTGGCGCCAGCATTCCCCGCAAGGGAGCAGACCTGGTGGTTTCCATGGAACGCTCGGAAGCCCTCAAGTGCGCCGGCTATTGCAAGCCTGGCTGTGATTTCCTCCTCTATGACGATGTGTGGGTAACTACAGACGTTATCGCCAAGCGGGAAAAGTATCCTGAGCTGGACGATGTAAAGGCCGAGATCAAGACGGCCGGCGCGAATCTGTATTGCCTGAGCAGCGAGCATCTGCCCGTAGTCAATGGCGTGCCCGCCCGGGCGAACATGTTCATCCTGGGCGCCCTCCTTTCCAATACTTCCCTGAAGGAGCTCTTTACCCTGGACGAGATTATCTCCGCTCTGCAGAACTTTATGCCTAAAAACCTCGAGTCCAACATTGCCGCTGTAAAAGCTGGCTATGAATGCGCCCTGAAGGCTGAGTAAGGATCCCTATTTTCAGTTCGCGCAATAGGTAAATCGCTTCGGCCAGGTATCCGGCTAAAATCCGGATGCCTGGCTTTTTTCTTTCTAATATAAATAAGGAAAGCCCAGCCTACAATCCCTGGCTGCCAAAAGTGCAGCAGCAAGTATCATCATTAATTTATATTCTATATAAGGTTCTTTATATAGTTAGTATATGTAGATATTCGTATTTGTTTATTATATTGCGCACATACCCCTTCTTCCATTTTTTAACATAGCAGATTGTATCAGTTTTGCTGTAAAATTGGCGGAATATGTGATAATATAAGGATATCTATCCTATAAGAGGTATATCTATGCGCAGAATCTTTGCGCTAGCCTTAGCGCTGGTTATTATTTTTTCCCTCCTTCCCCAGAGTGGGGCCCTTGCAGCTACGAATAGCTATGACACCATCCGCGTCAAGCTTTCTACCAATAACGCAACGGCCCTTTCTCTTTATGCCTCCGGCAGCTATTTCATCAGGGAAAACGGTGCCTCCTTTTCCGGCGGCACGATTTCCGTCCGTTCCAACTTCGATGGTAGTTTGACCCTGAGCCATTCTTCCCTGGGAATCCTTTATACCGGCAAGACCATCAGCCTTATGCGGGAAAAGATGGACAGAACCGCTGGGCATATCCAGCTAGGCAGCTACCGGTATTTGGGACACTTTTATTTTTCTGCCCTGAGCAGCGGATATATTCAGGTGGTAAATGAGGTTCCTTTGGCACACTATCTCTATGGTGTGGTGAGCTATGAGATGAGCAATACCTTCCCCATAGAGGCCCTCAAGGCCCAGGCCATTGCCGCCAAGTGTTATGTGCTCAGTCTCCTTTCCAGCAATGGCTCCTATGATATTGGCGATACCTCTAGTGACCAGGTCTACCGGGGCTATAATGCCAGCTATACCAATGTAATCGCTGCCGTGGATGCTACCCTACAAGAGGTACTGACCGTAAATGGGCGGCTGCTTTGCACCTATTATGCCGCCAGCAACGGCGGGGAGACCATCCTGCCTAGCCAGGCCTGGAGCGGCCGCAGCGATGCGGGCTATGCGGTAGCGCAAGATCCTTACGATCTGCGTAACGTTTACAGCAAGCGGGAAACGGTTACCATCCCCCTAAACCAGGGGGGATCCATTAACCAGGGCATCTGGAACCTGCTCCTCGCAAAGGCCAGCGCCGCCACAGGGCAGAGCTGTAATTCCCTTTATAACATCGCGTCCTTTTCCCTCCATAGCCCTCGCTATTCCTCCCATACCCGGAATATGACAGCAGGCAGCGCTGTGGTCTCCGTGGGTACTACCAGCGGGAGCCGTATTGATAACGTCAACGTATCCTTCAGCACCACGGAGCTTTTGGCTTACCAGGCGGTAACAGATAGTACGCTGCGGGCCTTCTGGGGAGAACTTTCCCAGGATGGCACCCAATATTATATCTACCACCTGCGCTATGGACATGGGGTTGGTATGAGCCAGCGGGGCGCCCAGCAGGCCGCCACTGAGGGCCTTTCTTATCGGGATATCCTTCGCTTCTATTATCCGGGGGCCAGCTTTGGTACCATATCCGTCCAGATGCCGGCGGACCCGGTGAATTCCCTGGCTTCTAACGGGGAGCAAACGGACTATGTGCTGGCCTACACTACCACCGGCGTTAATTTGCGGGCCGGCGCGGGCAGGGATTATATGTCTATCCTCATTCTCCCCGGCGGCGCCGAGCTTCGAGTCTATTCCCGGAATAATGGCTGGGCTCAGGTTTCCTATGGGACTTACCAGGGATACGTTTATGAACAGTATATCGACTATGTCAACGGCTATCCCGCGTCTACCCCTACGCCTTCTCTGGCGCCCACGCCCTCCGCTACCCCCAGTTCCACAGCGGCGCCCGGCGTGATCGCATTTGGCAGGGTAACGGGCCAGGGAGTCAATATCCGGACGGGTCCCAGTACAAGCTACCCCAGCCTTGGAAAGTTGGACAAGAATACTGCTCTCAATATCTATGGCCAGCAAAATGGCTGGTACAGCGTTTCTACGGACATGGGCAGCGGTTATATCATCAGCAGTTATGTGGCCATTACAGGTTTCCCTGTCTATACGCCTGTGGACGACGGCCTGGAGCAGCCTGTACAGACCATTCAGCCCAGCGCCACGGCTACGCCCGCCCCCACTTACGCCATTCCCATCGTAACCAGCGACCCGTATACGACGGTGCAGACGGGCCTTTTATCCACCGGCGGCGTAAATTTCCGGGAAGGGCCGGATACCAGCTACAGGAGCATGGGCAAACTGAGCAAGAACACTGGGGGGTATATATTAGGCCGGGATGGCGACTGGTATAAAGTCCTGATCGATGGGCAAACCGGCTATGTTTATGACAGTTACATTACGGTCACCGGCACCGCCCGCATCGACAGCGAGGGAAATGTGGAGGGTGCGCCGCCCAAGGGAAGCATCGGCCTGGGCAAAGCCACTGGCAATGTTTATCTGCGTAAGGGACCGGGCACCAGCAATACTGCCATCACCATTCTTCGCCCCGATACGGAAGTAGTCCTTTACGCACTAGAAGATGGCTGGTATAAGGTAGAGCTGGAGGATGGAACCGAAGGCTATGTCAGCTCCAAATATATCGCCGTGACCCAGAGCTACAATTCTTCCATTACCGGCGGCGGTTCTTCCGGCAGCGGCTCCGATGGTACATCTACGGAAGCCGAGGGGAGCCCTGGCGTTACTACGACGGATGTAAATTTCCGGCAAGGACCATCTACCAGCACAAAAAAGCTGGGGCGCATCGAGGAAGGTGCCTCCATAACCATATTGGCTACGGAAGGCAGCTGGCGCAAGGTAATCTATAATGGAACTACTGGCTATATTTATGGAAAATATGTAAAGGAACTGGAAAGCAGCAGCCAGGAGACCATCGTTTCCCCAGAGGCCTCGCCAGCCCCCAGCCTGCCTGCAGGCGCCTCGGTAGAACTGGCTTCGGGCTCCGCCGGCGGCAAGGTCAATCTGCGAAAGGGGCCCAGCACGGAGGCGGAAAAAATCGAACTCCTGCCCAAGGGAACGTCCCTGCATATCTTAGGCCAATGCGGAGACTGGTATTATGTCCTTTATAATGGGCAAACGGGCTTTGCGTATAAGGCATATATCCGGGTGGAAAGTCAAGGAGCCGCAGGCATTCCTACGGTAAGCGCGGCTATTTCCCCCAGGCAATGTACCACCACTGCCGAGGTAAACATGCGCACCGGGGCCAGCACCTCCAGCTCTATCATCACTTTGATCGATCATCGGGAGACGGTAACGGTTTACTATGTCCTCAACGGTTGGTGCCTTGTGCGCTATGGAGGCGTATTCGGCTATGTCACCAGCCAGTATGTGGATCTGGGCTGAGTTGTTACAAGGCATATGGCAAAGCAGCTAGAAGCGCCTACCCAGTTGCAATATGCAACAAAGGCATTGACCCCGCAAAGGGGCCAATGCCTTTTTCCTGTCTTTTTGCTAGGATGGCGCGGCCTTTTAGGTCTCCATCTGTTTCCCCATAAAATGGGCGGCCGTTTCGCAAAGCTTAAGCTCTACCTCCCCCATATTGGAGGCCTCCTTGCTTAGCATGAGAACCGCCCCAATGGCATCACCGCCGGCCAGAATGGGAACAACTACCGCCGCGGTATATTCTCCCGCTTCCCCATGGAACAGCGGAATCATGGTGCCCTGGGCCGTGCTGAATGCACCCCGCTCCCGGCGCTTCATAAGCCGCTCCACCTCTTCACTGATAGGCCTGTCCATCAGCTCCCGCTTGCTCCCTCCCGCAACGGCGATAACAGCATCCTTATCGCAAATTACCGCCGTATGCCCCAGGGATTGATAAAGGGATTCGGCATATTCTTTTGCAAAATCCCCCAATTCGCCGATGGGGGAATACTTTTTTAAAATCACTTCTCCGTCCCTATCTGTAAATATTTCAAGCGGATCGCCTTCGCGTATGCGAAGTGTCCTGCGGATTTCCTTGGGGATGACTACGCGCCCGAGCTCATCGATGCGCCTGACAATGCCTGTTGCTTTCAATGCCCTATTCCTCCTGTAATGTGGTTCTTTGGCTGTAGGACTAGTATTTGTAAGCAGGCAGAATGTAATGCGGGGTTTTCAGTGGTGTTTTTTGCCATAGGATAATTCCGTAAATAGGCAAAGCAGCAGGGCCCATATGCCTGCTGCCGTTCTGCATAAAAATATCCTGTTTTGATGGCTGCCCTATATCAATAGCCAAAGTAGGCGCTGATCTCCGTCATCCTATTGCTCTGGGCCACATGGAAAGGACAACGGGCATCGCAGTGACCGCATTGCACGCAGTCGGAGGCATGCTTTTCCAGATGAGCATAATGATCCCTGGCCAGGCCATCCCCAGCATTGGAAAGATCATAATATTTATTGATCAGCCCTACGTTCAGCCCGGCAGGGCAGGGCTGGCAATGATTGCAATAAACGCAGGCCCCAGTGATCTCCTTGGGCGTAAAGGTGCCGATGATGGAATAGTCCTTTTCCTCCGGGCTGGCGGAAAGGAAGCCAAGCAGGTTCGTAAGTTCCGCCCTATCCCGCACGCCAGGCAATACGGTAAGGACGCCAGGCTTATCCAGGGCATACTGGATGCATTGGTAGGCCGTCAGAGGGCTGCCAAAGGGGGAGGTTTTTCCATCCAGCAGCTGGCCGCCGCTAAAAGCTTTCATAACCGAAATGCCAACCCCTTCCGCCGCGCAGCGGCGGTAGAGAGCCATCCGCTCCCCCGCACTGCCGATGGCATACTCCCCATGACGGTAATCATAGGCAGGATTGATGCTAAACATAAGCATATCCAGCACCTTTAGATCCAGGGCCTTTTGCACCACCTCCGGCGTATGGGAGGACATACCGATATGATGGACGATGCCTTCCTTCTGCAGCCGCAGGATATATTCCAGGGTACCCTTGGATTTTTCCAAATCTTCCAGCTCATCTAAGCAGTGGAGAAATCCAAAGTCAATATAGTCCGTTTGCAGAGCCTTCAGCTGCCAATCTACCGAGCGCTTGATCGCATCCAGGTTTGTGGTCCAGCCGTATTTTCCGCTGCGATAATCTGCCCCAAAATGGACCTGTAAATAAGCCTTTTCCCGGCACCCCGAAAGAACCCTGCCAAAGGGAATGAAAACCGCCGCATCTCCAGCAGCCAAATCGAAATAGTTGATACCCTTTTCCAGGGCCAGCTCCATGGTTGCGGCGATTTCTTTCTCCCCAGCCTGCCCTAGGGTGCTGGTGCCGATGCCTAAAATGCTGATCCTTTCCTCGCCATGCGGCAGCTTTCGATATTCCATGGTGTTGCTCCTTTCCCGCTTCCGTATTTTTTCTATGACCGCACTCCTCGTTCCTGTCCGTGGGACGGCATTTGCGCTATTTTTCTGCATCTATTCTGCTTTTGCCATTATACAGCCTTCATCAGCTTCCGGCAAATGCTTATATATTATGGCAATCCATAGGCCGCAGCTATGGTTTGCCTGCCAAATGAAAGGCAAACCATAGATCTGGCTGTTTCCAATGCTGTAAACAATCTCTTGCGGATGGCTTATTTTCCATGCTGTGCATTGGGGAAGGAATAGGGGGGAGACTGTAACAATAACGCACAAAATGGCATAATGCAGCCCAGGAATGAAGCTTGCTTTTAATTCCTGGGCATTTTTAGCATAACAAAAGCCCTATAACAGTTCGAACGATTAACTTTTTCATGTTAAGCACCTGTTAATCCAAGTTTTATGTTCCATAGCATCATTATATTGTTCAGCCGGTAAATTAACAAGAAGGGTATGGATGAAGCGTGCGCCTTGGGCACAATCCTGAGAACATGGCAGCAAGCCGGAAAGGGAGGGAATCCAGCCCCGACCAAAGGAAAAATAACCAAAAGTGCAAATGGGGCGTTATTCGCGCATATTCGGCAAAACTAGTGGGAATACTTGGAAGGGAGCGAAATTTATGCGGTGAAAAGGATATATATGGCCGCCGCGGAGCCGGCGTCCTGTTTTCCGCCTGCCGGGAGAAGGAAGGTGCGCCGGCGTGGCATATTTCTTTGCGGAGGACAAGCTATGCAGATAATGACAAAACGAAAAAACGGCCTGCTGATAGCCTCCTTATCCGGAGAGCTGGATCATCACAGCGCTTCCCAGGTGCGGGAAGAGCTGGATGAAGAATTGACAATGGATATACAGGAACTAGAGCTGGATCTTAGCGGCGTTACCTTTATGGATAGCTCGGGTATCGGCGTGATCCTGGGTCGGTACCGGATCCTGCGGGAGCGGGGCGGAAGCCTGCGGATAACCGCTATGAGCGCCTATGTCGGACGGATTTTAAAAATGGCAGGGGTTTTACCGCTGGTAAGCCAGCAGGAAAGCCAAAGCAAGGGGAAAAGGGGGACAAAACATGCTTGAGAATCAAATGGAACTGCACTTTGCCAGCATCTCGCAAAACGAAGCCTTTGCGCGGACGGTAGCTGCGGCTTTTGCCACCCAGCTGAACCCCACCATCGAAGAGCTGACCGATATCCGTACGGCGGTGAGCGAAGCGGTGACCAATGCCATCATCCATGGCTATGAGAATGATCCGGGGCAGACTGTAATCCTAACTGGGGAAATCCAGGGGCGGAGCATTGTGCTCAGTATCCGGGATACGGGCAGAGGAATCGAGAATGTGGAACTGGCCCGGCAGCCTTTCTATACCAGCCAGCCGAATATGGAGCGAAGCGGCATGGGATTTTCCGTTATGGAAGCTTTTATGGACAAGGTAGTCGTGGAATCTTCCCCGGGCCAGGGAACGGTCGTGACCCTATTTAAACAGCTGAGCCAGGAGGATGACCATGCCTGAAAGCGGAGCCCTTCCGCATGAGGAAACCATGGATTTGATCATCCGGGCCCAGGCCGGCGATGCGGGAGCACAGGAGCGTTTGGTCGTATGTAATGCCCCACTGGTCCGCTCCATCGTACGAAAGTATATGGGCAGGGGAACAGAATACGAAGATCTTTATCAGATCGGCTGCCTGGGGCTTGTGAAGGCAATCCGGAATTTCAGTACGAGTTATAATGTTCGTTTTTCCACTTATGCGGTGCCCATGATTGCTGGCGAGATCAAGCGCTTCCTTCGGGATGACGGAATGATCAAGGTAAGCCGGTCTCTCAAAGAGCTGGCAGCCCGCATAGCCGCCGTGCAAACGGAACTGTCCAATAAATCAGGGCGGGAGCCCGGCGTTGTAGAAATTGCCCAGACCTTGGGAGAATCCCCGGAAGATATTGCCATGGCGATGGAGGCCGTCCGTCCCCATGTTTCGCTATATGAACCGGCCTATGGGGAAGACTCGGAGCCCCGGGTAATCGAACGGATGGCAG
This sequence comes from uncultured Clostridia bacterium, assembly GCA_944336625.1. Classification (GTDB taxonomy): domain Bacteria; phylum Bacillota; class Clostridia; order Christensenellales; family CAG-138; genus Pelethousia. Next base: position 36,229 of record CALVLF010000053.1, read on the forward strand.
GGGAAGAGGATGGGGAAGAAAAGGCGCTGAACCGCGTACTTTTAAAGGAACTGCTGAATACCCTGGATGCCCGTGAGCGGCAGATTATCCTCTTGCGCTATTTTTCGGATAAAACCCAGAGCGAAATCGCGGGTATGCTGGGCATATCTCAGGTGCAGGTATCCCGCCTGGAGAGCCGCATTCTACAGAAAATGCGGGAAAAAGCCAAATAATTGGCATGAAAAAGGCCCGCAGGCGGCTGGAAAAGCCCGCATGCAAGCCAGCAAATTACTATTAAATTAAGGAAAGGCTTAGGCCCGCCCAGCAGCCGTGTAAACCAGCTCCATATGCTCTGCATCCGGAAGATCCCCTACATGGGAAAGGCTGCCATCAAAATAGAGGCAGGCATGCCCGTCCATATCGTTCCCTGAATAATGATCTTCCCCATGGGGCCAGCCGGAAAGGGAGGCGGCAATATCCCGGCCTTCAATGGTGACGACTACGGGACGCTTGGAGAAATTATATTCGCCACCGAAGGCGTTGCGGTAAGTTTCTGCATTATAGGCGTCCGTGCATTCCATTTCCGCGTGTTGCTCCCCGGATACAAAATACATGGAAAAGGTAACGCCGGTATTATAATCGAAGACTGAATAGGCGGTGCCTGGAACCAACAGTTCCTTCACCTCGCTCCAGCTCACAAGTTCCCCTACGCGCTCTGCTTCGCCCTGGAGGGATTCGCCGATTGGAATTGAAGCGGCGATATCCGCCCGGGATACGTTGTGGCGGAAGAGAATATCCATGGATTGGGAACCGATTGTGCCGTCGGCAACCATGGGAGTTCCATCGTCCATGGTATGCTTTTGCTGGAATTCTTTCGCCGCGTCCGCCGTCATGGATTGATAGATCCCCGTGGGCTTGAAATTGAAATAATCAAGATCCCGCAGACGGATCTGCACCCGAACCACGTCCTCGTTGGTGGCATTATCCAGGGCGCTGATGGCGATCAGACCAGTAAAGGGCGTGGTTTCCGGAATGGCAGGCGTCCAGGTAGGGGCAGGGGTAAGGCGGGGCGTGGGCTCCGGCGTTGGAGTTTCCTCCTCGTCAGCCATGGCGGTGGATACGGGAAACAGGCATAATATACATAGTAAAAATAATATCGCACGTTTCATATACACAGTATAACACAGGCCGGGGAAGCAGCGCAATGCATCCCATAAAACCCGGACCTGCTGCCTTTTTGCATAGCGGCGAAAAAACTCAGGGCTTATCCGTGGGAATCAGGTTGAGCATGTCTTCTTCGCCGGCCACGTTGGTATATACCTCAGGTACATCCCCGACGATGATGCTCTCCGCAATAGCTGCCTCCGCAGAAACCTGGATCACCTCGCTGACGCCTGGCAGGATCAAACGGACGGAGGCTGTAAGCCTAAGGTTTACCCGATATAAGGATTGATTGATGCCGCTGGCCTGCAGATCGGAGGAAAACTCGCTTTGTACGCTGCCCACTGGCGTAAAGCTGACCCGAATCCCCGGCCCTTTCCCGGAAAGAAAGGAAATGCCTGTAACCGTGCCCAGGGGCACGGTTACGCCCTGCTCGCCGATCTGCGCAATCCGGTCTTGGGCCGCTTCAGCGCAATCCGCAGCCAGGATGTTCATATTGCGGGTATTGGCCTGGAGCATATAGACTTTTTCCCCGTTATCCTTTACGGAAAGGAGCTGGGCGTAGGTCGTCTCATCCCCCATGGATTCCAGGATGGCGTCATTCATGGCCCGGGCGGCGATGGAGCGGATACGGGCTTCTGCCAGGGCTTGAAGCGCCGGACGCATATTCCTGCTCAAAAGCGCTGCCCCCAGGATGGATAAAATACACAGTGCTACCATAATCAGAGCAAGGCGCTTCTTGAATTTCCGGAATTTCCTCCGGGGAGAGGAATCGGTTGGCAAAGCGGACATAGAGACCTCCTGTTCTAGGCAAATCGTAAGGGGTGGGCTGGCAAAAAATCAATAAGTTGTTAACTTATTCTATGCGGCCCGGCAGATTATTGAGCTTGACCGGCAGATTGTGCTATAATGTAACGGGGAAATTTGCGAAAGGAACCCATGCATGAAACGCTTTGATAAACACGATAACGATAAACAAAAGAACCTGCTTGCCCGGGGGAAGAGCTCTCCAGAAAATGATACTGCTTCTGAGGATGGGTGGACGGATATCCTTGAAAGGCTCAAGGCTTGGTGGGGCAGCCTGCGCAGCCGGTTCCAGCGCCGGGAGGCAAAGGGCGGCAAACCGCAGGAAATTTTCGTAGAGCGCCGGGGCAATCGCCCCTTTTTATTAGCGCTCCTGTTTACGACCCTGAAAGTTATGGGCGTTATGGTCATTTTGCTCGGCTGTATCGGCATGGGCCTGGTGATGGGCATTGCCAAAGCCTATATCGATACCACGCCCGAACTGGATACGGCGCAGATCACTAGGAGCGATAGGACCTCGTATATTTACGATAAGGACGGAAATCTAATCACTACCTTCGCGGGTATGGAATACCGGGATTGGGCGGATATTGATGAGATTCCGGATATGCTCAAGAATGCCCTGATCGCCATAGAGGATGTGCGCTTTTATAAGCACGATGGCGTGGATTACAAGCGCCTGTTTTCTGCTGTAATCAACACCCTGCGCAATACGTATACCCATGGCGGCAGCACCCTAACCCAGCAGCTTATTAAGAACAAGGTCCTTTCCAGCGAACAAAGCTATAAGCGCAAGATTAAAGAGGCGTATTTAGCCATAGAGCTGGAAAACGTATTTACCAAAGACCAGATCCTGGAAGCTTACATGAACGACGTGAGCCTGGGGGGCTCCAACTATGGCTTTAAAACTGCAGCCATGGACTATTTCGGCAAGGAAATGGGCGAGCTGACCATTCGGGAATGTGCCATGCTGGCTGGCCTTGTGCAGAAGCCCTATACCACCGATCCTCGCATCAATACCTACCAGCGTACCCTTACGGACAGCAAGCGGGAAGAGCTGGAGGAGCTGTATGCTTCCGGCGCCATTACGGAGGCGCAATACCGCTATTCTCTGGAAAACAACAACCAGATGTACGTTACGGACCGGCGTACCAACGTGGTTTTACTGGCCATGTACGAAGGCGGCTTCATAACCAAGGAGCAGTATGAATCCGCTCTGAACGATACGGTAACCATCATCGAAGAATCCTCCAATAATCAGCTCTATGATATGCCCTATTTTGTGGAGTACGCCATTCGGGACGTCATTACCCACCTGCTGGAGCAGCGGGGCATGCTGGATACGGTAGCAAACCGGGCCTCCATTGAAAATGAGCTGCGCACGGGCGGGTATCATATTTATCTTACCGTGGATACGGAAATGCAGCACGCGGTTCAGGAGACCATAACCAATTGGGATGAATATCCGGAGCTTACGGATCCTTCCGCTGCCATTCGGGTAGAAACCCTGGATAATGGAACCACCATCGAAACCGTACAGCCGCAGGTTGCGGCTGTAGTGCTGGATTATCATACGGGAGAACTGCGGGCCATCATCGGCGGCCGGGAGGAGCCGGTTATCCAGAAAGGCCTGAACCGGGCCACCAGCCCCGTGCAGGTGGGGTCTTCCATTAAGCCTTTGGGCGTATATGGCCCCGCCTTGGATCTTGGCGCCTCCCCGGCTACTATCCTGGCCAATTTTCCCTCTCCAATCGAGGGCTGGGATAGTGAAAGCGGCTATCCTGCCGTAGGCAGCGAGCGGTATATCGGCCCGCTGACGCTGCGCACTGGCGTGGTGCAGTCTTTGAACGTAGCGGCAGCCCGGACGCTTCTGGAGCATGTTGGGATCGAACAAGGGGCCGAGTATCTGGCCAATCTCGGGGTGGATCAAAGCCGGGTCAGCGCCACGGGCAGCGGCCTGGCCCTGGGGACGACGGATATTACCGCCGTGGAGATGGCGGTCGCCTATGGTGCCATTGGCAATGGCGGGGAATATATCGAGCCCCTTTCCTTTACCCGGGTGGTGGACGATAATGGCAAGATCATTCTCGATGCGGAAACCGTGCGCGACCGCCACCAGGTATTTAAAACCTCTACGGCTTATATGCTGGTGGATATATTGACAGAGGCTGTTGAAAGCGGTACGGGCACGAACGCACGGATCGACGGAATTACCGTGGCAGGCAAGACGGGCACCAACTCCGACTATTCCAGCGTATGCTTTACCGGTATTACGCCCTATTACAGCAGCTTCGTTTGGATCGGGCACGATTATTATACCCAGTATAAGCTCAAGGGCAGGGCTACTGGCGGTTCTTATGCAGCGCCGCTTTGGCAGGAATATATGTCCGCCATCCACGAGGGGCTTACAGACCGGCCTATCATCGATGAATCCCCCTCGGAGCTGGGCCTGGAAAAATGCACGGTCTGCTCCGTCAGCGGGCTCCTTGCTACGGATGCCTGCTATGCAGACAGCGCTGGCCATACGCCCGTAACGGATTGGTTCGCCGAGGGAACGGCGCCAACGGAATTCTGCAATATGCATCTTATGACCCGCATCTGCCTGGATTCCGGCCAGCCTGCGTCGGCCTACTGTACCAATGTTTCCACCTCTTCCAGCGCCGTGCTGATCTTTACGGATTCCATGTATGCGGGCATCGATCAGCTTCTGGTGCTGGAACATATCCCCAATGCGGTTTGGATCAATATGACTTCCGCTGAGTATGATGCCCTTTCCGCCTCCGGAAGCACTGGTATCAGCGGCACCTGTGCCCTGCACACCCCCTCCTGGCTGCAGCAGAACAGCTGGGATGCGGACTTGACCTCTGCGCGGCAAACGGCCCAGAGCCTCATCAATCAGGTCAACCAGTACCTGAGCCAGACCCAGACTCTGCCGGATTCGGACCGGAATAACCTCGTGCAGAATGTCTACACTCTGCAGAACTATGTAGCCTACGGTACCGCTTCGAACATTCTACGTGCCGTGGAAGAATTGCAATATACTTACACTGTCCTCAGGGAGGCGTACCCGCCCGTGGGCGCATATTAAAGGAGGCAAAAATGAACCGCAAACGGCTGGCTGCTGGAATGCTTACCCTGCTGGCCCTTTTGCCAGGCAGGCTGATTTGTGCGGAAACCGGCACGATTACGGCCGAAGGGGTCAACCTTCGGGAGCAGGCAAACACGGAATCCAATGCGTTGCGGGTGCTGAGCCTTGGGAGCGAAGCGGAAGTATTGGCCCAGGAGGGAAGCTGGTACCGGGTTATGCTTCCAGATGAAACCGTGGGCTATATCCGGCAGGATTATATTTTTGTTCAAAGCGGCGGAAGCCGGGGTGCTTATGTCCTCGATGATAATACAGCCTTGCGGGGCGGCCCGGATGCCCATACCTATGTGGTTGCCCAGCTTTCGGCGGGCCAGGGTGTTCGCGTAAAGCGGGTTGTGGGGGAATGGTATTTTGTAAATGCAAATGAGCAGGCCGGGTATGTGCACCGCCAGCATTTGAGCATGACTACCTCCGCCATGGCTTCCGCCAGCATGCTGAAGCAGGGTATGGAAGGGGCAGAGGTGGAACGGCTGCAGCAGGAGCTATACCGGCGGGGCTTTTTAGGAAAGGATGGCCTTACCGGCAGCTATTCCAGCGCTACCCGCAAGGCGGTCCTGGAATATCAGCAGGCTGCCGGCCTTAGCAGCGCAGATGGGGTAGCGGGAGCGGAGACCCTTTCTTCCATCTATGACAGTGGCAACGACCTGCGGAAAGAAACGGCAACCTTTACCCAGCTCAAGGGCAGCGTAATTCTGCTGGACTGGTTCGAAGGCGGGGAGGAATGGCTCCATAAGGGGGCGAAATTCACCGTAACGGATGTACGTACGGGGCTCAGTTTCCGGGCGCGCCGTTTCGGCGGCTGGTATCACGCGGATGTGGAACCCATTACTGCGGAGGATACGGCTATCATGAAGCGGATTGCCGGCGGCACCTGGAGCTGGAACCGGCGGCCGATCTGGGTCACCTATGATGGAAAGACTGTAGCAGCCAGCATGCATTGTATGCCCCACATGGCCAATCCAACACGAAGCAACAATTTTGATGGGCATTTCTGTATCCATCTGAAGGGCTCCAAGGTCCATGAAAACAGCAAGGAATGTCCCCGGCATCAGGCTTGCGTTACGGAGGCCTATCGGGCGGGCCGCTGATTTTCCCCAAGGGGATCTGTATTTCATCGAAAAAAAGAGCAGTGCGCACTGCTCTTTTTTATTGCTTGCTTTTAAGAATAGGGTTGCAACCTGCGGATCATACTACCGGAAAAAGGATGAGGAGGAAGGGGTATGTCTCCATGGGAAAAGCTGGCACGAAGGCTGGGATTTACCCAGGAAGAAAGCGAATTTGAGCTTCTGGAAAGCGAATATGGCAACCCTGATGATTCGGGGAGGAAAGCGAACGCTTGCGGCGGGGAGGCGGATCCACAGCCGGGATGGCCTGGCAAGCATCCAGACCCTACTGCATTTCAGCCTGGTCCTCGGGGAAAGGTGTACCGGCGGATTCCGGCGCAATATGAAAAAGAAGAGCTGCCAACTTCCCTCGGGGAAGCTCTGGCAAGGTTGCGGCAAGATTTTCGTTCTGATATCAATACAGACTTGATCGTCCGCAGGTTCAGCCTGGGTGGCCAAGTGGATGCCGCTGCCGTTTTCCTGAACGGAATGGCAAATGGGAATGCCGTCAATGATTTTATCCTGCGGGAAGGCATGCGGCCGGATTGCCTGGTAGGGGCGAAGGCGCCTTATGGAAAATTTTTGATAGAACGGATTTTTACGTTCAACGAAATGGATCTGGAAGAGGATTATACGAAGGTAAAGCAGGCCATTTTAGATGGGAAAACCGCCGTATTAATCCAGGGAGAGCGGCAGGCCCTCATAGCAGATACCCGGGGCTATGCACATAGAGGGGTAGGCAAGGCAGAGAATGAAAAAACGGTGCGGGGGCCCCAGGAAAGCTTTACAGAAAATATGCGGACAAACATAACCCTTTTGCGGCGCATTATCCGCCGGGAGGACTTTGTCTGCGAAATCCGGCCCTCTGGCAGCGGAAACCGGCTGCAGGTTTCTATTGTATATCTGGAAGGGACAGCGAATACGGCGCTGGTGGAAGAAGTAAAAAGCCGCCTTG
>CALVLF010000054.1 GCA_944336625.1 uncultured Clostridia bacterium
GTTCTGGATGACATGGGCTACAGCAAGGTCTTCATCATCTCCGATACCACTTCCTACGGCACCGGCAACACCGCCGCCTTCACCGCAGAGCTGCAGAGCCGCGGCCTGGAGCCCGTAGGCGTAGAGGAAGTGCAGGAGGGCACCGTGGACTTCCGCGCCATCCTCACCAGGGTTAAGGACTCCGGTGCAGACTGCGTATATTGGGGCGGCGTTGTTACGGAAGGTTCCCTGCTCAAGCAGCAGATGTATGAGGAGGGGATAAACGCCCTGTTCTGCGGCATCTCCGGCAATTATTCCGACGACTTCCTGAAGATCTCCGCCGAGGCTGCCGAGGGCGCCCTGGTGGTGAAGCCCGGTATCGTTCTGGAGAGCACGGAAGCCGGCCAGCAGTTTGTAGACGACTATAATGCAGCCGGTTACAGCGAGCCTATCGGCGCCTATACTCCCTATGCTTATGAAGCGGCCCTGATCATCCTCCAGGCCCTGCAGGCCTGCGGCGATTCCCCCGATCCCCTCGCCATGCGAGATGCCATTGCCAATGGCTCCTTCGAGGGTATCCTGGGCACCACCACCTTCGATGACGTAGGCCAGACCGAGCTGGTTGCCGCTTACCTGAATGTCGTGCAGGATGGCAAGTGGGTCGTTTATGACGATTCCGAATATGCTGCCGGCACCCGCACCTTTGCCGGCAAATAAGCCCGCAAAGTAAACGGATTCTCTTTCATACGATACCGAAGACGGCGCCCCCCGCGGGCCTGTTCCCCGGCGGGGCGCCACCCTTTGGCGAAAGGAGCTGGATCACATACATGGATATGTTTTTGGGATTACTTACGAGCGCGATCCTGCTAGGCTGCACCTATACGCTGGTGGCCATTGGCTACTGCCTGTTTTTCGGTGTGCTGGACGTGGTCGTGTTCTGCTGCGGCGATATAGCCATTTTCGGCGCATTCTCCATTATCGGCGCCTATACCATCCTGTATTCCGCCGGCATTTACCAGGCCGTGCCTCCTATCGTGGCCGTGTTCATGATGCTGGCCATCGCGGCCCTGTTGTGCGCGGTGCTGGGGCTGATCACCTACCGGCTTTCCATCAAGCCCTTTGAAAAATCCTCCACCCTGATGCCCCTGCTTTCCACCATTGCCATGGGCGTCGTGATCAAGGAAGTCCTGGGCCTGGTTTTCCAGCCGGTGGTGAATTCGGTGGCAACAGCGGTTACCAACGTATCGGATCCCATTACCGTAGTAGGGGGCCGCAACCCCCAGGCCATGCCCCGGCTCATTGCGCCCAATGGGACTACAGACCAGCGCAATATCATCATCATCGCCGTAATGCTGCTGATCCTCGTTGCGCTGTTCCTCTTCCTGAACAAGACAAAAATGGGCCTTTCCATGCAGGCCATTTCTCAGAATAAAGAGCTGGCCCTCATGACCGGCATTAACGTAAAAAGCACCATTACCTGGACCTTTGTCATCGGGGGTATCCTCCTTTCCGTAGGCGGCTTCCTCCTGGGCAACTATCAAACCATCGTCCGCTTTGATGGCGGCACAATGTATGGTTCCAAGGGCTTCTCGGCGGCAGTGGTGGGCGGCCTGAAAAATACCTGGGGCGCCGTAATAGGCGGTATGCTGCTGGGCTTTGTAGAAGTATTTACCGCAGGCTATATCTCCGGCGGCAGCCGCGTACAGAACGTTATCGCCTTCCTGGTGGTTATTATCTTCATCGTGTTCAAGCCCGAGGGCATTATCGGTGAGAAAACCGTCGAAAAGGTATAAGGAGGCAGGCCTATGAAAGCTAAGTTTTTCGATTCCCCCATCGCGGTGATCCTCATCAGCATTGTGATAGGCGCCCTGGTGTTTTCCGTCGTCATGGCTGAATATGTCCTGAGCCTGGCCATCCTTGCCCTGGTCATCGTAGCGATTCTGATCTTGGATCGGTATAAGGTGGTTAACCAGATCTTCGATCTCTTCATCAAATATAAAAAGACCGCCATCATCACGGGCATTATCCTGGCCCTGGCTTTTCCCGCCAGCCTGACTACGAACATTTATATCGCCCATATCGCTACCCTGGCTGTCATTTACGGCATCGCCTGCTTGGGATTGAATTTCCAAATGGGTTCTACGGATATGACCAACTTTGCCCCTGCGGCCTTCATGGGCATTGGCGCCTATTCCGTGGGCATCTGTACCATTCGCCTGGGCCTTTCCCCCTGGGTTGGCATGGTGCTGGGGGTCTTTGCTGCGGGCCTGTTTGGCTTCATCATCGGCCTGCCCACCCTGAAAACCAAAGGCTACTATCTTTCCCTGGTAACCATGGCCATCCAGCTGGCCTTTACGGAGCTGGTGCGGATTATTCCCTATGTGGGCGGTTCCGACGGCATGCCCAATGTAACCAAGTATTCCATCTTCGGCTTTTCCCTGTACCAGCGCTATACGGTGGGGGGCATCCGCTTTGCGCCCCAGATCCCCTATCTGTATCTTTGCATCCTGTTCCTGGTGCTGTGCACTTACATCGCCATGCGGATCTACTATTCCCGCACGGGCCTTTCCCTCAATACCATCGCCCAGGATGACATCGCTGCCAACTGCCTGGGGATCAATGTATCCCGGCAGAAGCTGTTCTCCTTCGTCATTGGCGGCATGTTCTGCGGCCTGGCCGGCGCCCTGTTCGTAGGGCTGGAAGGCTATGTAGGGCCGGATAGCTACGATTTTTCCAAATCCCTCATGCTGATCTGCATGGTAATTCTGGGGGGCATGGATAATTCCATCGGCGTGGTGGTAGGCGCTTTCGTGCTGGCCATCGTCAGCGAGAAGCTGCGGGATTTTGCCGACTTCCAGCAGCTGGTCTATGGCGCCATCCTGGTCATCATGCTCATCGTCCGGCCCAATGGCATCATCCCCAAGCGGGTGCGCAACTACTGCGGCATTACCCGGCGCCAGCCCCTGGCCAAGGAGCTCATCGCCGCCCAGGCCCGGGAGAATGAGCTGTAAGTTCCTTTCCAAATCGGTTAATATTTTACATTCGCAAAAATCGTTATTCGCGCGCAAGGCCAACGCTTTGCGCGCGATTTTCATTTTTGCTCCTTTGGCAGGCAGCTCGTATTCCTCAAATTTATCATGAAAAAAAGATAAATAATTAATTTCTATGCCTCATATTTGAAGGGGTATGGTATAATAGACCCGCCAAGCTCCATGGTGAAACATTTATAGTAGAAGGCAATCTCTTTGGTCCATAAGGCCTGAAAAAGTGGAGCAGCCAGCCGGAAAGAGGGGCAGGCCCCCCCGGCAGAGATGGCTGGGTACAGGCAGCCGGCAGCAAGCGACATGCCTTGGATATAGCACCCTTCCGGGCATGCCCATAGGCAACAACTCCATCTCGACATTTTGAATTTAATGCTTATAATATATAAGCGTATAAGTACAGTTTTCATTTTGATGGTTACTTCAATTATTGCACGATCGAAGGAGTGATTTATTTGTATCTAAACCACTTGGATCCTAAGAATGCGCCGCATGGTGAGGAATACTGCCATTCGATGATTGGCGTAAATACCCCCCGCTCAGATGGCGCGGCCAAGGCCAGCGGGACCATG
>CALVLF010000055.1 GCA_944336625.1 uncultured Clostridia bacterium
TTTGGGGAAACTTATATCGCCGGATGGGATGGTATATTGCCACCTCATAAGGGTGTAACGATTCGTCACATCCCTGCAAAGGGGGCGGCGTTTTAGCGTACCCTTCAAAAGTGTTCGCAGAACACGCGGCCACAGAATGAGTTCTGTGTTCAGTGGGGTTTGGGGCATAGTACCCAACAAGCGGAAAAGTGAGTGTGTATTAGCACTCGCATTGCTTGCGACAAGCTGTCTATTATGATTGGGTGCTGAATCCCAATAAGGCATAAGCATACAAAAAAACCAGAGGGCCAAGGCACATCGCACCTTGACCCTCTGGTTCTGTTTTGACATCACAGCCACACCCTTACGGCAAAGCCGCCTTTGAAAAAGTAGGTGTTCGTGTAATGTCCATCTGGTGGAGATAAGGGGACTCGAACCCCTGACTTCTGCATTGCGAACGCAGCGCTCTACCAACTGAGCTATATCCCCGGAAAGAACGGCAGCGGGATGAAACCCACACCGCGAATTCTAGTGTACACCAAGCTGCGGGAAAAAGCAATATCATTTTTCAGAATTCCCTGGGAACCCTTGACAATGGGAATGATATGGAGTAAAATATCAAAGCACGTTGAGAGTGGATGCGCTTGTAGCTCAGTGGATAGAGTGCCCGGCTACGAACCGGTAGGTCGCAGGTTCGAATCCTGCCAGGCGCGCCAGCAAGAAAAGGACTGGAGCCAGGTCGTGTTCCAGCCCTTTTTCTGTATATTAATTAAAAAAGAAAACGCCTGCGCGCCCAGGCTGCTCCTGGGCATGCCCCCATCGCATGGCAGAGAAAACCACAGAGGGAGGAAACGGATGCAAAAGGTTGTCTATATCAGCAACAGCCGCGATTTTACAGAAGAGAATGATATTAACGACAATCAGTACCTTGTCCGCCTGAATAAATTGCTGGAGGAGGGCTGGGTAATTGCACAGATGAATACCAAGACGGTAGATGTGGACCCCAAATTGGAAAGCTACCTCCACAAAGAAACCCTCGTATCTTTTGTTATTCTGGAAAAGCCTGAATAATAGCCGCCTTATGCCCTGCGCCTACGTGAAAGCCTTTATAAAGGAAATACCTCCCTTCCAGGCCGCTGGGAACGGATTCCGCTCCCGGCGGCTTTCGTTATGGAATGCCACTCCCTTGCTTATTTATGCAGAAGGGAGGAAATCCCATGGCCCAGGTTACAGCCTGGCCAGAATATGCGCAGCGTAGGCAAAATCTCTTTTGCAAGGTTATTATGGATAATGCCCCTAGAAGCAACTGCAAAAACCTGGCTTTTATATGTAAAACATAATTTTTGTAATATATTCGTTCTCATCTCCAGTAGATAAGTAATCATTGATTGCAAACTCATAGGCGTCGGAAAGAATGGGCAGGTTATTTTTCCTGCAATAGGCCAGAATCCTCTCATAGGAGCTGCCAATAGAAAGATAATCCCCTGTATGGTAGGTGCAAACGCACCGGCCTGGGGGCAATTCCCGAACCCCGGTTATATTGCTTGTTTTTTCAATTGGCAGAAATACAAAAGATGCTTCCGTATATCTTTTTTGCCGGATGCGCGCATAAGGCACAATAACGCCGCTTTGAAAGAAAATCGGAAGCCGTTCCTTAAAAGAACGAACGAAGCACTCCTTTGTGGCAATGCTGACCGCTTCCAGAGAATAGGGCGCGGGGACTTCGTGGGCCAGAATATATTGCTTATTCACATTTTCTACCGTTACAATAGCGCTGCTTTCCCGTATGGATACCGCATGCTCCAGAGCGGAGCAACGATGTTCAACGCGGCTTTTTAGCATCTGCAGTTCTTCGATTTGCCCTTCAATGGCGGTAAGCTGTTTTCGCAGGGCAAAAATAGAATTATCAATGGTATAGCTTTTCATATGGGCCTTGATTTCTTCCAGGGAAAAGCCGATTTTTTTCATAATGCAAATCGTATCCAAATAATCAAGCTGCTTTGCGCTGTAATAGCGGTAGCCGTTATTAGGGTCGGTATAGGCCGGGCGAAACAAACCTATTTTGTCGTAAAAAATCAAGGCTTGCCGAGAAATGTTCTGTTGCTTGGATACTTCGCCAATGGAAAATAGATTCTTCATAGCAGCTCCTTGACATTATAGTTACTATACAGTTTATGATTATAATGTAAAACCAAGAAGGAAACAAGGAGGCTGTTTAAATTGGGACCCCGCAAGGCGACCTTTTGGAAACAGGTAATGGATGGAATAACGGCAAAAAAGATACTGTTCCTGCTGCTTGGGGCTATGATCTGCACCTTCGGCATTCATAATATCCACCAGCGCACCAATATAACGGAAGGCGGCATCATTGGCTTTATGCTGCTGATGGAGCATTGGCTGCATATTTCACCGGCTTACATTACACCCTTGCTGGATGCGGGCTGTTATATATTGGCTTTCAAGTTTTTGGGTGCGAACTTCATAAAACTGTCGGTCATTGCAACTATGTTCATATCGGGCTTTTACAAGATTTGGGAGCTGTTCCCCCCCATGCTCCCGGATTTATCATCCTATCCGCTTATTGCCGCGATTTTAGGCGGCATTTTTGTGGGCGTTGGAATTGGGCTGATTATTCGGCAGGGCGGCTCCGGAGGCGGTGATGACGCGCTGGCGTTGGCGATTTCCCATGGGCTGCACTGGAAGCTATCCCGCTCCTATTTGTTTACCGATGTGGTCGTGCTGCTGTTATCCCTCAGCTATATTCCTGTAAATAGGATTATTTTTTCGCTGGTCACGGTGACGGTTTCTTCGCACTTGATTGATTGGATTAAGAAATACAAAACTCGAAATGATAATAGCGGGCAATAGCAAAGCAGCAGCGGGCGGCCAGGATGCAGGGCGGGTGTGCAACCCCGCTGGCAGCCCTGCCCGCCTTTGCGGCTGGGCCATGGAGGGGCGGCAGCAGGGCCTGCTGCCGCCCGCAGACCTATTTGGGCAAATGAGCCGCGCAAAGCACGGACTTCCAGGGCATAAGTGTGCATACCATACCATTTTTGAAAGCGCCTTGCTATGGCTAGGTTGAAAGACGAGGTGCGGGAAAGCGGCGATGTCCCTAAAAAGGAACATCGCTGCTTGTTCTATGCGGGTAAATACCTGCCTTGCGTAATGCGTGCTTAGTTGTAATAGATCAGCATACTTAGAAAGGCGTCTTTGTTTCCTACGTTTCTGTAAGCGTGGGGTACATCCGCCATGAAGCGGATAGAATCGCCAATATCCAGGAAAAAAGTATCTGCTCCGGCAGTGATTTCGACTTGGCCTGAGAATACGGTTATATATTCCTCCGTTCCGGTCAAGTGCGGTTGCGCATTCAAAAAACCGCCTACTTTAATTTGAATGCGGTAAGTTTCAAAAGATTTATTTTCTTGAAATGGGAAAATGGGGTAGTTAATATATTTTCCTTCGCTCTCGGCAAGGGGAGTAATATCCTTTTCACGAATTACAACAGAGCCTTGCCCGCGGTTTTCCACCAAAGATGTGAAAGAAACTTTGTAACCATTCGCTATTTTCCACAAAACCGAGATGGTTGGGTTGACCTCTCCCTTTTCAATTTGGGCGAGCATACTTCTTGAAACGTTGGTTACTTTTGCAGCTTCTTCCAAAGTAAGGCCTTTATAGGTTCTTAAGTCTTTTATGTTGGCAGCGATAATCTTTTGAATTTCCATTATATTAGCACCTCTTGACAATATATTGGAGTTTTGCTATAGTGTGCACATCCAATATAAAGGAATTAAGTACAATATATCATCACAAAAGCCTTCCGTCAATCCAAAGATGATTGCGTTAGGCGCCGTTATTAGAATCGGGCAGGGCTAAGATGAAAAACGCAGCCTTAACATTAAGAATCATATATAGACTGGGGTTATATTTGATTGGCCTTGCAGGAACCTGTATTGGCGTTTCCCTGTGCCTGAAAAGCACAATGGGCGTAGACGCATGGAATGCGGCAATAGCCGGATTGGCAGGAATCACGCCTATAAGCATTGGAACATGGACAATTATCGTGCATCTGGCTTTTTGGATAATATCCACTCTGCTTAGCCGGAAAATAAAGCCGGGTAGTATTTTCCCTGTTTTGTATAAAGGCGTTATTTTAGATATAGTGAAGCCATGGATTGACAATTATGTATTTGCCGGGAATATGGTATCTCTTTTTTTATTGTTTGTTGTTGGCTATCTTATTATTGCCGTTTCAACAGGAATATATATATCAACCGAATATCCGCGTATGCCAGTAGATGGGCTGATGTTTTCGCTAGCTACGTTCCTACATGCGGATATTAAAAAAGCCCGTTTGCTAATTGAATTTGCCGGCTTTACGACCATGATTTTCGCCCATGGGAAATTTGGCCTGGGAACAGTCATTATGACACTAACGTGCGGATGTGCATTTGCTGTATGCAAAAGCCTATCGGAAAAAATCCTATTCAATAAGGCCAGATTAAAATTTTTAGGAGGAAATAAAATGTATTCACTTGAATTAGCACAACCAAAAGATGCAGCAAAATGTTATGCGATCATTCAGGCGGCGAAAGAATTTCAAAGAGAACAGGGGTTTATCCAGTGGACAGAGGACTATCCAAACGAATCTACAATTCGAGAGGATATAGCTACGGGCAAAGGATATGTTCTCACAGTGGATCAGGAGATTGCAGGATATATGTGCATTGATTTTTCCGGCGAACCTGCCTATGCAAATATAGAAGGGGCATGGAATACGGAAATACCTTATGCAGTTATCCACCGTATGGCATTTAGCCAGGAATATAGAGGGAAAGGTTTGAGCAGTGTTACACTAAGGCTGATTGCGGATTTATGCCTTTCCAAAGGCGTAAATAGCATTCGTGTGGATACCGACTTTCGAAACACGCGCATGCAGCACATTTTAGAAAAATGCGGTTTTTCCAAATGCGGTGTAATCGTCTTTCAAGGAAGCGGAAAATTAGCATATGACAAAAAATTATAGCAATAGCAAAGCCAGCCGGGCCTTCGGGCGGCCGGGATGCAGGGCGTGCACGCAGCCCCGCTTTTAGCGGAACTTCCGGTGGAAACGGGAAACCCTATTATGCTATAATAAGCTGAAAAGCAGTGCCTGTGGAAGGGCAGGATAGCAGAACGGAAATCTGCCGCGGCAGTATCTTGCAAAGTTCCGAGAAAGCCAGCAAAACCAATGGTTCCGCTAGAAAAGGCGCTTACTGCACCATCTTTACAAGCGCCTTGATGGGATAGAGCGGATGAAAAGCAGAGAAAGCGCCATAAACGGAAATCGGGCGAGAGGAGGCTTATTTATGGGGGAAATTTTTATACTATTCCTATATATAGTATTTGCATTTATTTTAGGCATTTTAGCATTTATATTAAAGAAAAAGCACTCGAAATTTCCGGATTTTAGGGTGGGATACCATAATAAAAAGGTAATGAGGAGCGCAGAAACGTGGAAATACGCAAATAATGTAGCAGGAAACTTGTGCGCTTTGTTCGCTGCCATTGGCGTTCTTGTTTATGCAATTTTATATTTTGTGCAAACAGATTTAAGTACAACAATCATCACATTCTTTTTATATGCTGTAACAGCAATATTGGTCATTTTAATTGCACCCGTGCAGATATCAAAAAGGAAATATGGTTAAAATACGATTTTCCATGGTCTTATGAATCAGAAAGGCGCTTACTACAGCACTACTACATTTGAAGCGCCTTGCTATGGCCAGCTTTAAAGACGAGATACAGGAAAGCGACGATATTCCTAAAAAGGAATACCGTCGCTTGTTATATGCGGGGAAATATGTGCCTTGTATGCCTGCTCTTTTGTGGTCTGCCTATATCTATTTTCCGGAAGTTCATAAATATTTCACAGGCAAATATTGACGGGTTCGTCTATAAATGCTATATTGCAAAAACAGACGATGACGTCTATAAATCGTCTGCAAAAAGAATTTGGAGATGGACATGATGCAAATTTTAACGGATATGGTATGCTTGCTGCTTGCTATTGCAATCGCGGTGCTTGCGGGAAAGCTGATTTCCAAGCTGAAGCTGCCGGCAATTTTGGGCTGGCTGATCGCTGGCATGATCATGGGGCCCCACGCGTTGGGCCTGCTGGGAAGCTCTTTGCTGGATGCACCCTGGTTCAACACGGTGGAAAGCTTGTTGGAGTGCGTCGTGGGCCTGATGATTGGTACGGAACTGATCTGGTCTCAAATGAAAAAGGCCGGCAAGCAGATTTTGGTAACAACGATCACAGAATCCTTAGGAACCTTCCTGGTAGTCAGTCTGGTATTTGGAATCATTTTTTTGGCCACGGATATTCCAGTCTATCTTGCCTTCTTATTCGGCGGAATCGCCTTGGCTACCGCGCCAGCCCCCTCCCTGTCCGTGGTCAATGAGTTCAAGACATCCGGGCCAGTGACCCAAACATTGATCCCTATGGCAGCCTTGGATGATCTGGTAGGGGCACTGGTGTTTTTCCTGGTGGTCGCCTTTGTTTCCGCCCACCTGTCCACTACAGGCATCCCGGTCCCTGTGGTGTTGTTCTTCGTGTTCCTGCCCGTGCTGATCGGGATTGTCACCGGATTTCTTACCGGAAAGATACTCCGGCATACCAAGACGCGGAATAGTACCCTAGCCGTTATGCTGGTAATGCTGCTGGTGTCTGCAGGAATCGGCTTTGCCATCAATAATATGCTTCCTACGCCAGTGCTGAACTTCATGCTGATTGGGATGTCCTTTTCTACCGTTTTTGCCAATATGGTGACGGAGGAGCAACGCAAGGGAATGATGGAGGTTATGAATCCAATAATCAGCTTCAGCCTTGTGGTGGCAATCCTGAATCTGGCCGCGCCTCTGGATTACCATCTGATCTTTGGAGCTGGCATCTACACCGCAATTTATATCATTGCCCGAGCCATTGGAAAATACAGCGGCGCTTATTTCGGAGCCTCTATCACCCATGCGCCTGATACCGTGAAAAAGTATCTGGGCTTTACACTATTGCCCCACTCTGGCGTATCCTTGGTTTTCACCGGGATTGCGGTCTCCATCTTGGACGGACCTGCACCGGAGTGCGCCGCGATTATCCAAGGAACTATCGCAGCAGCGGCAGTCATCAACGAAATCATTGCAGTTTATATGGCGAAGAAGGGCTTTGAGTGGGCCGGAGAACTGCATAAGGCGGAGGGGGGAAACGCAGCATGAGGCAAAAGGAGCGGCAGGAGCGCAGCAAAGAGGAGATCTATCAAGCGGCGCTGACTGAATTCGGAACGCTTGGCTATGAAAAGGTGACTATGGAGCGGATCTGCGGGCGGCATGAAATATCCAAGGGCATGATGTACCACTACTATTCCAACAAGGATGAGCTATTCCTGCTTTGCGTGGAGCGAACCTTTGCAGATCTAAAAGCCTATGTGGAACGGGATGCAGGCGAATTGGTTGGACAGGGTATCTTAGAGACAATCAAGAATTTTTTCATGATTCGTGAATACTATTTTCAGCTGCACCCCAAGCAGAAGATGATTTTTGAGGATGCCATGCTTCATCCGCCAAAACATCTGGTTGCGCAGATACAAGAATTGCGCGGGCCGATCCGGGCGGTGAACCGGGCGTTCATTCAGCAGCTTGTCAACAAAATGCCGCTGCGCCCAGAGGTAAACCCGCAAAAAGCCGAACGGTATCTGGAGAGCGTGGAGTATTACTTTCAGAATATCCTGCGGAACTATCGGGGTGATCGCGCCACAGAAGATATACACACTATGTTTGAAACCGCAGAGGAAATACTGGATATGGTTCTTTTCGGCATCCTACATCAATCGAAAGTGGAAAGCCCTCCCGCACCGTGTGCGGGAGACGATGCAAATCAAACTTCGATATAAAATAGATTAAAAATAAAGAAGGTAGGGCTATGCATCAAACATTTTCTCGTATCCTGCAAGCGGACGCCCTTCAGAGCGCCTGATAGTATCCCGCCCCGGCACAGCTTTTGCACAGGCACTGGCCATCCTTCTCCACATGGCGCAGATCCATCACCTCTTCGCCGCAGCGGGCGCAGACCGCCACGGCTACGGGCGGCCCGGGCATATCCCCCGCCCCAAGGGGGACGCGGACCCGCTGGGCCGCTAGAAAGGCATTATAGGGCAGGTTTTCAAAATAGGCCAGCATATCCTCCCCAGGTTCTGGGTAGCAATGCTTTACCTGCCGGATCCGTATGGCTTCCTGAGTTTTCCAGGTTTACGAAGGTAGCGGCGACTTTGCCAAAGTCTTTAAAAACATAGGTACGGCGGCCGATGCGGCAGCCTGTGGAAATGAGGATGGAATCCGCAGGGCAGCGGTTGCATTCCACAAAGACCAGGATCTTTTTTCCGTCGGTCTCATTACCCTTAGTGTACAAGGGGCTATACGTCTGAAAGGGTCTGCTTTGGCCCATTTCTGCGTTGCCAACCCTGGAATTAGCGCTGCTAGTCCATCGCTCCGGCGGCTTGAACTGAACCAAAGCAGGCCCTTTCAGGGCAAAGCGTTTTCACGGCCTGTGCGCCCCAGGAAACGCGGCGCGGCCCCGCAGCCATAGCGGGCCCTATTGCAAGGGGCCGCAACAAAGTTTCTTGGGGCGCACAGGCCGCGAAAACCGTGTATCCCCTTGTACACTAAGGGTATCCAGCCCCAGGGCCTCCATGCCCATATGGGCCATTTTGATGCCGATGCACTGGCCGGAGCACAGGTGCCCATGAAATTCAACGGCCTTTTTCAGGTCTTCCCGAAAAGTTCGCATATTTCTTCCTATTTCCTGCCGCCCGGGGACGCCTGCCGGGCGGGGTTGATCTGGTCTACCATGCGCCCGGCCTGGAACAGCTGCATCATATCCGTTCCGCAGAGCACGGCTTCCAGCGCATCCGGCGTAGCGGAAACGAAGCCGGACAGGCCGAAGATTCCCCAATCAAAGAGGATGGGCGCCAGGGGCGTGCTGGGCCCTACCAGCACCACCTTCGCCCCGGCGGAAAGCTCCAGCAGCCGGGGCAGGGTTTTGTTTACCAGGGTGCAGGCCGTGATGAATACATAATCCTGCTCCGGCAGGATATATTCGCAGGCCGTATCCGGATAATCCCCCATGCTGGGGCTGCGCTCCAGCACGGAAAGCTGGCAGTGGCCCCGCAGCCGCTGCTCAATGAAGGGGAAATGGCCGATGACAGCTACTTTCTTCCCTTGGCATTCAGAAAAATATACGTCGAAGGCCTCCCGCACCTGGTCGGATACACAGGGATGGATAAAGCCGCATTTTTCGGCCCGCTGGGGCTGGTTATACCAGCTGTTGATGGCGGCCAGGCCGATGGCCGCTTCCACAAAATTCCAGCTTTTTACCAGGGCGCCCGCCTCTTTGAGGGGCATTCCTACAAGGGATTCCCCCCGGGAAAGGGAATCCCGGGTTGTGAGGGGAATGGTCATGGCCATTCCCAGGCTATTCTCGCTGGAGCGGACACGGGTCCAGGTGAATCCGCTTTGGTAGGAAACCATCTCTACCCCCTCCGGGATGCCGGCAAGCAAGTCGTCATAAATCCGCCAGGGGTCTTTCATAGGCAAAAATCCTCCTCTCCCCGCAAAAGCTCCACCTCCAGCATCTCTCCAGCCTGGTGCCCCGCGAGGCCCAGCTTGGTGATATAGATGGCCCCTGCCCCCAGGGAATCGGCCAGGCTGCCCCCCCGCCAGGGTTTCTGCTTGGTTTCATAGCCCGCTTCCGTCTTTTTCAGGTCCATCATGCAGAGGATTTCCATATTGGCCGGCGCCTGGATGGGCTCCGTCAGCCGGGCCCGGACGGTCTGCCGCCGGGGCATGGGCTTATGGAGCAGCCGGTTGACCATGGCCCGAATGCACCAGTCCATGCCATAAAGCACCGCCAGGGGCGGCCCGGGCAGGTTGATGACCGGCTTGCCGCCCACCAGGGCGATGCACATGGGTTTCCCCGGCGCGGCGGCTACCCAGTGGAAGAGGGCGGCGCCCCGCTCCTCCAGCAGGCGGGCGTTATAATCCTCCGCCCCCTTGGAGGAGCCGCCGTTGAGAATCACAATATCCGCCCGGGCCAGGGCCCCTTCCAAGGCGGCGGCCAGGCTGGCCTTATCATCCGGCACGATGGGCAGGCAAAGGGACTCCGCCCCCATTTCCTGCAACAGGCCTGCTGCAAGAAGGCTGTTGCTATCGATATTCTGCCCCCGGCCCACCGGCGCCCCCAGGGGGACCAACTCACTGCCTGTGGGCAAAAAGGCTACCCGGGGCCGCTTATATACCTCCGCCGCCTCTATGCCGCCCATAGCCAGGCAGGCGATATCAAAGGGGCGCAGCTGCCTGTTTTTCCGGGCCAGAAGCTCTCCCTCCCGGACCATGCTGCCCCGGGGGCGGATATGCATCCCCGGCTCTACCTTTAGGCCGTCTTGGATGGAGAGGATGCCCGCCGGGGAGATGGAAGCCTGCTCGATGGGAATGACGGCGTCAAACGCATCTGGAAAATCATCGCCGGTATCCGCCCGGCAAAAGTCCTCCCCCAGCCGCCAGGCGGCGGTATCCGGCAGGCCATTCTGAAAC
This sequence comes from uncultured Clostridia bacterium, assembly GCA_944336625.1. Taxonomy (GTDB): domain Bacteria; phylum Bacillota; class Clostridia; order Christensenellales; family CAG-138; genus Pelethousia. The sequence goes on from CALVLF010000055.1 coordinate 10,600, forward strand.
GAGGCGGAACGCACGGCAACCCCATCCATAATGGATGCCCGCACCGCCGGGATGGACAGCTGGGCCCGGGCATCCTCCACCAGGACTCGGCCCAGGGCCTCCTGGGTTGGGACCCGTTCCGTTTGCGGGTGCATTTCCCAGGCTGCAAACAGGGTTTCTAGTACCGCTTTGCGCGTTGGCAGATCCATAGCCGCACCTCCTATCCTCTGGTATAAATAGTCCGTTCCGTTTTTTCCCGTACGTCCCATAGAATACGGCCGTACCAGGTATCGCTTACCTCTTCCAGCATGCCGTCTTCCTCCGTATTCGCTGCCAGCCAGGCAGCGATGCGGGCGGCATTTTCCTGGCTCCTGTCCGCCGGGCCCAGGATGTATTCCAGAAAATGCTCCACATATTGCGGGCCGGGCCGAAAGCGATGGGCCCGGTGCCGCCGGTAATAAGAGGCCTCCGGATAATAGCCGGAAAGGTACAGCACGTTAAACTGGGAATAAAACCAGCGGCCCGTCCAGCGGGTTTTCCAGTCCCGCCCAAATACCTCTTGCATGATGCGGCGCTCCAGCTGATTTTCCCCGTAGATATGGGTAATATAGCAACAATAGCCCCGGCTCAGGGACATCATTTTTTCCAGGCCGTTGTTCCCGTGGACGGCAGGAGTCAGGGAGCAGTACACCAGGTCGAACTGGCGGGCCAGGCCTTCCTTTTCGATATCCAGGTTTTGAAAATCGCATACGCGGAAATCTACGTTGTTAAGGCCTGCCTCCCGGGCGATTTCCCGGCCGTAATGGACCATCCTTTCGGAAATGTCAAAGCCGGTTACGCTGCGAGCTATTTTTCCAAAGGCGGCGGCGAAGCGGCCCGGCCCGCAGCCGATATCCGCCACCGCTGATTCCGGGGTTAAAACGCCCCGCTCCGTAAGATATTGCACCGCATCCCGGACCCGGTCATCGTTTTTCGTCCGCTCCTGGCTGTTGGGATCCCCTTCCCAGGCATCCGCCCGCTGGTCCCACTTGGCGGCGGAGTGATCTGGGGCTTGGGGGGCTTGGGACTCGTGAAGGCGGATAAAATAGCCGAGATCCGCCGCTAGATCCTCCCCCATCAAAGGGCTTTGGGCATTTTGCGCTTCAAACATATCGGTTCTCCTTCATGGATTTTCTATTAGTTTTTTGTATATGTAGCCTTGGGAGGCCGCACCGGCAGGCAGATGGTATGGGCAGTGCCGTAGCGGTCCTGCACGGTAGCCACATCCATTTCAATATCGTAGACTTTTTCCAGGATTTCCGGCGTAATCACCGCTTCCGGGGCGCCGAAGGCAGCTACCCTCCCCTCCTTCATCAGCAGCACCTTATGGCCGATGGAGGCCGGATGCTCCGGGCTATGGGTGGACATGACGATGCAGTAGCCCCGTGCCGCCAGATCTGCCACCACCTCCATCAGCAGCTGCTGGTTGGCATAATCCAGGCTGGCCCCCGGCTCATCCATGATGAACATCTTGGCGGATTGGCAGATGGCCCGGGCAATGAGGACCATTTGCCGCTGCCCGCCGCTCAGGGCCGTATACTTCCGGTTGGCAAAATGGGCGATATTCAGCTTTTCCAGGGCGTCGAAGGCAGCATCCCGATCCACGGCCTTGGGGGCATCGAAGGCGGAAAAGTGGCTGGCCCGGCCCATGATGACCATATCCAGCACCGTATAGGCGAAAACCGGCGCGTGATGCTGGGGGATATAGGCCACCAGATTTGCCAGGGCCTTGGGGGAGAGGGACAGGGCATCCTGCCCGTCGATACGGATGCTGCCGCCGGTGGCCGTAAGGTGCCCCAGCATCAGCCGGAAGAGGGTGGTTTTGCCGCAGCCATTGGGCCCCACCAGGCAGAGGATTTCCCCCGCGTCCGCCCGGCAGGAGATATCCTTTACAATATCCTCGCCCCCATAGCCGCCCCGCAGGTTTTCAATTTCAAGCAGCATAGCTTTAATCCTCCTTCTTTTTGATGATGAGATAGACAAAGAAGGGGGCGCCCATGATGCTGGTGACCACGCCGATGGGCAGCTCCAGGGAAAGGAGGGAGCGGGCAATATCATCCATGAGCACAAGATAGGTGGCCCCCAGCATGGCGCAGGCTGGAATCAGCCGCTTGTAATCCGGCCCCACCAGAGCCCGGCCCATATGGGGAACCATGAGCCCGACCCAGCCGATGAGCCCCCCCAGGCATACGGAGGCGGCGCTCAGCAGGGTGGAGGCCACGATGAAGGCCAGGCGGTAGCGCCGGATGTGGATGCCAAGGCTCTTGGCTTCCTCTTCCTCCAGGGTAAGGGCGTTAATGCGCCAGCGCAGGAGGAAAATGATGCCCAGGCCCACCAGCATGGGCAGGACGCTCCAGCTGAAGGACTCCATAGTTACCTTCGTAAGGCTGCCCATGAGCCAGAAGGTGATCTGCTGCAAAACATCGTTTGGGTCGGAAACGTATTTGATCATGGTTACACCAGCATTGCACAGGGCCATAACCATGGAGCCGGTGAGCACCAGGCTCAGGGTTTGGGAATGGCGGGATTTACGGCTGATGATATAGGAAAGGGCCACGGCGGCGATCCCCCCTACAAATGCCGAAAGCTGGACGAGCCAGTTGGGGGATCCATTTAAAATGGCAAAGGCTGCCCCCAGGCTGGCGCCAGAGGAAACGCCCAGGATATCCGGGGAAACCAGGGGGTTGCGAAACATGCCCTGGTAGGTGGAGCCCGCCACGGAAAGGGAGGCGCCGATGAAGATGGCGGAAAGGATCCGGGGCAGGCGGATGCTCCAGAAGATGGTTACGGCCTGGGGGATGATATCCCCCTGGTAGCCCAGCCGCGACAGGAAGGCCTTTACCACCTGGCTGGGGGTGAGGGGATAATACCCGACCCAAAAGGAAAAAAGGGCTGAGCCGATCAGGCCGATCAGCATCACGAGCAGGATTATGCGGTAGCGCCGCCGCAGCTTTGCTTCTTCATCCCGGTAAATGGGCTGCATTTTTAAATCTTTCCTTTGCTAAATATAAATAGCGGGGCATTGGCCCTCTTGACATACGCGGAAAAACATGATATAAAAAGCTCAGCTTATCGTTATACTTTAAAAAGCGAATCGTTTTTAAAAATAATTCTATAGGATGAAGGTAGCACAGTTTTCACCCGCTGTCAATCTTTGGATTTCGCAAGGATCCATACAAAGATCAAGTTTCGAAAGCGCAAACGCTGTTCGAGTTATACAAAATAAAATGGAGGAAGAGGTGTATTCATGAAAGGATTTAAACGAACCCTGGCGCTGCTGCTGGCGCTGTTGCTGCTCTGCCTGCTGGGCGGCTGCGCCCAGACATCCGCAGAGACGGAAGCGCCCGTAGCGACCGAGGCCCCCGCCGCAGCCGCCACGGAGGCGCCTGCGGAAACCCAGGCCCCCGAGGAAACTGCTGCCCCCGAGGAAACCGCTGCCGCAGAGGCAACCGGCACCCGAGAGATTACGGATATGGCGGGGCGCACCATGGAAATCCCTGCTGAGATCGATTCTGCCTTCTCCACCAGCCCCATTTCCGCCATCTATCTTTATACCCTGGTGCCGGATAAGCTCCTGGGCTGGAACTATGAGCTCAACGATATTGAAAAGAGCATCATCCTGGAGGAGTATCATGACCTCCCCAATTTCGGCATGGGGGATGCCATCAACTACGAGGCGGTCATCGCCGCCAATCCTACCATTGCCTTCAACGTTTCCGCCATTAACGAAGGGACGATAGATGAATCCGACGCCCTGGCGGAAAGCCTGGGCATCCCGGTGGTGATGGTGAGCAACGATCTGACGGATGCGCCGGCGGTATACCGCTTCATGGGCGAGCTTTTCGGCGTAGAGGAGCAGGCAGAACTGCTGGCAGCCTATGCGGAAGATACCTTCGAGGATATTGCTGCCCTGGATATTCCGGAGGAGGAAAAGGTTACCATCTACTATGGCAACGGCGAGGACTCTTTGGAAACTGCCCCCAGAGGTTCTTCCCATGCCCAGATCATCGACCTGGTGAACGCCATCAACGTGGCGGATCTGGAGCTGGGGGATGGCTCCCGGGTGCAGATTTCCCTGGAGCAGCTGCTGGCCTGGGATCCGGACGTGATTGTGGTGAACGGCGAGCCCACCTCTAACATGAGCGGCGGGGACGCAGCAGAAGCCATCCTCAACGACCCGGATTTCGCCACCCTTTCCGCCGTGCAGGCAGGCAAGGTATATGGCACGCCCAACGCCCCCTTCAGCTGGGTGGACCGGCCCCCGGGACCCAACCGCATCGTAGGCATGCGTTGGCTCTCCGGACTGATTTATCCCGACTATTTGACCTATGATGTGGATGAGGAGGTAAAGGAATTCTTCAGCCTCTTCTACCATGTGGATCTGACGGACGAGCAGCTGGCTGAACTGTATCACGGCGCAGTATAAGCCTCCTGCCGTAAATTTCCCCCGCCTCCGGGAGCCTGCGGCTCCCGGAGGCGGTTTTGCCTGGATTGCCTTTCCATACCAGGTAGTATATAATGTTCCTATCTGAAAAAGCCCGGCCGGCGGGGAGAAAGGGGGAGCAGGATGATCGCTGCGCTGATCATTGCCACGGGAAAAACCATGCATAAAAGCGGCTTTCGACCTCTGCAGGCTGTGGGGAGCATTCCCGCCCTGCAGCGCATCATTCTGACCTTTCAGCAGGCGGGCGTCCAGCGGATCGCCGTGGTTTGCCATGGGGATAAGGACCCTGCCGAGAAGGCGGGCAGCGGAATGGGCGCCGTTTTTCTCCATGGCCGGAAAGAGGCGGATATGTTTGAAAACGTGAAGCTGGGCCTTCGCTATTTACAGGGAAAATGCGGGGCAGCTTTCGTTTCCCATGCGGATGTGCCGCTGTTTTCCGGGAAAACCCTGGATGCCCTGCTAAAAGCGGATGGTGAAGTTCGCGTTCCGGCCTATCAGGGCAAGCCAGGGCATCCTGCCCTGCTCCGGGCGGAGCATTTTCCCGCTATCCTGGCTTATGAGGGGGAAGGAGGCCTGGCCGGGGCCATTCGGGCCGCCGGCCTGACGCGCCGCCTGGTAGAGGTGGAGGATGGGGGAATCCTGGCGAACCTTCAGGGGGGGGATCTGCCCGGAAGCCTGATTTCCCAGCATACGCTGATGCAGCTCCACCCCAATATCCGCATCCGCTTGGCCAGGGAAAAGCCCTTTTATGGGCCGGGGGCCCACCAGCTTCTACAGCTGACGGAGGAAACGGGCTCCCTTTCGGAGGCCTGTCAGCGCATGGGAATCTCCTATACCAAGGGGCGGCGGATGATCGCCACCATGGAGGAGCAGCTGGGGTATCCCGTGGTGGAAAGCAAGCAGGGCGGCCCTGCGGGGGGCGGCTCCGCCGTTACACCGGAAGGAAAGGCTTTGATGGACAGCTATAAGGCCTATTGCGGGGAGGCTACGGCCTGCCTGCAGCGCCTGTTTGAAAAATATTTCCCGGATGGGCTGCAAGGAGGGCCGCAATGAACCTTTTCCTGGAAGGCCCCCGCCGCCTTGGAAAATCCACCATCCTTCGCAATGCCCTGCTGCCCTATTCCCAGCACATTGCCGGCATGCTTACCCAGCGGCTGTTTGCAGGGGAAAGCCTATGCGGCTTTCGGGCCTGCGTGGTGGCAGGCGAGTCCCTTCCTCCCCTGGAAGCAGCCTACTGCCCGGGGATGGAGGGCGTTTTTCTATATAATGGGCAGCCCAGCCCGCGCGCCCTGGAGGATGCCCTTATCCGGGCAAAGGAGGCCTGCAGCCGCAGGGCCTGCCGGCTCATACTTCTGGATGAGATCGGCGGGATGGAGCTGGCGTCCCCGGCCTTTCGGGCCTGCCTAGAGGATATATTCCGCCTGGGCAAGCCCTGCCTGGGGACCCTCAAATCCCGGGAGAACCTGCTGCACATGGGCAGCAGGGCCGGCGGCGCCCAGGCGGATCTCCTCCGGCTGAACGAGGAACTTCGAAGGCGAATGCAGGCGGAGGGGCAGGTGCTGTCCCTATCCCAGAGCAGCCTGGCGGAGGCCGGGCGGGCTGTGGAAAGCTTTGTAGCGGCGGCATTGGAAAAGGCCTGCTGAAAGCTTATCCGGGGATTATTTCCGGCGGCCCTGGGCGCGCTTCTATGGCGGGCTTAGGAATGCCAGCCGCCTTTTTGGCGGGCAGGTTCACAGGCAGCTGTAAACGGCGCGCCGTTTGCAAAAACCAGCCCATTCTTTTAGGGAAGGGCTTGCGGATGGGGAAGGAGGACACATGGTCTGGTATGACCCGCTGCTTCAGCGGCACATGCTCTTTTCCGGCATGGAAGAGGCGGAACGCAGGGAGACCCTGGCCTTTTTCAACGCCCAGGAGCGGCATTATGAAAAGGGAGCCTATCTTAACCGCATTTCGTTTCCCCTGGCCTGCTTCGGGCTGGTGCTGCGAGGGACCATTCAGGTTTTCATGGACGATATTCAGGGGGATCAGATGCTCATGGCCAGCGTGGGGCCGGGGGAAACCTTCGCAGAATCCATCTGCTACCTGGAAATTGATGCGCCGGTGTATATCCGGGCAGCTACGGACGCGGACGTGCTCTGGCTGAACCCGGCGGCCCTGAAGGCCCAGCCCTTCAGCCCCTTTGCCGCCGGTCTGAACCGCCGCTTTACCGCCATGCTGGCCCGGCGCACCCTTTCCATGAACGACCGGATTCAGATCCTTTCCAAAAACACTCTGCGGGGGAAGCTTATGGCCTTCTTTTCCCAATATGCCCAAAAGGAGGGCGCTTCCTTCACCGTTCCCTTCGACCGGCAGCATATGGCCATCTACCTGGGTACGGACCGAAGCGCCCTTTCCCGGGAGCTTTCCCGCATGCGGCGGGAGGGAATCATCGAGTATGAGAAGAACCATTTCTCCATCCTCCGGCCTTTGCCCGAATAAGGGACGGGGGGGCGGCGGCCGTTCCGCCAGGGGGCCGGGCTTGCCCGGCCCCCTGGCGGAACGAGCCCGCTGGCGGGCAGGAGCGCTGCGCGCTCCCGCCGCCGCCCCCCTTCGCAGGATGCCCTGCTAAGGCGGGGCAGGCCATAGGGCGGCTTCCGCCCGGCGCCAGGGCGCAGGGCCCAGCTGAAGCGCGGGAAGCCGGCGGCAAATTTTTGACAAAGCCATTTTGCGTTGCATTTGCAACGCAATTTTTCTATAGGGGCGGGTATAATCCATAACAGTATAGGGCAGACAATTTGTATTTCTGCCCGAAAGGAGAAAGAACCATGAAGAAATCCATTGCACTGTTTATGCTCCTGGCCCTTATGGCCGTTATGCTCCTGGGCTGCGCCCAGCCCCCTACCGAAACGCCCGCCGCTACGGAAGCGCCGGCAGCTACCCAAGCTCCTGCCGCCACACAGGTCCCCGCTACCCAAGCCCCGGCAGAGGAAACCGCTGCTGAAGAGGCCGTCACCATTCGCCTGGGGGGGCTAAAGGGCCCCACCTCCATGGGCATGGTGAAGCTGCTGGATGATGCGGAGCAGGGCTTGACGGCCAACGCCTATGATTTCACCATGGCTGGCTCTGCCGACGAGCTGACCCCCCGCCTTCTCCAGGGGGAGCTGGATATTCTGGCGGTGCCGGTAAACCTGGGGGCTATCCTTTACAATAATACGGAAGGGGCCGTACAGATGGCGGCCATCAATACCCTAGGCGTCATTTATGTAACGGAAAAGGGCGGCGAGACCATCCAGTCCATAGAGGATCTCAGGGGCCAGACCATCATGGCTACGGGTAAAGGCTCCACCCCGGAATATGCCCTTGCCTACCTCCTTTCCCAGCATGGCCTCACCCTGGGGGAGGATGTGCAGGTAGACTGGAAGAGCGAGCCTACGGAGGTAGTTGCCATTCTGGCGGAACAGGAAACGGGCATTGCCATGCTGCCCCAGCCCTTCGTCACCGTGGCCCAGGGCCAGATCGAGGATCTGCGGGTGGCCCTGGATCTGACCGCCGAGTGGGGCGCCCTGGATAACGGCAGCCAGTTCATTACCGCCGGCCTCATCGTGCGCAGGGAGTTTGCTCAGGCCCATCCGGAAGCCCTGGCGGCTTTCCTGGAGGAATATAAGGCCTCTACCGAGTATGTAAACGCCAACGTGGCCGAGGCTGCCCAGCTGGTGGAAAAATACGACATCGTCAAGGCGGCCGTGGCAGAGCAGGCCATCCCTTACTGCAATATCGTCTATATCGATGGGGAAGAGATGAAGGCCGCCCTCACCGGCTATCTCCAAACCCTCTATGATCAGAACCCCGAAGCAGTAGGCGGCGCCATGCCCCAGGATGATTTCTACTATGCGGCAGGCTAAGCCCGCCCTGGAAAAGGCCATAGCGGCGGCCCTGGCGCTGCTGCTATGGCAGCTGGGGGCCATGGCCCTGGACCAGCCCCTGCTGCTGGTATCCCCCCTGCGGGTGCTGCGCAGGCTGGGGAGCCTTTGCTTGGAGGCCGCCTTTTGGAAAACGGTGGCCTTCAGCTTTCAGCGGATTGCCGCCGGCTTCCTGCTGGCGTTTTTCGCCGGAATCCTGCTGGCCTTGCTGGCGGGCAGGTTCCATTTATTGGAAATGCTGTTTTGGCCCTATGTGGTCACCATCAAGTCCGTGCCGGTGGCCTCTTTTGTGATCCTGTGCCTGATCTGGCTCAGCGCGGGGCAGCTGCCCGTCTTCATTTCCTTCCTGATGGTTTTTCCCATCATTTATACCAACGTTTTACAGGGCATCAAAAGCACAGACCCGAAACTGCTGGAAATGGCCCGGCTCTATAAAGTGCCCTGGCGGCGGCGACTGCTCTACATTTATCTGCCCAGCATCCGGCCTTTCCTCATCTCCGCCTGCGGCGTTTCCCTGGGCATGGCCTGGAAATCCGGCGTGGCGGCGGAGGTCATCGGCATTACGGAGGGCTCCATCGGCGAGATGCTGTATGAGTCCAAAATTTACTTCAATACGGCCGACCTGTTTTGCTGGACGGTGGTCATTATTCTGATCAGCGTGGCCTTTGAAAAGCTGTTCCTGCTGCTGATCCGAAAGGGTTTTGCGGGGTTGGAGAAGCTATGAACGAGATCCGGTTGGAAAATATCCATAAATCCTTTGATGGGAAGCGGGTGCTTGCCGGCTTCCAGGCTGCCTTTCCTGCGGGCCAGGCAACCTGCATCATGGGCAGCTCCGGCTGCGGCAAAACCACCCTTTTAAACATCCTCCTGGGCCTGCTGCCTCCGGACGAGGGCCGGGTTCTGGGGATGCCGGAGCGGGTGGGGGCGGTATTCCAGGAAGACAGGCTCTGCGAGGATTTCTCTCCCCTTTCCAATATCCGGCTGGTTACGGGGCGCCGGGTTCCCCGCGCCGTCATTCTGGAGCATTTGAAGGCCTTGGGCCTGGAGGACTGGGCCCTGGCCCCTGTCCGCACCCTCAGCGGGGGCATGAAGCGGCGAGTGGCCATCGCCCGGGCCGTCCTCTATGGAGGGGATGTGCTGGTGTTGGACGAGGCCTTTAAGGGCCTGGATGAAAAAACCAAGGCCATCACCATGGAATACGTCCGGGAGAATACCCGGGGGAAGACCCTCATCGCCGTCACTCACGACGGGGAGGAGGCGGCATTCTGGGGCGGAGCGCCTATCAAAATGGAGGCTTTACCATGAACATCCAAACAAAAGCGCAAATTCTGGAGATATTGCAAATGCCGGAGGAAGCCTTCCGCCGGGATATCATGCCCCTGGCGGCGGACGCCTGCCGGGAGGCCTGGGGCGGCCGCCTGCTGGCCACGGCCATGCTGGGCTACAGCAACATATGCAAAAACCAGTGCCTGTACTGCGGCATGCGGGCGGGGAACAATACCTTACACCGTTATCGGCTGCCGGCAGCGGATATAATCGCTTCCCTGCGGCAGGCCAGGGGCTATGGCTTTACCCGGGCCTTTCTCATCTCTGGGGAAGATCCAAAGTATCCCTTTGCCGATCTATTGCAGATTGTAGAGGCCATCCATGGCATGGGCATGTTCCTGAGCCTGGCTACCGGGGAATTCGAACCTGCCCAATATGCAGAGCTGAAAGGGGCCGGCGCCGACGAATACGTGCTCAAGTTCGAAATGGCGGACCCCGTTACCTTTGACCGGCTTAACCCTTCCACCAATTTTCAAAAGCGCATGGCTGGCATCCGGGCGGTGCAGAAGAGCGGCCTGCAGCTGGCTTCGGGCAATATCGTGGATTATCCCGGCCAGACTCTGGAGCAGCTGGCGGATGACATCCTGCTCATGAAGGAACTGGAGATCAGCTGGGCCCCCATCATCCCCTATATGCCTGCCGCGAACACCCCCCTGGCCCAGGAGGGGGGCTTTGGCAGCACCCTTTTAAACCTGAAGGAGATCGCCATCCTCCGGCTCATGATGCCCAAGATCAAGATCACCGCCCAGCAGCCGGGCGAGGACAAAAAGAAGGGCCTGGCAGACCCGGCGGGAAATCTGGACGCTATCCATGCCGGGGCCAATCTCCTTTTCTGCGACCTGCTGCCCGAGGCCCGGGCCCGGGATTTCCGGGTGGTGGATGAGCGGAACCTGACGGGTACGGCCCATTTGACCCAGCTGGCGGAGGCCTCGGGCCTGGAGCTGTGGATTTAAGGAAGCGCTACCTATAAAGGGCCGGCCAGGCATCCTGGCCGGCCCACAGTTTGCCGGAAACCTTTGCGGAGGGGCGGCGTTTGGCGGGCCCAAGGCCCGCCAAACCAAAGCAGGGGCCGGGGCAAAGCCCCGGCCCCTGCTTTG
>CALVLF010000056.1 GCA_944336625.1 uncultured Clostridia bacterium
GCAGAAGCACCAGTGAGGGGGGCGGCGGGAGCGCAAAGCGCAAACAAAGGAATAGCCGGGCAAAAGCCCCGGCTATTCCTTTGGTTTGGCGGCCCAGGGCCGCCAAACGCCGCCGCCCCCGCTTATCGCCGCCAGCGCCCTTTAAAGCCGCCCCGCCAAAGCCGGGCGAACCGGATTTCGCCTGGCGGTATATATGGCCCCATCCAGCGGGATAAAGCCCCACCTACGCAAGAAAAGAAAAAGCCGGAGGCCATAACCCACGGCCCCCGGCGGCTCTTAAGGAAAGGCGCGGGCTCTGCGGCAGGCTTCCCGCAAACCTTCGCGCGCTCTATCAACCTCCGCGCAGGACCGCGCTTAGGCCTCCTGCGGGCAGTTTTCCGGGATACGCTTGCTTTTGGGCACGCCGTCGTCGATGACGATCTTCGCCGGAGGTTCCAGCATCAGGGATGGGTCGTTGAGCAGGCGGCGGAGCAGCTTCATGGCGCTGGCGTAATACTGGCCATCACAGATCCGCTCATCCGTAACGAATTTCAGGCCAATAAACCGCCGCTCCAAATGCTCCCCCTCCCGGTTGGTCATGCGGACCTTATGCTTATTGCCCATGGCCAGGAACAGGGAACAGGTGCCGAATTCATACAGATGGTGGTAAATGGGCCCAATGCCCAAGGAGCCCACGTTGGTAAGGAAAGCGCTGCAATGGAAAGGGCTGGCCTTCTCAATGCGCTTAGGCAGAAGGCCAACGCTGTCAAGCCGGAATATCACCCAAATGGCAAACCGCATAATCCATGCTGGAATGTAGCCGAAAAAGTGGGCAATGGCATCCATGCTGTTTTTAGCGTCATCCAGAATATTCACATCCACCAGGGCGCTCACCTTGCGTACTACATCCTGCAGGGTATCCTCAGGCTCGAATTGGGGTTTGATCATGGTTTCCACATTGGAGCCCTTGCGCTTGATCATAAGGGAAATGCTGATGGAGTTGCGGGCATAGATCTTGTTCCAGACGACGAAGCGGTTCAGATAGGGTTTTTCCGCAATCATGCGGACCATGGCCGCCATGAGTACATGCATAAAGGCAAGGTCCGGCATATCCTCCCGGTGCTCCCGGATAAAGGCTTCCACCGGCTCCAGGGGCATGTTTTCCTCAAAAAGGTTCTGGGAATCCATGCGGGTGCGCATGATGAAGGGAATCACGTTATATACAGCGTCTACATTCCGCACGCGCCAGCCGTCATACCGGTCGAAAATACCCCGTTTGAAATACTGCTTCATGTTTCTCTCCGTTTCCGTCTGGATGAATTTACAATTATTTTAACATGAGCTAGAAAGGTACACAATAAAATTTTCTATTAAGAATCCTGGAGGGAGTTTTTTGCCCCCTCCAGGCAAATTATTCCGGAAGATGTCTGTACAAATTCTCCTGAATATAGTATGATAAATATATCATAAGCAAAATTTTTTTGTCCCCGTCTAACTATTTGTAAGAGGTTCTCCATCATGCAGCATATTTTAGGTTATAAGTGCACCCTTTGCGGTGTGGAGCTTCCTTATACCGAAAGGATGACCTGTCCCCACTGCGGGGAAAAAGGCATTCTGGATATCGTTTTTGATTATAATTATATCAAAAATCATACCCTTTCCCGGGAGGGCCTGGCCCAGTGCCGGGATAATAGCATGTGGCGTTATAAGGCCCTTATGCCCCTGGAGGACCGGGATTTCTCCCCCTTCTTGCGGGTAGGCTGGACGCCCCTGTATCCCTCCAACCGGCTGGGGGCCATGCTGGGCCTGAAAGCCCTGTATATCAAGGACGATGGTCTGAACCCCACCGCCTCCTTAAAAGACCGGGCCAGCGGGGTGGCCGTAGCCAAGGCCCTGGAGCTGGGCTATGATACCATCGCCTGCTCTTCCACAGGGAATGCAGCCTCCTCCCTGGCAGGGAACGCAGCCCGCATGGGCGTAAAAACCGTGATCTTCGTCCCCGGCCGAGCGCCCGAAGGGAAGGTGGCCCAGCTGATGATTTTCGGGGCAAAGGTGGTCTCCGTCCAAGGGGATTATAAAGCGACCTTCGACCTTTCCAAGGCTGCCATCGAAAAATACGGCTGGTATAACCGCAATGCTGGTATCAATCCTATCCTCACTGAGGGAAAAAAGACCGTGGCCTTAGAGATTGCGGAGCAGCTTCATTGGGAGCCTACGGATTGGGTAGCCTGCTCCGTAGGAGATGGCTGCACCATCGGCGGGGTTTATAATGGATTTCATGATTTATACAAGCTGCGCTTTATCGACAAGATTCCCAAAATATTGGGAGTGCAGTCCCAGGGCTGCTGCCCCTTTGTGGATGCCGCCCGGGAAGGGCGGGATCTGCTGCCGGCGCAAGAGAATACCCTAGCGGATTCCATCGCCGTGGGCGTCCCTCGGAATCCGAAAAAAGCGCTGCGGGCCGTATCCGCTTCCGGTGGCGCCTGGGTTGCCGTCTCCGACGAAGATATTCTCCAGACCATGGGCCTGCTGGGGCGGACGGAGGGCGTCTTTGGGGAGCCTGCCGGCGTTACCGCCACCGCCGGGGTCAAAGCCGCCCTGGAGGGGGGTATCATCCGCCCTGGGGAAACGGTAACTACCATCAGCACCGGCAGCGGCCTGAAAGATGTAAAAAATGCCCTAAAGGCCGCCGGCCGCCCCACCCCCTGCGCCCCAACCCTGGAGGCGCTGGATAAAAGCGGAATTTTGTAATTTTATTACACAACGGGTGATATCGTCCGGCCTTGCAAAAGGAAGGTAAATATGTTACCATTACCCTTGTCCCGCCGGAATGGTTTAATTTCAAGCTGTTTTTCCCTGGTTGCTGCGCTTAAGCGAAATATGGCTGCCGGTATATTGCTGGTTTTTTCCGCCCAATATTCTGTCAACTTTTTTCGCAAAAAGCGTAATAAATAAAACAAAGCGGTAAAATCAAAGGAGGAATAAGCAAATGAAGAAATTTCTTGCGCTCGCCTTGGCCCTGATTCTTGCCCTGGGTATGGTGGCCTGCACCAGTGAGCCGGCAGCTTCTGAACCTACGGAAGCCCCCGCCGCCGAAGCCACGGAAGCCCCTGCCGCAGAAGAACCTGCCGCCGAAGAACCCGCCGCAGAGGAGCCCGCTGCGGAAGAGCCCACCGCAGACGCCAGCGGCCGTTCTGCCCGTGAGCCCATTGCGGCCGCAGATCTGAAGATCGGCGTCATCCTGGTCCACGATGAGAACTCCGGCTATGACCTGGCCCATATCGAGGGCGTCCAGGCCGCCATCGCTGCCTTGGGCATTGACGAAAGCCAGGTGATCTACAAGTACAATATCCCCGAAGATGAAACCTGCTATGATAACGCCGTAGACCTCGCGGAGCAGGGCTGCCAGATCGTTATCTCCGACAGCTATGGCCATCAGACCTACATGATGCAGGCTGCTGCCGAGTATCCGGACGTGATGTTCGTAGCCTGCACCGGCGATATGGCCGCTGCCAGCACTGAGAATACCGCCAACATCTTCCCCTATACCTTCCAGAGCCGCTATGTTTCCGGTGTGGTTGCGGGCATGAAGCTCAAGGAGCTCATGGATGCCGGCACCGTAACCGATCCTTATGTGGGCTATGTAGGCGCCTTCCCCTATGACGAAGTGGTCTCCGGCTACACCGCCTTCTTCCTGGGCATCCGCAGCATCGTTCCCGATGCCCACATGGACGTCCAGTACACCAACTCCTGGTATGATCCCGTTGCCGAGGGCGAGGCTGCGAACGCTTTGATCGCTAAGGGCTGCGTCATCATTGGCCAGCACGCTGACTCCACCGGCGCTCCCCAGGCCGTACAGGCCCAGCTGGATGCTGGCAAGGTCTGCTACAGCGTAGGCTACAACATCGACATGCTCTCCGTAGCCCCCACCGCTGCCCTCACCAGCTCCCAGAATAACTGGGGCGCCCTCTATACCCCCACCATCAACCGGATGCTTACCGGCGAAGCTATGCCTGCTGACTTTGCCCTGGGCTATGCGGACGACGCGGTTATGATCTCCGCCCTGGGCGAGAGCTGCGCCGAAGGCACTGCCGAGAAGGTAGAAGAAGTAGTAGCTGGCCTGAAGGATGGCTCCATCCAGGTCTTTGATACCTCCACCTTCACCGTTGGCGGCGAAACCGTCACCTCCACCCCCGCCCTGGATACGGACGGCGACTTCGTGAAGGATTCCGGCGAGGCCATCGTAGATGGCGCCTTCCAGGAGTCCGTCCTGCGCAGCGCGCCTTACTTCGGCCTGCGGATCGACGGCATTACCGAGCTCAACTAATTTAAAACCTTAGGAGAGAAGCGGGCCTGCCTGCTTCTCTCCTTTCCGCTTTAATCGTTTCCCATCCTTCCGGCTGGCTCACCTTTCTCACAGCCGCAAGCGAGCTAAATTCTATTTTTCATTTCGGCATCGTTGCTTTGTGCGCACTAGCGGAGTTTGCTCCGGGCTGGAGCCCTTGGCTTTTGGAGCCTTGCGCGGCCCGCCCTATGCTTCCGCCTGCGCCCATCATTTGACAGGCAGAGGGCTTTTGCTGCCTCTGCATAGAAAGGAAAAAGCTTTGGAAACCCAACGAGCGATCCGCATGGTGGATATCACCAAAACCTTTGGGCAAGTGGTGGCCAATGACCGGATTAGCCTGGATATTTACCCAGGCGAGATCCTCTCCCTTTTAGGGGAAAATGGCAGCGGCAAAACCACCTTGATGAACATGCTATCCGGCATCTATCTGCCGGACAGCGGACAGATCTATGTAAACGGGAATAAGGTCAACATCCGCTCGCCCAAGGATGCATATGCCCTGGGCATCGGCATGATTCACCAGCACTTCAAGCTGGTGGACGTGCTTACCGCCGCCGAGAACATCGTCCTTGGCCTGAACGAGCACCGTCTGATTGACCTGCACAACGTGCGCCAGAGGGTCAAGGAAATCTGCGACCGGTATGGCTTCGCCGTGGACCCGGATAAAAAGGTCTATGATATGTCCGTTTCCGAAAAGCAGACCCTGGAGATTGTAAAGGTTCTGTACAGGGGCGCGGATATTTTAATATTGGATGAGCCCACGGCAGTGCTTACGCCGCAGGAGACCGATAAGCTCTTTGTGGTTATGCGCAACATGAAGGCGGATGGCAAGGCCATCGTCATTATCACCCATAAGCTCCATGAGGTTATGGAGATATCCGACCGGGTGGCCGTGCTGCGCCGGGGCAAATACATCGGCGATATCGCCACCAAAGATACAAACCCGCAGCAGCTGACGGATATGATGGTGGGCCGGGCCGTTTCCCTCAATATCGACCGGCCGGAACCGCAAAATAAGCAAGAGCGCCTGGTGGTGCAGGGGCTGACAGTTCTGGATGCAGAAGGGGTCAAGCGCCTGAGCAACGTATCCTTCACCGCCTACGGCGGAGAAATCCTGGGCATCGCCGGCATTACCGGCAGCGGCCAGCGGGAGCTGCTGGAAGCCGTAGCGGGCCTGCAGGCCATACAGCCGGGCAGCTCCATCTGCCTCCATACTGCCGATGGGAAGGAGACGGAGCTGGTGGGTAAATCCCCCCTGGAGATCTATAAGCTGGGGGTAGGGCTGGCCTTTGTGCCGGAAGACCGGTTTGGCATGGGGCTTGTGGGCAGCATGGACCTGGTGGATAACGTGATGCTCCGCAGCTACAAGAGCGGAAAATCCATGTTTACCGACCGGAAAACCCCCAAGGCCCTGGCCCAGAAGATTGTGGATGAGCTGGATGTAGTCACCCCCGGGCTGAATATCCCCATCCGCCGCCTTTCCGGCGGAAATGTGCAGAAGATGCTGGTAGGCCGGGAGATCGCCGGCTCTCCCTCCCTTCTGATGACCGCCTACGCAGTGCGGGGCCTGGATATCAATACGTCCTATACCATCTACCATCTGCTCAACGAGCAGAAGGCCAAAGGCGCCGCCGTCATCTATGTAGGGGAGGATCTGGATGTGCTGCTGGAGCTGTGCGACCGCATTCTTGTGCTGTGCGCCGGGCAGGTTAGCGGCATTGTAGAAGGGCGCAAGGCCAAAAAGGAAGAGGTGGGCCTCATGATGACCCACCTGGGAAAGGAGGCGCAGGCATATGCGCAAGACGCATAAGGAACCCTTCATTCGCATCTCCAAGCGGGGCGAGATCCTGCCCCCCTGGAAAGCCTGGGGCATACGGGGCATCGCCCTTGTGGGATCGTTGGTGCTTTGCGCCATCATCATCTATTCCATTGTAGAGCTGAACCCGCTGAAGGTATACGGGGCCATGTTCAACGGCGCCTTCGGTACCAATAAGCGGGGCTGGGTTACTATTCGGGATACCATGATGCTGCTGTGCATCGGCATTGGCTTGGCGCCAGCCTTTAAGATGCGCTTCTGGAACATCGGCGCGGAGGGGCAGATCCTCATGGGGGGCATTGCCTCGGCTGCCTGCATGGTCTACCTGGATAGTGCCCTGCCCAACTTGGCCCTATTACCCCTCATGTTCATCCTCAGCGCCCTGGCCGGCGGCATTTGGGGCTTTATCCCCGCCTGGTTTAAGGCTAAGTGGAATACCAATGAAACCCTCTTCACCCTGATGATGAACTATATTGCCATCCAGGTTACCAGCTATTTCGTGGCCCTATGGGAAAACCCTCCGGGCTCCAACTCCGTAGGGGTCATTAACCCCCAAACAAAGGCCGGCTGGTTCCCGGAAATCTTCGGGGAGATGTATACCCTGAATGTGATTATCGTGCTGGCCCTGGCGGTAGCTATGTTCGTCTATTTGAACTACAGCAAGCAGGGCTATGAGATCGCCGTAGTAGGCGAAAGCGAGAACACCGCCCGCTATGCCGCCATGAGCGTGCCCAAGGTCATCATGCGCACCATGCTGGTATCCGGCGCCGTGTGCGGCATCGCTGGCTTCCTGGCCGTTTCCGGCGCCAGCCATACCATCTCCATCAGCACGGCCGGCGGCCGGGGCTTTACGGCCATTATCGTGGCCTGGCTGGCCAAGTTCAACCCCTTTGTCATGATCCTGATCTCCGCCCTGCTGGTCTTCCTGGACCGGGGCGCTATCGAGATCGCCTCCCAATATAATCTGAACGACTATGTTTCCAGTATGTTGACAGGCATCATCCTCTTCTTCATCCTGGGCAGCGAGTTTTTCATCAACTATCAGGTCAAATTCCGCAGCAATAAGGAGGTGCAGGCATGACAGAGCTCATTTCCCTGTTTCAGGCCGGTATCGTATTCGGCACCGTTATCCTTTATGGCGCTACAGGGGAGATCCTGACGGAGAAATCCGGCAATCTGAACCTGGGCGTGCCTGGCATCATGTATTTGGGCGGCATCATGGGGCTCATGGGGGTTTTCTTCTACGAGATGAATAACCCGGACCCCAGCCCCATCCTCTGCGTGCTCATTGCCATGAGCTGCGCCTTCCTGGCCTCCATGCTTGGCGGGCTGATCTACAGCCTGCTAACCATCACTCTCCGGGCCAATCAAAACGTTACGGGCCTTACCCTTACCATCTTCGCCGGGGGATTCGCCAATTTCTTCGGCGGCTCCCTGATGAAGCTGGCCGGCGGCGTAGGCCAGATCAACGTAGCCACCACCAGCGCTGCCTTCCGGGCCACCCTGCCCTTTGTTCCAAACCTGCCCGCCCTGCCCCGGATGCTCTTGGGCTTTGGCTTCATGGCCTATCTGGCCGTAGTGGTAGCCTTCGTAGTAAGCTGGGTCATCAACCGGACCAGCGTGGGGTTGAACCTGCGGGCCGTGGGCGAAAACCCTGCCACGGCAGACGCGGCAGGCATTAACGTGACCAAGTATAAATACCTGGCCACCTGCCTAGGGGCCGGCATATCCGGCCTGGGGGGCCTCTATTACGTTATGGACTATACCAAGGGAACCTGGGACAGCGCCGGCGGCATCGAGAGCCTGGGCTGGCTGGCTGTGGCCCTGGTTATCTTCTCCACCTGGCGGCCCAAGCGGGGCATCTGGGGGGCATACCTGTTTGGCCTGCTTTCCTGGCTGTATTTCTACATCCCCGGCCTGACCCGCCGCTCCATGGAGCTTTTCAAGATGCTGCCCTATCTAGTAACGGTCATCGTGCTGGTGGCAGCTTCCCTGCGGCGGCGCCGGGAGGATCAGCCCCCGGCTGCCCTGGGCCTCCCCTATTTCCGAGAGGAACGATAACATGCAAAGAAGTGGCCTTTGGGCCACTTCTTTTAAATTGCGGAAAAAGCGGCTATACAGGCCGCTTTTTCCAGGTTTGCATTTGCATGGCGCCCCTGCGCAGGCAGGGGCGCAGGGTCTTTTGCGGGGGCGTGCGCCCAGTGCTGCGCAAGGGAGCACAAGGAAGGCCCTCTAGGCCGGCGCTGCGGGCCCTTTTTAACAAGCTGAAAGCGGCTGTATAAGCCGCTTTTTATTCTTTACAGCCGGGCTCCGCCCTTTTGCCCCATGGCCTGGCAGCCTTTTTGCCCGTCCGCTTTGTTGCATGGGGTGCTATTCGCCGGTTTGGACAAGGGATTGCATCCCTTCCCCCGCCTGGTGCAGGCGGGCGTAATCGCGCAGGCGGCGCCGCAAATCCATAGCGGCGGCGCAGAGGAAGGCATAGACGGGCAGGGGCCGGCTCCAGCTGCGGCCCATGACCTGCCATATATAGCCGCCGCCGCTATCCCGAATGGCCATGCGCAGGCAGAACTGCATATCCTGCTCCATCTTCCTGCGGGAGGAATAGCCCAGGTCCTTAACCACCTTCCCGGCCAGGGCGCAGACGTCATAGGGCGGGTCCCCTTCCAGGCAGGCTTCCAGTATGCGGGCCATGGGCAAAAAGCCGGCGCCGGCGGGGAAGATCTCCAGATAATAGAGATAATTGCTGCCCATCTCCCCGGGCCAGAGGGGCGCTTCTAAAAAGCGGAAGGTATTCTCCGGCAAAGCCTCCGGCAGCTCCTCTTCCAGGGAAAGGCCCGGCAGGTTCCCTTCTTGCATTTCCCATTCGGGGAGTTCCAAAAAATCATTCTTTTCCATACAATCACCTAGCTGAATAATACTTCTTTTAGATATCTAAAATATGTCTAACGTATGTCAAAAATAATTATACCAAGTTTTGACTGTAAAATGAAGTCAAAATAACGTATAATTTAATTAATTGAGGTGTCAGATTGGAAACAGGTAGTCGGAAAAGCTATACTTTGCGCATCGACGCGGAACTGATGGATAAATTCCGCTATGTCTGCAAATATGACGGGCGCACGGCCCAAAGCCAGTTACAGCTTTACATCCGCCGCATGGTGGAAAACTTCGAAAATAAGCACGGCCCTATCGAGTTGCCGAAAAGATAAATTTGAAAATTTTGCTTCTAAATAAGCCCGTTTTGACGTCAAAACGGGCTTATTTTTTAAAGATCCAGCCCCCGCTTGATACAATAGCAGTATGAAAATCGATGGAGGCAAGGTTTTGAAGGCAGGACTGGGAAAGAAAAAATCATATTCCGTTGTGCTAGATGCGGACTTGCTGGAGAAGTTCCACTATGTGGTGGAATCGGAAGGCCGGTCTGTGAACAGCCATCTGACTTTATATATCCGCCGCTGCGTGGCCAGTTACGAGGAGAAGTACGGGCCCATTCCCCTTTCCCAGGGGGAGGGGGAAGAATGAGGCGCCCCGTGGGTTTCCAGCCTTCCAGGGGGCGGCGGCGGGAGCGCGCAGCGCTCCTGGAGGGGGGCGGCCGCAGGCCGCCCCCCTCCCCTTCGCAGAAATGGGCCCCGGGATGCAAGCATCCCGAGGCC
>CALVLF010000057.1 GCA_944336625.1 uncultured Clostridia bacterium
TCTCATATTCTACGTGCGCCGTGTTGATGGTGATGCCACGGGCCTTCTCTTCCGGCGCTTTGTCGATTTCGTCATACCGCATGGCCGCCGCCTGGCCCTGCTGGCTCAGCGCCATGGTGATCGCCGCAGTCAGCGTCGTCTTACCATGGTCTACGTGGCCGATCGTGCCGATGTTTACATGGGGCTTCGTCCGTTCAAATTTTGCCTTTGCCATTGAAACTTCTTCCTCCAATGAATGGGTTATTTTTATAGTAGGATTGCAGGGCAGCTGGGCTGCCCTGGGGAGTTGCATCAGCGGATGCCCAGCACCTTTTTCGCTACGCTGGCGCTTACCCGCTCATAGTGGTCAAACTGCATGGTAAAGGTACCCCTGCCTTGGGTGGAAGAGCGCAGGTCCGTCGCATAGCCGAACATCTCGGAAAGCGGGCAGATCGCGTCGATCACCTGGGCATTTCCCCGGGTATCCGTGCCGGAAATCCGGCCCCGACGGGCGGTAATATTGCCCAGCACATCCCCCATATATTCATCCGGCATAACCACTTCTACCTTCATCATGGGCTCCAGCAGCACGGGGTCTCCCTTTTCCATGGCTTCCTTCATGGCCATGGAGCCGGCAATCTTGAAGGCCATTTCCGAAGAGTCCACCTCGTGGGCGCTGCCATCCAGGAGCACGGCCTTGAAATCCACCAGCTCGTAGCCACCCAGGGAACCGCTGGCGGAGGCTTCCCGAATGCCCTTTTCGATGGCAGGGATATATTCCTTGGGGATTACGCCGCCCACGGTCTTATCCTCGAAGATAAAGCCTTCCCCGGGCTCCAAGGGGCTGAATTCCACCACGCAGTGGCCATACTGGCCGTGGCCGCCCGTCTGGCGGACATAACGGCCTTCCGTCTTGACGGTTTTGGTAAGGGCTTCCCGGTATGCCACCTGGGGATTGCCCACCTTGCATTCCACCCGGAATTCCCGGATGAGCCGATCCACGATGATCTCCAGGTGCAGTTCGCCCATGCCGGCGATGATGGTCTGCCCCGTCTCCTGATCCGTATAGGTTTTAAAGGTTGGATCTTCGTCCGCCAGCTTGATCAGGGCAGCGGTCATCTTTTCCTGGCCTGCCTTGGTCTTAGGCTCGATAGCTACCCGGATAACCGGATCTGGGAAATCCATGGATTCCAGCAGAAGTTGATGGCCTTCGCTGCAAAGGGTATCGCCGGTACCGGTCTCCTTCAGGCCCACGATGGCGCAGATATCCCCCGCGTAGGCTTCCTGCACCTCGGTACGGCTGGCGGCATGGATGAGCATGATCTTGCCAACCCGCTCCCGCTTGCCCTTGCTGGAATTATAAACATAGGTACCGGATCTCAGCGTGCCGCTGTAAATACGGGTAAAGGCCAGCTTCCCCACAAAAGGATCCGCCACGATTTTAAAGGCCAGCGCCGCAAAGGGCGCATCGTCCGCACAGACGGTTTGGATCTGCTTTTCCCCGGATTTGTCCGTGCCCACAGGCGCAGGAACATCCAGGGGAGAAGGCATGAAATCCACAATGGCATTGAGCAGGGGCTGAACGCCCTTATTGCGGTAGGAAGTGCCGCAGCAAACGGGCACAATCCTGTTCGCAATGGTGCCCTTGCGCAGACAGGCAATGATCTCCTCCTTAGTCAGCTCCTCGCCGCCCAGGTATTTTTCCAGGATCTCGTCATCCTCCTCGGCGATAGCATCCAGCAGGGCAGCCCTATATTCCTCGGCCTGGGCCTGAAGCTCCGCAGGGATTTCTTCCTCCCGGATATCGATGCCTTCGTTGTCATAATAGACCTCCGCTTTCATGGTTACCAGGTCTACGATGCCCTTGAAGTCTGCCTCCCTGCCAATGGGAAGCTGAATCGGCACGGGGTTGGCCCCCAGCCGGTCCTTCATCATCTGGACTACGTTGAAGAAGTCCGCGCCGATGATATCCATCTTGTTTACATAGGCGATCCGCGGCACGCCGTATTTGCTGGCCTGCCGCCAGACGGTTTCGCTCTGGGGTTCCACGCCGCCTTTGGCGCAGAAAACCGCCACAGCCCCATCCAGTACGCGCAGGGAACGCTCTACCTCCACGGTGAAGTCCACGTGACCGGGCGTATCGATAATATTGATGCGGTAACCCTTCCAATAGGCGGTGGTTGCTGCGGAGGCGATGGTGATGCCCCGCTCCTGCTCCTGCACCATGAAGTCCATGGTTGCTGCGCCCTCATGTACCTCGCCTATTTTATGAATTTTGCCTGTATAGAACAGGATTCGTTCTGTCGTCGTCGTTTTGCCGGCATCAATATGGGCCATGATGCCGATATTCCGGGTGTGCTCCAAAGAAGTCTCTCTGGGCATATCTACGCCTCCTTTCCAGTGTTCATTGTAGGAGCGGCGCGAAAATACACGCCGCTCCGAAGTTTTCTTGATAATGCAAACAGGTTACCACCTGTAGTGGGCAAAGGCGCGGTTCGCCTCGGCCATCTTGTGAGTATCTTCCTTCTTTTTGAAGGCAGCGCCGGTGGAATTGGCCGCATCCATAATTTCGCCGGCCAGGCGCTCCACCATGGTGCGCTCGCCCCGGGAACGGCTGTAATTCACCAGCCACCGGAGGCCCAGGGTCTGCCGCCGCTCCGGGCGGATCTCGATGGGCACCTGGTAGGTAGCGCCGCCCACCCGGCGGGCCTTAACCTCTACCACGGGCATGATATTGTTCATGGCCTGCTCAAAAACCTCGATGGGTTCCCGGCCAGTCCTCTCACGAATCAGCTCAAAAGCGCCATAGCAGGCTTTCTGTGCCGTGCCCCGCTTACCATCCAGCATAACCTGGTTGATGAGCTTGGTAACCACCTTGCCGCCATAGATGGGGTCATCCAATACTTCCCGCTTGGGGATAAATCCACGTCTGGGCATCGCTAATATCCTCCTTTACTTGGTCTTGGGCCGCTTCGCACCATAGAGGGAGCGGGCCTGGTGCCGGTTGGCAACGCCGGCCGTATCCAGCGCGCCACGGATGATGTGGTAACGAACGCCGGGCAGGTCCTTTACGCGGCCGCCGCGGATCAGAACCACGGAGTGCTCCTGGAGGTTATGGCCAATGCCAGGAATATAGGCAGTGCCCTCCAGCCCGTCGGACAGACGAACACGGGCAATTTTACGCAGAGCGGAGTTGGGCTTTTTCGGGGTCATGGTACGCACAGCAGTGCAGACGCCGCGGCGCTGGGGGCACTGCTTGAGGATGGGCGCGTTGGACTTATACTCGACCTGTTCCCGGCCTTTACGGACCAGCTGGTTAATCGTCGGCATATGTTTCTCCTTTTCTTTCAGTCACAAGTAATATTAAGTATCTATATCAAGAAAATCCCCTGCAACCCCTTGAAGGGGATATTTTCCGCAAAACTTCTGCCTTTTGCTGAAGCAAAACGCATACTGCCGCATTAAAGCACAGCATGCGTATTGTAGCATTTTTTATTGGCGGTGTCAAATGTTTTTAGCTAATTTTCTACCTTTTTCAATCAGCGGGTATACAGGCCCTCTTTCCGGCGCTCCCTAGCGAAAACCAGCTGGGATATTTCCTTATCCCGCTGCAGTTCAAACCAACCGCGCTCCGCCATCTTGGCGAGGAAGGGCTGCTCCAGGATATTCAGGTACATCCGCGCCCCATAGGTCCGAATCATGCCCTTGCGCAGAAGCTGCCTGCCCACCAGGGCCAGCACCAGTACCCCCAGGAATAGGCACAGGGGCAAGGCCGGATGCAGGGCCACCAGGGATTCCCGCAGCGGCCTGTAACTCATCAGGGCCAGGGCCAGAATGATGATGGCCAGGGATAGAACCGTAGGCAGATAGGTTATAAGGCGGTATCGCCGGCGGCAATCCGCGCAACAGCTCATCTGAATGGCCAGCAGAGAACCGGCCCGCATCCTTCCCTTGATGCCCAGAAAGTTTTTCGACTCCCGGGGCGGCTCCGGATTCCCTAGATCCGCCAGGGCATAGCAGACCCGCTTCCCCGGCTTATCCTTGCATAGCACGCAGCTTTCCGTATGGAACAGCGCAGAGAGGTCGCCCCCAGGCACCAGGGCGTCGATGGCATCCAGATCCGCCTGGATCTGCGCTGCCTGTTCCGGCTTCCTGGCGGGGCAGGTCTGGCAGCTCAGCATATGGAGCCGGTGGCAATACTTGCTGCCATACAGGGGGCAACTGGTGTTGGTATACTGCCTTTCCATGGCCTCTCCTTATTGGGCGGGGGTAAGGGGCGCCTCCAGGGGCTCCACCTCTACGTTCCTGTACCGGCGCAGGCCGATGCCCGCCGGGATCAGCTTGCCGATGATCACGTTTTCCTTCAGGCCCATGAGCGGATCCACCTTGCCCTTAATGGCGGCCTCCGTCAGGACACGGGTGGTCTCCTGGAAGGAGGCGGCGGAGAGGAAGGAATCCGTGGCCAGAGCAGCCTTGGTGATGCCTAGGAGCTTCCGCTTGGCGATGGCAGGCTGGAGCCCGGCCATAACCGCCTTTTCGTTTTCGTTTTCAAAGTGGAAGATATCCACCAGCTCACCAGGCAGCATATCCGTATCCCCCGCGTCCTCTACCTGGACCTTGCGGAGCATCTGCCGAATGATGACCTCGATGTGCTTATCGGCGATCTCCACGCCCTGGAGGCGGTATACGCTCTGCACTTCTTTGAGCATATAGGCCTGCACGCCCTTGACGCCCTTAATCTTCAGGATGTCGTTGGGGTTGATGGAGCCGTCGGTCAGCTCATCCCCTGCCTCGATCACGTCCCCATCCCGAACCCGCAGCTTGGAGCCGAAGGGGATGAGATACTTGGCCGTTTCCCCATCCTCGTTGGTGATGGTGGCTTCCCGCTTCTTCCCTTCCGTAAGGGAAACGGTGCCGTTGATCTCGGAGATAACCGCCAGGCCCTTGGGCTTGCGGGCTTCGAAAATTTCCACTACGCGGGGAAGACCCTGGGTAATATCGTCCGCGCTGGCAACGCCGCCGGTGTGGAAGGTGCGCATGGTAAGCTGTGTGCCCGGCTCACCGATGGCCTGGGCGGCGATGATGCCCACGGCCTCGCCGATATCCACGGGGCCGCCGGTAGCCAGGTTGGCGCCGTAGCACTTGGCGCATACGCCGTGCTCGCTGCGGCAGGTGAATACGCTCCGGCACTGGACGCACTTGATGCCCGCTGCCAGGATCCGATCCCGGATATCATAGGTGATCATTTCGTTGCAGGCAACGATCAGCTCCCCAGTATTGGGGTCGTATACATCCTCCGCCGTATAGCGGCCCAGGAGCCGGTCGCCCAGGGGCTCCACCACCTTGTTGCCTTCCATGATTTCGGTGATGGGCATGCCTTTGGGACTTTCGCCCCGGCTCTGGCAGCAATCCTCCTCCCGGATGATCACATCCTGGGAGACGTCCACCAGGCGGCGGGTTAGGTAGCCCGAGTCCGCCGTCCGAAGGGCCGTATCCGCTAGGCCCTTGCGGGCGCCGTGGGAAGAGATAAAGAATTCCAATACCGTCAGGCCTTCTCGGAAGTTGGCCCGAATGGGCACCTCGATGATCTGGCCCGAGGGGTCGGCCATCAGGCCGCGCATGCCCGCCAGCTGCCGGATCTGATTGGTGCTGCCGCGGGCGCCGGAGTTGGCCATCATATAAATGGGGTTATACTGATCCAGGTTTTTCATCAAGGCATCGGTTACGTCATCCGTAGCCTTCTCCCAGATGGCAATCACGTCCCGCCGCCGTTCAGCGCTGGTAAGCATACCGGTGCGGAACAGGTTATCGATCTGCTCTACTTCCTTCTCTGCCGCAGCCAGGATTTCCTTTTTCTGCTCCGGCACGGTAATATCCTGGAAGCCTACGGTGATGCCGCCCTTGGTGGAATATTTATAGCCCAGGGCCTTCATGGCGTCCAGCACCTCGCTGGTGCGGGTAGAGCCATAACGGCGGTAGCAGCGGTCTACAATATTGCCCAGATCCTTCTTGACCACCAGCTTATCCACTTCCAGCTTGAACATATCGTCCAGGGTGTTCCGCTCCACATAGCCCAGGTCCTGGGGGATAGCCCGGTTGAAGATGAGCCGGCCCAAGGAAGTATCGATGAGGCGGCGATAGGTTTTTCCCTGCCACTCCCGCTCCACGCGGACTTTGATCTTGCTCTGCAGGTCGATGACGCCGGTCTGATAGGCCATGGAAGCCTCATCTTCGCTGCAGAATACCTTGCCCTCGCCCTTGAGCCCATCCCGCTGGAGGGTCAGATAGTAGCAGCCCATGACCATATCCTGGGTGGGGCAGGCAACGGGCTTGCCATCCTGGGGCTTGAGGATGTTGTTGGAGGCAAGCATCAGGAAGCGGGCCTCGGCCTGGGCCTCTACGGAGAGGGGCACGTGAACGGCCATCTGGTCGCCGTCGAAGTCCGCGTTGAAGGCGGTACAAACCAGGGGATGCAGCTTGATAGCCCGGCCCTCCACCAGGATGGGCTCAAAGGCCTGAATGCCCAGCCGGTGCAAGGTAGGCGCACGGTTCAAAAGGACAGGATGCTCCTTGATGACATTTTCCAGCACATCCCATACTTCGGGCTTCACCCGTTCTACCATGCGCTTGGCGCTCTTGATATTATGGGCATAAGCGTCCTCCACCAGCTTTTTCATGACGAAGGGCTTGAAAAGCTCCAGGGCCATTTCCTTGGGGAGGCCGCACTGATACATCTTCAGCTCCGGCCCTACTACAATAACGGAACTGCCGGAATAATCCACCCGCTTGCCCAGCAGGTTCTGACGGAAGCGGCCCTGCTTGCCCCGGAGCATATCCGAAAGGGACTTGAGGGGCCGGTTCCCCGGCCCGGTTACGGGCCGGCCCCGGCGGCCATTATCGATGAGGGCGTCCACCGCTTCCTGGAGCATCCGCTTTTCATTACGCACAATGATATCCGGCGCCCGCAGCTCCAGCAGGCGCTTGAGGCGGTTATTGCGGTTGATAACCCGGCGGTACAGGTCGTTCAGGTCAGAGGTGGCAAAGCGGCCGCCATCCAGCTGCACCATAGGCCGCAACTCCGGAGGGATCACGGGCACCACGTCCATAATGATCCACTCGGGCTTATTGCCGCTCTTGACGAAAGCTTCTACAACCTCCAGCCGCTTGATGGCATTAGCCCGCTTCTGGCCGGAGGAATTGGCTACCTCTGTCCGCAGCTCCTCTTCCAGCTTATTAAGGTCCAGCTGCAACAGCAGCTCCTTGATTGCCTCAGCCCCCATGCCAGCCTTGAATGCCTTGGGGCCATATTCCGCCTGAGCGTCCCGGTACTCCTTATCGGAGAGGACCTGCTTATAGAGCAGGGGGGTATTGCCAGGATCTGTCACTACGAAAGCAGCAAAATACAGTACCTTTTCTAGGTTTCGCGGGGACATATCCAGCAGCATCTTCATCCGGCAGGGAATTCCCTTGAAATACCAGATGTGGGAAACAGGGGCCGCCAGC
The DNA here is from genome assembly GCA_944336625.1 of uncultured Clostridia bacterium. Lineage (GTDB taxonomy): Bacteria > Bacillota > Clostridia > Christensenellales > CAG-138 > Pelethousia. The sequence continues at coordinate 7,483 of CALVLF010000057.1, forward strand.
TCAATGTGGCCCATGCGTTCCCGGCGCACCTTGGCCCGAGTGACTTCTACGCCACACTTGTCGCATACGACGCCCTTGTAGCGCACCCGCTTATAGCGGCCGCAGTGGCACTCCCAATCCTTGGTGGGTCCGAAGATCCGTTCGCAGAAGAGGCCGTCCCGCTCGGGCTTGAGGGTACGGTAATTGATGGTTTCCGGCTTCTTCACCTCGCCATGGGACCATTCCCGGATCTTCTCCGGCGAAGCAAGGCCGATCTGTATTGCATCGAAATTGGTCAATTCGAACAAATTCTTTCCTCTCCCTTCCGCCCGTCTAGGTTAAAGTTCTTCGTCTTCATCCAGCATGGAGAAGCCCGTGCCAAAAGCGTCGTCCAGGTCATCGTCTTTAACCAGGGCCAGGTCATCCTCCTCTTCTTCCTCGATGAAATCGAAATCATCGAATTCCGTAAAGTCGGATTCGGCCGGTACGCCGCCAGGGCCGTCTTCCGTACCGGAAATATTCACATCCAGCGGCACGGTATCCTCGTCGTCCACCATTTCGCCAATCTTGATCTCTTCTTTTGTATCGGAGAGCACCTTAATATCCAGGCCCAGGCTCTGAAGCTCCTTAATAAGCACCTTGAAGGATTCCGGCACGCCGGGCTCCGGCACGTTTTCACCCTTGACGATGGCTTCATAGGTCTTCACCCGGCCCACTACGTCGTCGCTCTTGACCGTAAGGATTTCCTGAAGGGTATTGGCGGCGCCGTAGGCCTCCAGCGCCCAAACCTCCATCTCGCCGAAGCGCTGGCCGCCGAATTGGGCCTTGCCGCCCAGGGGCTGCTGGGTAACCAGGCTGTAGGGGCCGGTGGAACGGGCGTGGATCTTATCATCCACCAGGTGGTGGAGCTTGAGGTAATACATATAGCCCACGGAAACCCGGTTTTCAAAGGGCTCGCCGGTACGGCCGTCGTAAAGGACGGTCTTCCCATCCCAATCCCGGCCGGCCTGCTTGAGCAGGGACTTGATATCCTCCTCGGTAGCGCCGTCGAAAACGGGGGTGGCGATATTCCAGCCCAGGCTCTTGGCAGCCATGCCCAGGTGCAGCTCCAGAATCTGGCCGATGTTCATACGGCTGGGCACGCCCAGGGGGTTCAGGACGATCTGCACCGGCGTACCATCCGGTAGGAAGGGCATATCCTCCTCCGGCAAAATCCGGGAAACAACGCCCTTGTTGCCATGGCGGCCCGCCATCTTATCGCCTACGGAGATCTTCCGCTTCTGGGCGATATAAACCCGCACCAGCTCATTGACCCCCGGGGGCAGCTCGTCTTTATTTTCCCGGGTGAAGACCTTTACGTCCACGATGACGCCGCCTTCCCCGTGGGGCACCCGGAGGGAGGTATCCCGGACTTCCCGGGCCTTTTCCCCGAAAATGGCCCGCAACAGCCGCTCTTCCGCCGTAAGCTCCGTCTCCCCCTTGGGGGTTACCTTGCCCACCAGGATATCGCCGCTGCGCACCTCCGCGCCGATGCGGATGATGCCCCGGTCATCCAGGTCCGCTAGGGCGTCCTCGCCCACATTGGGAATATCCCGGGTAATCTCTTCCTCGCCCAGCTTAGTATCCCGGGCTTCGGTTTCATGTTCTTCTATATGAATGGAGGTATAAACATCCTCCTTCACCAGCTTTTCGCTAATGAGGACCGCATCCTCGTAGTTATAGCCCTCCCAGGGCATGAAAGCGATGAGGATATTCCGGCCCAGGGCGATCTCGCCCTGATCGGTGCTGGCGCCGTCCGCAATAACCTGGCCAGGGCTTACCCGCTCGCCCTTCTTGACGATGGGCCGCTGGTTGATGCAGGTGCCCTGGTTGGAACGCTTGAACTTGGTGATCCGGTAGGTATGCAGGGCGCCGTTATCCCCCTCGATTACGATCCGGTCCGCATCTACCCGGCGGACTACGCCGCTTTCCCGGGCCAGGACCACCACGCCGGAGTCATGGGCCGCCTTATACTCCATGCCCGTGCCCACGATGGGAGCCTCAGGCTTGAGGAGCGGCACGGCCTGGCGCTGCATGTTGGAGCCCATAAGGGCCCGGTTGGCGTCGTCATTCTCCAGGAAGGGGATCATGGCCGTAGCCACGGATACCAGCTGCTTGGGAGAAACGTCCATATAATCCACTTCCGTGGATTTTACTTCGATAATCTGGTCCAGCCGCCGGGCAACCACCCTGTCCCGGGCGAACCATACCTTGCCGTCCGCCTCCACCGTGGGCTCATTGGCCTGGGCGACGATGAAGTCATCCTCCTCATCCGCCGTCAGGTATACGATATCCCCCAGGATATTCTTATTTGCCGCATCCACCTTCCGGTAAGGGGCTTCGATGAAGCCATATTTGTTGATGCGGGCATAGGTGGAAAGGGAGTTGATCAGGCCGATGTTGGGGCCTTCCGGCGTCTCAATGGGGCACATGCGGCCATAGTGGGAAAAGTGCACGTCCCGCACATCGAAGGTAGCCCGCTCCCGATTTAGGCCGCCAGGGCCCAGGGCCGACAGACGGCGCTTATGGGTCAGTTCCGCCAGCGGGTTGGTCTGGTCCATAAACTGGGAAAGCTGGCTGGAGCCGAAAAATTCCTTGATAGCCGCCGTTACGGGCCGGATGTTGATGAGGCTGGAAGGCATGGCCGTTTCCATATCCTGTAAGCTCATCCGCTCCCGGACCACCCGCTCCAGGCGGGTCATGCCTACCCGGATCTGGTTTTGCAAAAGCTCGCCTACGCTCCGGATCCGGCGGTTGCCCAGATGGTCGATATCGTCCGTCCGGCCGATGCCATAGGCCATGCCGATCAGATAGCTGATGGAGGCGATGATATCATCCGGCACGATATGCCGGGGGATCAGGTCGTGGACATGGGTGCGCAGAAGGGTCTTGAGCCCATCCACGTCCAAGTCCTTCCCCTCTTCCAGAAGGGCTACCAGGGTAGGATGATGGACCTTTTCATTCAGGCCGGCCTCTTCCGGATCGAAGGGAAGGTATCCCGCCGCATCCACGAAGCGGTTGCCCAGCACCTTGATGCGCTTATCCTCCACATGCACATATACGAAAGGAACGCCTGCGTTTTCAATGCGGAGGGCGGTTTCCCGGCTGATCTTTTCCCCGTCGCTCACCAGCACCTCGCCGGTAGCCGGGTCGATCACGTCCTCCGCAGCGGTAAAGCCGCCGATGCGGGCCGCCAGGGAGAGTTTTTTATTGAATTTATACCGGCCCACCCGGGCAAGGTCGTAGCGCTTATCAAAGAAGAGGGCATTGAGCAGGTTCCGGGCGCTTTCCTCCGTTGGGGGTTCGCCGGGGCGCTGCCGCTTATAGATTTCGATGAGGCCGTCTTCTACGCTCTTGGTCGTGTCCTTTTCCAGGGTGGCCAGCAGGCGCTCCTCCTCCCCCAGCAGGGAGACGATTTCCGCGTCCGTGCCATAGCCCAGCGCCCGGAGCAGGGCTGTAATGAACACCTTGCGCTGGCGGTCGATCTTGACATACATGATTTCGTTGGAATCCGTCTCATACTCCAGCCAGGCGCCCCGGTTGGGGATGACCTGGGCAGAGAAGAGGTGCTTGCCCACCTTGTCGATGGATTCCGCATAATATACGCCGGGGGAGCGAACCAGCTGGCTTACAATGACCCGCTCTGCGCCGTTGATGACGAAGGTGCCCTGGTCCGTCATAATGGGGAAATCCCCCATGAAAACCGGCTGCTCCTTTACCTCTCCCGTTTCTTTATTAATAAGGCGCACAGTAACCCGAAGGGGGGCGGAATAGTTCACATCCCGCTCTTTGCATTCTTCTACGGGGTATTTGGGGTGATCAAAGTCGATTTTGTAGTCGACAAATTCGAGGATGAGCTTCTCGGAATAGTCGGTGATCGGTGAGATATCCGCCAGCACCTCTTTGAGATCCTCCTCCACGAAGCGCCGGTAGGAGTTCTTTTGAACCTCAATCAGGTCCGGCATGTCGAGGACTTCATTGATCCGGGAAAAGCTCATACGCGTCTTTTTACCCATCTGCACCTCATGCACCATCGCGTTCACTCCTCACTTGATTGCCGTATAATTCCGGCTTATAGTTAGTTGCGCCACCCCTGCTGATCTTTTCCAATTCATGGATATATTATACCCGCAATCGGGGGTTTGATTGCAACAAATACAGCCAATACCCGCAGATTACCATGCTGACGCAGTGTAATAGTATACCACGGCCTGTCAACCTTGTCAACGGATATTGGCTAATTCAAATATTCTTTTATAGAGTACCTTCTCCGGGCCTGCCCTCATTTCAGCTTGGCGAATATCATGCGGCCGGCGGCTGTCTGTAAAACGCTGGTTACGATCACGGGAACGGTTTCACCCAGGCAGCGTTTCCCTCCCTCTACCACGATCATGGTGCCGTCGTCCAGATAAGCCACGCCCTGGCCTGCCTCCTTGCCCTCCTTCACGATGGCCGCCTCCATCTCCTCGCCGGGCAGGGCCAGGGGTTTTATGGCGTTGGCCAGTTCGTTGATGTTCAGCACGGGTACATTCTGCACGCTGGCGACCTTATTTAAATTGTAATCGTTGGTCACCACCACCCCGTCCATTTCCCGGGCCATGCGGATGAGCTTGGCATCCACCTCGGGCACGTCCTCATAATCCCGGTCCTGGATGCTGACGGGCACATGGCCGGATTCCTGCATCAGCTTGAGGATATCCAGCCCCCGCCGGCCCCGGTTCCGCTTAAGGGCGTCGGCGCTGTCGGCAATATGTTGGAGCTCCAGCAGCACGAACTTGGGTACGATCAGGGTGCCTTCGATAATACCGGTAGCGCAGATATCCGCAATGCGCCCATCGATAATCACGGAGGTATCCAGAATCTTAGGCCGTGCAATGGATTCCCGGGTTTTCCCTGCCCGGCCCCGCTCCACCCAGCCCGGCAGGGAAAGCTCCCCCCGGCGCCGGTACATGACCGACCAGCCAAGATAACCTATGCTTATATACAGCAACAGGTCCACCCCAAACCGGAGCCAACCCACCTGGATGCCCGCCGTCAGGGTGCTGGCCAGGAAGGCTACAATCAGCCCTACGATCAGGCCGATCACGCAGTAAACAACGTCCTCCAGGGCCATCTCTCCCAGATAGGCTTCTGCGGAGCGGATGGCGGCGGCAAACGCATCTATGAGATAGGGCGCTATGAAGAAAAAAATGATTGCTGTTATAAGCCCTGCTGCAACATAGACCAGCGCCACGCCCCAGGTGTACATGGTTTCATACAGGCTCCTGTACCCCATGGCCACGATGACGTTGTTCACCACCGCCACAAGCCCCAGCCCCAGCGCCCCTCCGCAGAGGGTGAGGATGAGCCTTGTAATCTTTTTGGCCAAAAGCTATGCCTCCTTTATTTATTTTCTTTTTTGTATAAGCTGCAAAAATGCGCGCAAGAAAAACTGCGGGGAAGCCTTTCCCCGCTAAGAGAAATGGTTGTTTAGTCCATCATGTCCCGAAGAACGGCAGAATCCTGCCCACTAGCTACGGAAAGCTCCGCAATGAGAACCTGCCGGGCCGTCATGAGCATTTTCCGCTCGCCGGCGGAAAGGCCCCGGTCCGTATCCCGCTTTTTCAGGCATTTCACTACATCTGCCACATCGTAGATATTCCCCTGCTTAAGCTTGGCGAAGTTATCCCGGTAGCGCTGACTCCAGTTATCGCTTTCCTGGCAGGGTTCGCTGCGCAGGTATTCCAATACGCCGTCGCATTCCTCCTTGCCGATGACAGGGCGCAGCCCCACGCTTTCGGCGGTAGCTACGGGCACCAGGGCCGTCATCTTATTGGAAATGAACCGGAGGACATAATATTGCGCCGTTTCGCCCAGAACCGTCCGCTCTTCGATCTGTTCTACCACGCCTACGCCGTGCATGGGATAGCAGATCCGCTCGCCAACCGAAAACATGTATGCGCTCCTTTCCCAGGCCAGGCCTGTCCTTATTTCATGCCAAAGAACTCCTGATTTAACTATATCCTAAAACGCTTCTCCTGTCAAATTTCCGTCTTCCTCAGCCCTGCCCTGATACGGCCAGGGGCGCCAGGCACAAGCTGGGGCTTCCAAAGCAGCTCCCAGAGGGCAGGGAGAAGCGCAGGTCCCCGCCTATATACTGGACTCCCTGCAGCAGCTCCAGGAAGCTGCCCCCCAGGGTAATATAGGCAACGGGCCGGGCAATCTTCCCCCCTTCCACCAGCTGCCCTTTGCACAGGAGGGAAAATTCCCCGCTCAGGGCGTTCACCCCGGCATGAAGGCCGGAAAGCTCCGTAATGAGCAAGCCCGTCCCCAGCTTTTCCATGAGGGAATCCAGGCTTCCTTCCCCGGGCTGAATATAAAAATTGCTGGGGCTCACGCCGATGCCCCCCGATCCACGCCCCCCATTCCCCGTGGAGGAAACGCCGGCCTTTCGGGCGGTTTTCAGGTTATGCAGCAGGGTCAGGAGACGCCCCTCCTCTACCACCTTTTTCCGCCGGGCGGGGACTCCTTCATCGTCAAAGGCCATGGGATTCAAGCTGTACAGCGGATCATCCCAGATGGTGAGCAACGGGGAGGCGATGGTGCTCCCCTCCCGGCCTGCCAGCAAAGACAGCCCCTTCTGGGCCGCATCTGCAGAAAACATGCCGGAAAAGGCGGAAAGCAGGCTATAGGCCGCATCATTGCGCAGCAGGATAGGATACCGGCCCGGGGCCACGGGCTTTCCTCCAAACTGCATGGCCGCCTCCTCCACTGCCTCCCGGGCGCAGCCGGTAAGATCCAGGGATTCCCCCCGGGCCCGGAAAGCGCCGCCGTCATGCACCTCTGCCCCATCCTCCAGGATGCCATTAACCAGAATGCAGGAGATCCGCTCCTCCCGATGGGCTTCCAGCCCCAGGGTATTGTGGAGGTGAACCTCCCCTTCCGCCGTCACCACCCGGCAGGTGGAAACCCGCTTTACCCGGGGGTCCTGGGCCAGGGTCGCCGCCTCCAGGGCCTTGCAAAGGTCGATTTTTTCCACTTCCCCCATGCCCATAAGGGCGTCCGCCGGTGCCGTTACGGCAGGATACTGGGCCGGGCCCGCCATAGGATGGATATCCTCGCTCCCTACGGCCCGGGCATTATCCAGGGCAGCATCCACCAGGGCCTCGGGGTTTTCCGCCGCCTCGGTGGTGGCATAGCCGTTCTTCCCATCCAGCTGAACCCGCAGGCTCAGGCTCAGGGTGCGGCAAACGGTATAGGTATCCACCTCTCCTTTGAGAACGCCTACGCTGAAATCCTTGCTCCGGCTTTCCACCAGCTCCGCCCCCTGGCAGCCAGCCTTTTGGGCATAACGGAAGGCCGCCTCCCGGAATTGCTTTGCATCCATTATAGTTTTCCTCCTTTGCCCCCGATGGTCATGGATGTGACTCGAATCCGGGGCTGCCCCACGTTAGTGGGAACGCTTCCCGAGCGGGAGCCGCACATGCCATAGCCCATCCACATATTCCGGCCGATCCGGTCAATGGCCATGAGTACCTCCGCCCCCCGGCCGATGAGGGACGCCCCCCGAACCGGGGTAAGGATCTTTCCATCCCGCACCCAGTAGCCTTCCAGCACGGCGAAGTTGAACTCCCCGGTCAGGGGGTTTACGGAGCCGCCTCCCATGCGCCGGGCAAAGAGCCCTTCCCCCATGGTGGCGATCATCTCTTCTTCATCGTCCGTCCCCGGGGCAAAGAAGGTATTGGTCATGCGGCTGGTAGGGGCGTATTGGTAGCTTTCCCGCCGGCCGCTGCCAGTCACTTCCATGCCCATGATCCGGCTCCCCAGGATATCCACCAGATACCCCTTGAGAACACCCTTTTCGATGAGCACGTTTCGCCGGGCGGGGTTCCCTTCATCGTCTATGCGTATGCTGCCCCATTCCCCGGGCAGGGTTCCATCGTCAATGGCCGTGACCTTTTCGCTGGCGATCTGCTGGCCCAGCTTGCCGCAGAATTCGGAATTCCCCTTGGCAACAGAAGTAGCCTCCAGGGAATGGACGCAGGCCTCATGGAGAATAACCCCCCCAAAGCCCCCGTCGATCACCACGGGTAAAAAGCCCGCCGGGCACTGGGGGGCATGGAGCATAGTAACGGCGGTTTTGGCCGCCTGGCGCCCCGCCTCTTCCGGGTCTATGGTTTCATAAGCCTCAAAGCCCTTGCCGGCCGCGGGCCGCTCAGCGCCGGTCTGCATCTCCTCCCCCTGGGCCGCTACAGCATCGAAGGAGAGGCGGGTACGGGGCCGCCTGTCCTCCGCCCATACCCCTTCGCTGTTACAGACGAGCACCCGCTGGTCCACATCCCCATAGCCCGCTACTACCCGGGCGATCTCCGAGGATTGGGCCTGAGCCGCTGCCGTTCCCCGCTCCAGCAGAGCGATGCGCCGCCGGTTTTGAATGGCATCAAAGGGAAGCTTGGGCCCATAATCCCCCCGGCGAACCGAATCGAAAGGCCCGGCCTGGGCCTGCCTTTCGCCCTTTAAGATGGCGGCGGCTGCCCGGGCCGTTTCCAGCAGGGCCTCCGCATCCACCTCCGCCGTATAGGCATAGGCGCTCTGCTCCCCCTTGAGCACTCGGATTCCCGCCCCCCGCCGGCGGCGGTAGGAAGCGTTTTCCACCGTGCCATTGAGCATGGAGATGGAATGGGACTCCGTATCTTCCATATAAAGCTCTGAAAAATCGCCCCCGGTGCCGAGGGCCGCATCCAGCACCCGCTGGGCCAATGCTCGTTCGATCATTCCTTTATCTTTCCTTGTCTGATATGGTTTTGCCGTATTTTTCCTTCGTTCCCCAGCTCCCCGGGCACATAGTACCGCCGCCCCTTTACGCTGGGGGGCATATACTCCTGGGCCACCACATGGCCGGGATAATCGTGGGGATATTTGTATCCCTTCCCATGGCCCAGCTTGTCCGCCCCGTAGAAGGAAGTATCCCTGAGATGGATGGGCACGGGCTCCTCGGGAATGGACTCCGCATCCTGGAAGGCTGCATCCATGGCCATAACCACGGAGTTGGACTTGGGGCTTTCGCACAGGAAGATGATGGCCTGTACTATGGAGAGCCGGGCCTCCGGCAGGCCCACGAACTCCAGGGCCTGGGCCGCTGCCACAGCCTGAACCATGGCCTGGGGATTGGCAAGGCCAATATCCTCCGAAGCATGGGCAATCAGCCTCCGGCAGATGATCCGGGGGTCCACCCCGGCATAGATCAGCCGGGCAAACCAGGCGATGGCCGCGTCGCTGTCCCCGCCGCGGAGGCTTTTGCAAAAGGCGGAAAGCATATCATAAAAGGTCTGGTCGTCGCACTTCATGACCTTTTTCTGAATGCTTTCCGCGGCGATCTCCTCCGTAATGCGGATGGTTCCATCCGCTTCCGGGGCCGTGGTGAGAACCGCAAGCTCAATGGCGTTCAGGGCCGTGCGGGCATCGCCATTGGCAATGCGGGCGATATGTTCCAGGGCCGCTTCCTCCAAATGGACGTTGTAATTTCCCAGGCCCCGCTCCTTATCCGCAAGGGCATTGCGAACGCTTTGTTTTACATCCTCCGGGGAAAGGGGATAGAACTGAAAAAGCCGGCAGCGGCTCACGATAGCCCCGGTCATGGAAACCATGGGGTTTTCCGTGGTGGAGCCGATAAAGCGGATGACCCCCCCTTCCAAAGCGGGGAGGAGGGCGTCGCTCTGGGCCTTGTTCCAGCGGTGGCATTCATCCAGCAGCAGATAGGTAGGCCGGCCGTAAAACTTCAGCTGGTTTTCCGCCTGGGCCAGCACCTCCCGCGGTTCCTTGACCCCCGCCGTAACGGCGTTCATCTTCACGAAGGCAGAATGGGTCTGATTGGCGATGATGGATGCCAGGGTGGTTTTTCCGCAGCCCGGCGGCCCGAAGAAGATGGAGGACTGGAGAGAGTCCGTTTCAATGGCCCGGCGCAGCAGCCGCCCGGGGCCTACGATATGCGCCTGGCCGATGAATTCATCCAGGCTCCGGGGCCGCATCCGGTCCGCCAGCGGGGCTTTTCTCCGGGCCTGGGCGGAAAAGAGATCTTCCATATCCATCCATCCTTTTTTACTGATTTCCCTGGCCAGAAGGCCATATTCATAGTATAGCATATTCCTAGGATGGATGACAGCGGCTCCTTGGGGCCTCAGCCGTTATATTCCTGCAAAACTGCCTCTGAGGCAGAAAGAGAATGGGTCAAATCCTTCACATAGCCCGACAGGGCGCTCATACCCGCCACGCCGCTGGTGGCCAAAAACTCCCGATTCAGGCTGATCAGCCGCCGGTACATGGCAAGAAGAGTATGGAACCGCTCCTGCTGGGCGGAAAGCTCCATGGCCTGTTTATTGACCCGCTCCCGCAGGGCAGCATTGAAGGCCTGGAGGGCCTCCGTCTCCTTTTCAGAGGTTTTCATGCCCCGGGCAGCATTGCTCAAAGCATAAAGCTCCCGCAAAAGCCCGTTTCCGTCTACCCCCTCCACCTGCGAAAGGACGCGGCCCAGTTCGCCTCCGTCCACGCTGCCGCCCTTTCTGGGCCGGCCAGAGCGGTTGGGTCGCAGGTTGGCATAAGGGTCGAAGTAAATGCCTTCTGCTGCCAGCTCCTTCACGATTTCCTTCACCAAGGGTGCCCTGGTTTTCAGCAGGGAGCGGTATTTGTTCTGATAACGAAGCATGGCCTTGTTATCCCCTTCTCCCATGGTCAGGGTGCAGGCCCGCACGGAGATCCCGTTTGCCTGGGCGCTTAGGACCGTGCGCAGCAGCTGGCGGATTTCCCCATCGGAAAAGGGAACGAAGGCCCCTACGTGCAGCGCTGAATCCTGCAAGTCTTTCTCCTTCACCCGGGCGTAATAATAATTGCGCACGCTGTTGGGCTTGCGGCCGGTAGCGGCTGCTACCTGTTCAAATACGGTTTTTAAAGCCAGGTTTTCCGCCCTGCCCGCTTCGATCTGCGCAAAAAGGAGGCTCTCCTCCGCCGCACTCCAGCCGGACCGGCTTTCCTGTTGTCGCATATGGTCATTTCCCCCTTGTTCTGGTTTTATCCCTATTATTTCCCAGCCCTTATCAATACATACCTCCAAATAAAAAACCAAAGCTGCAGGTTTATTGCTTTGGTTTTCTTGTACTTTGGCGGTATATATTTATATGCTTTTTTCGCCTTCTTATGCAGAATCCCCCGCCGCCCTATGCCATAAGCCAGCTCATGACCAGGGAAAATGCTATAACAAAAAAAGGGAGCGCACAATCCAGACGGAGAGCGGCGATACAGCAGGAATTTTGATATAATGGAGCAGGAATCCTGGAACCGGGAGAAAGGCAGGAGGGTCCGCCTGGAAACGCTGGTTCGTATCTGCGGGGCCTGAATCGTAGTATCTTAGCTGTAATCGAATTAGAGAATGGTAATGAATAATAATGATTACCTTTGGAGGGAAATTCAAGATGAAAAACAATAATTCCAAATATCTGACCATGTTTCTTTCAGTTGGGCTTATTATAGGTGCACTGATAGGCGTTTTGCTTTGGGTTTTCCTGCACAACATCTTTAGTATTTCCATAGGGGCCGGTTTGGGAATGTTGATCGGTATAGTAATAGGGGCAACGGTTGATGATCAAAAAAACAAACAGTAATATGAATCAATGCCGGTTCGCATCTGCGAGGCCCTGAATTGTGGTATTTTGGATGTGATAGAGTTGGAAAATGGCGATAATACTGTTGAAAAAACCACTCGACGAATCGTAGAAAACCTTGTAAATGGAGCATCGGTTGTCAAATTCCTATGGAATGGATATGATATTTTGGCAACAAGGAGGTGCAAAGATGGACGCACATAAATTTGGGGCTTTTGTAGCCAAATGCCGCAAAGAAAGAAACATGACGCAGGCTGAGTTGGCTTCAAAAATACAAGTCACCGACAAGGCTGTTAGTCGATGGGAACGAGGGATAGGATTCCCCGATATTAACACGATAGAACCATTGGCCAGCGCTTTGGAAGTCAGCGTTCTCGAACTTATGAAATCTGAAAGAATGGTAGCAAATCAAGTTACGAAAGAGGAAGCAACAGAAGTGGTTACTGATACTCTGAACGTGGCAGTGTTACAACGTAAGCAGGAACGCAAAAATATATTTAAGGTTTTGGGTATTACATCCATTATTGTGATTTTTCTTTTATTTATTGAAAGTATGCAATGGCAGGCAGATACAATTATCTTTACCAT
>CALVLF010000058.1 GCA_944336625.1 uncultured Clostridia bacterium
ATGACCACTTTACTTTGCTGCGCCAATGTGACGGTGAACGCCTTGCTCCGCTCTTATCTTGGCAAAGCCAGGGAATGCGGCTGTAAGGTAACGGTGCAGGCAGGAGTTCCACAGCGCTGCCCGGTGGACGAGCTTGACCTCTGCCTGATTCTGGCAAACGGAATCGAAAACGCCATCCACGCTTGCCAGAAGAATGAAAGGGAGGATGCCAGGTGGATCCGAATCAGCGTGACAACGCATGAAAACGGCCTGCTGTCTCTCAAGATCGAAAATCCCTGCCAGGAGGATATTGCCTTTGGTCCGGACGGCTTGCCTAAAGTCAGACCGTCTGGGCAGCATGGCATCGGTTTGAAAAGCATCGAAACGGTAGTAAAGCATTACGGAGGCGTTCTGGAGTGTGCGCAAACCGATGGCGTATTTACCTTGAAGGCGGTGTTGTCGAACCCATCTGGCGTTCAGCTCAACAAAGGTAAAGCCCCCGGAGCAGCAGCGGTCCATGCATCCATGACGGTTCTTCTTTGCCTTGTTTGTCTTAACTGTATGCCAGATCTGGCACAGGCACTGGAGGCAGCCCCTATACTTGGCCCAGTAATCCGCATGGTAGACCTGCGAACCTATGGCCTGCATTGGGGCGATACCTCGATTGCAATCGAGCTACCGGTTCTGGAAGACACTGGCGCTGCCCCGTCCACCGCCGCAGTTCCGGCTGGCAATAGAGCTGAAGAGATGAACGAACAGACGGAAGCCTATATTGCCCAGGTACAGGAAACCTTCCTCTGGTATGCGGCGCGGGAATACCAGGGCTATGTGGCATCGGACACAGGATACCGGGTGCTGCGGGATGACGAGGAAATTTTATCCCTCTGCTTTTACACTACCCTCAACGCCGGCGGCTCGGTGGATTACAGCCGATACTTCACCTTGGATAAGCGAACAGGCGAGGTGCTCTCTCTGTCCGACCTGTTCCTGGAAGGCAGCGACTATATAGGGGCCATAAGCAGCGATATCCTGCGGCAGATGACAGAGCAGGTGGAGGCCGGAGAAGGGGACTATTTTATTCCCGGCGGCAACTGGCCAGAGGAAGAATGTTTTCAGGCTATCGACGCCGACCAGAACTTTTATCTGGATGCATCCGGTGGGCTGGTCATCGTTTTTGACGAGTATGCGGTGGCGCCGGGCTCTATGGGCATGCCCAGTTTTCTAATTGATGCGCAGGCCATATCGGATCTACTTGTGCCGCGATGGGATTCCGGGGTTGCCTGAGGCAAAATGCTTTTTTGTGGGGAACCCAGGCGGAAAAGAACAGTTTGCCGGATGTTTTTCTTGACACTTGCCCTGGGTGGTATATAATGAAAAATGATTGTTGTCTGTCCTTGCGCCTGCGTAAAGCTGAAAATGGCAGGCGCAGGGAACGTTTCGGATATTTTTGCAGTGCGGTCATCGTTTCCGGATGGCATGATCGCGGGGCGTTTATATAAGATCCCCTCTGGCAAGGGATTTTTTTGTTTTACGGGAAAAGAAAAGGCAGCTGCCCTGGGGCCCTAAAGACCGGCGCTGCCCAGGGGCGCGCCTTGATGAGGGAATATCCCGGCCCGTTCTAAGGCCGTAGAAAGGAGTATGCATGACAAAATATATCTTTGTAACCGGGGGCGTGGTTTCCGGCCTTGGCAAGGGCATTACCGCCGCTTCCCTGGGCAGACTTCTCAAAGCCAGGGGCCTGAAGGTGGCCGCCCAGAAGCTGGATCCCTATATCAACGTGGACCCAGGCACCATGAGCCCTTATCAGCACGGCGAGGTTTACGTTACGGAAGATGTCGCGGAGACCGACCCGGACCTGGGGCATTACGAACGCTTTATCGACGAGGATCTGAACAAATACTCCAATCTTACCACCGGCAAAGTCTATTGGAACGTCCTCAACAAGGAACGCCGGGGGGAATATCTGGGCTCTACCGTCCAGGTGATTCCCCATATCACCAATGAAATCAAGGAATTCATCTATCGCGTAGGCAAAAAGACGGGGGCGGATGTAGTCATCACCGAAATCGGCGGCACCATCGGCGATATAGAATCCCAGCCCTTTATCGAGGCGGTGCGCCAGATCTCCCTGGAGGTGGGCCGGGAAAACAGCCTGTTCATCCATGTGACCCTCGTCCCCTATCTGCGGGGCTCCGATGAGCATAAATCCAAGCCCACCCAGCACTCCGTCAAGGAGCTGCAGGGCATGGGAATCAACCCGAACGTAGTGGTGCTGCGCTGCGATGAGCCCCTAGAGCCTTCCATCTTCCAGAAAATTTCCCTTTTCTGCAATGTAAAGCCGGATTGCGTCATTGAAAATATCACCCTTTCCAATCTTTACGAAGCGCCCCTCATGCTGGAAAAGGCCAATTTTTCCTCCGTGGTCTGCCGGGAGCTGGGATTGGAAACCCCGGAGCCGGATCTTGCGGAATGGGCGGCTATGGTGGCCCGCATCAAATCCCGGGAATACTGCGTCAATATCGGCCTGGTGGGGAAATATGTGGGCCTGCATGATGCCTACCTTTCCGTAACCGAGGCCCTGCGCCACGCCGGCTATTCCCACAATGCTCGCATCCGCATCCACTGGATCGATTCGGAAAAGCTCACGGCGGAAAACTGCGGGGAGGTTCTGGGAAACCTAGACGGAATCATCATTCCCGGCGGCTTTGGAACCAGGGGGATCGAAGGCATGATCCTGGCCGCCCGATACGCTCGGGAGAACCGGCTGCCCTATTTCGGCATCTGCCTGGGCATGCAGGTGGCCGTCATTGAATATGCAAGGAACGTGGCGGGCTTGCCCGATGCCAATTCCGGCGAATTCGACGAACAATGCCGCCACAAGGTCATCGATTTCATGCCGGGCCAAAGCAATGAAATCGATAAGGGCGGCACCCTGCGCCTGGGGGCCTATCCCTGCGCTATCCAGCCGGGCACCACCATGGAGCGCTGCTACGGGAGCCTTGCCATCAGCGAGCGCCACCGGCACAGGTATGAGCTGAACAATGCTTACAGGGAACTGCTGGAGGGCAGCGGCCTGACCCTCAGCGGCCTCTCCCCGGATGGGCGGCTGGTGGAAACCGTAGAGCTGGCGGGCAGGCCCTTCCACGTGGGCGTGCAATTCCATCCGGAATTCAAGAGCAGGCCCAACCGGCCCCACCCGCTCTTCATCGGGTTTATCGGCGCGGCATTGGAATATAACGGATACAGCAAAGAATAGAAAGAATAGGGGGAAATTTCATGCGAGATTATCAAAAGGAATTTGCTGGCAGGGTGGAATTTATACAATCCCTCCTGACCCAGAGCGGCGCCAAGGGGATCGTCTATGGCAACAGCGGCGGCAAGGATTCCGCCCTGGTGGGCATCCTCTGCAAGGCCGCCTGCGACAACACCCTGGGGGTCATCCTGCCCTGCAGCTCCCGGCGGAATTATGAGGAAGACGCAGCGGATGCCCGGGCTGTGGCGGATCAATTCCATATTGAAACCCGCCTGGTGGATCTGACCCCTGTAAAGGAGGCGGAGCTGAAAGCCCTGAGCGGGGTGGCCAGCCCCAACGCCGCCGCCCTTGCCAATATCGCCCCGCGGCTGCGCATGCTCACCCTGTATGCTATTGCTGCCAGCGAAAACCGTCTGGTAGCCGGCACCGGGAACCGGAGCGAGGCCTATGTAGGTTACTTCACCAAATGGGGGGATGGAGCCTGCGATTTCAACCCCATTGCCGACCTTACGGTAACGGAGGTCTATGAATTCCTTCGATTCCTGGGCGCTCCGGAGTCGATCATCCGCAAGCCCCCCTCTGCCGCCCTCTTCGACGGGCAGACGGATGAAACGGAGATGGGCATCACCTATGGGGAGCTGGATGGTTTCCTTCAGGGTCAAAACATCAGCCCTGCTGCCCAGGCGCGGATCGATCGGATGCATGCCGTCAGCGAGCATAAGCGCCGGCCCATTTTGACCTACCCTGGGGAAAAGCAATAGGCCCCTCTGCCATCATAAGGCGCAAAGGCCTCCGGCCCTTATCAAAGGGAGGAAGGGGTTCTTTCCCTTCCCCCTTCCCCCTTTCGGAGAATAATTTCTTGACACTTTCCGTTTGTGGTATATAATGATAACTAACAACTGAATCGCTTTAGGGGAGCTTACGCTGAGAGTGCACAGGCCCCGTTCCTGTGCAGACCCTTATACCTGATCCGGATAATGCCGGCGTAGGGAATTTGCTGCTATATCTTGCCCTGTAATGGCCATTCGATGAAAAATTATGGGGCGCCCGTGTAAGATCCCCCTGGAAAAGCGGGATCTTTTTGTTTACCAAAAAATGAAAGGAGGCAACGAATGTTGCTGCAAAATGCGGAACCTTCCACCAAATCCCTGGAAATGGAAGCGCTGCTGGAAAAATATCCCGCCATGCCGCCCTACGTCCTGCTGAAGGTGAGCATGATCCGCTATGGCGCCGTGCTGGCGGAGCGGGCCAACGCCCGGCTCATGCAGAAGGACCTGAGCTTCAACACGGAGGAAGCTTTTGGCCTGCAATTCGGCAAGGGCGAGCGGAAATACGCTATGCCCGGCCCCGTGCTGCTGCGGGATGCCAGCTTTGTTTACATCAACTGGGGGGAGGATTATCAGGATCCTTATCGGATCGACTTTGACCCGGCTCAGAACCGCTTCTTCCTGCTGGATGGGGAGCAGCTGGTGGATGAAATCGGCTTCGTCCCCCGCCCTGCCTTCTTCGGGAAAAAGACCCGCCGGGGCACCCCTATGGAAATGCTGGCGGATGTCCGGCCCCAGAAGCTGATCATGACGGCCTACCGCAAGTGCGTTTTCCGGGATATGGGGAAGCAGTGCAAATTCTGCGCCTTCTTTACCAATGGTTACACGGGGGATCTGGCCGTAGACCCGGAGGATGCCCACGACGTAGTGGAGGAAGCTCTGAAGGAGCCGGGCCGCTTCTCCGAAATCCTCATCTCCGGCGGAACGGACCTTTCCGGAAAATACCGCTTCGCCAATGAGGAGGCCCGCTATATCGGCCTGTGGCAGGCCATGGGCCGGAATTTTACCGGCCGCTTCCCCTCCCAGCTCCAGGCCCCTGCCTATCCTAAGGATATCCTCCGCCGCATTTATGATAATACGGGCATCACCTCCTACAGCCCCAATATCGAAATCGCAGACAAGGCCCTGTTCCAGAAATACTGCCCAGGGAAAGAGCAGTATATCGGCTATGATAACTGGATCAAATCCCTGATTGACGCAGTGGAAGTCTTCGGCGTGGGCAATGTCTATACCCAGGTGGTGGCCGGAGCGGAGCTGGCCGGGCCCCATGGCTTCCAGGATATGGAGGAAGCCATCGAATCCAACCTTCGCCTGTGCGAGCGGCTGGCCAAGGAGGGGGTCATTTTCTTCGGCTCCGTCTGGCGGCCCCATGCCAATGCGGACCTAGGCTTCGTCCCCATGCCCCCCCTGGAGTATTATGTAAAGCTCACCCTGGGCCTCCACGAAATCCGCCGCGCCTACGGCCTCTTTGCACAGGATGATGACTATAAGCACTGCGGCGACCACCCGGATAGCGACCTGGAAAGGACGGACTACCTATGATTCGACCCATCGTAAAAAATAAGATTCCCCTGGAGCTCTCCCCCTGCCTGTCGGCGGCGGGCCGGAAGTGCTGGGTGGAAATCCGCCCGGAGGACCGGGTTTATACCCATTGCCCGGAAACGGAATACGGGGAATGCGCAGATATCTTTCAGGAAGGGGATTCCCTTTACCTGGCTATCTATAATGAAAAAAGCCCGGAAGGAGCCCTGTTGGCCAGGGCCCTGTGGTTTGGCAAGGAAGCCCGGGTGCTTCTTATGGGGGGCGGGGCCTGTTTCCGCCTCACCCTGCAGGCGGACCGCTGCCATATTTCCGGCGGCATATTTGAAAAGGAGCTGGTAGCCCTGCGGGCCCAGGGCCGGGCAGCGGATATGGGCGCCGTTTTTGAAATGACCTTCCTGGGGGCGGAGCCCCTGCCAGGCAAACCGGAAGGAAGATACAGAAAGGAAGAGATGCGCATGTTTGAAATGCATCTGGATAATCCCCGCCTCCATGGGGAAGGGACCGGGCCGGTAACGGGCTGCCGCTTCAGCCTGGCGCCCATGAGCGACGCCTTTATCGATATCATCCTCAGTTCCATCGCCAAAGTAGATACCTCCCGGGTATGGTCCATGACAGACGAGTTCTCCACGGTCTACCGGGGCCGGCTGATCCATGTGATGGATGCCCTGAAAGCCTGCTTCCTCCATTCCTACCGGAAAGGGGTCCATATGACCCTCAACGCCCTTCTCACAAAGGGCTGCCCCGGGGATGCGGAAAAGGATGCCCGGCTGGAGGACGCGGTCTGGTCCCCGGAGGATACCTTGCCCAACGAGGCTGCCCTGGCGGATATCCACTTCCCGGCAGCGGCCAAATTCGAGCTTTATCCCTTGGGAGCAGGGGATTACCTGGAAAAGATCCAGGAAATCATCGGCCTAGCCAAGGAGATGGGCATTTACGACCGCACCGCCTATTATGTAACCGTGGTCAAGGGGGATGTTCAGGAGCTGTTCCGGTATTTCAGCCTAGCCGCCGCCCGCTGCGAAGCCGCCATGGAGCACTATGCCATGGAGATCACCTTTGCCGTCAATTTCCCGGAAGAGGAAGCATAAAAAAGGGGGCCGGCCTTGGCTCTTATAAAAGATTATAAAGGAGTGAATCACACACATGGCACAAAATGAAAACCGCTTTTCCTGGAAGCTGAAGGATGTCCTGATGGTGGCTATCCTGGGGGTATTGTTCTCCTTCCTGTATTTGGGTACGGTCTACTTGGGCATGGCTATCACTACCGCCCTCACTCCCCTGGGATGGGGCCAGGCGGGCTATGAGCCCTTCTATGGCATCCTGTTCATGGCCGCCTCTTTGACGGTGTTCATCATCCAGAAGCCTGGCACCGGCATCGTGGCCGAGGTCATTGCCGCCATTCTGGAGGTGCTCATGGGCAACTGGTTCGGGCCGGGAGTTATCCTGACGGGCCTGATCCAGGGCGCGGCAGTGGAGCTGGTGTTTCTGGCCACCCGCTACCGGCGGTTCGATATGCAGACCATGATCCTGAGCGCCGTTTCCGTGGGGGTGCTGAGCTTCCTATACCATTTCTGGGAATCCCAGTTTTACCTCTATCCCCTGCATATCTCCCTGGTCATGCTGGTGGTGCGCACCATCAGTTCCGTCATCTTTACTGGCGTGATCGCCACCCTGATCGGCCGGGGGCTGGCCAAGACCGGCATTCTGAAATCCTACCCCCTGGGCCAGCAGCTGGCAGGGGCGGAGAGCCTGGAAGTCGATGGCTGAGCCGGCGCTGGAAGCAAGGGGGCTATCCTTCCGCTATTTGGAGCAGAACCGCAAAAACGTCCTGGAGGATGTATGCATCCGCTTCCCGGCGGGGAAGATCACCATCCTTATGGGGAGCAGCGGCTGCGGCAAAAGCACCCTGGCCGCCCTGCTGGCGGGGCTATATCCGGAAAATGGAGGCATTGTGACCGGGGGGGAGCGCAGGCTCTTTGGCAGGCTCATGGAGGACTATACCATCCCCCAGCGGGCCCAGGCCGTTTCCATGATGTTTCAGAATGCGGACCTGCAGTTCTGCATGGAAACCCTGCGGCAGGAGCTGACCTTCTGCCTGGAAAACATCTCCTGCCCCCCGGAAGAGATGGCCGCCCGGGCAACCCGGGCGGCAGCGGAGCTGGGCATGGAGGATCTGCTGGACAGGCCCTTTACCACCCTCTCCGGCGGGGAAAAGCAAAAGGCCGCCCTCTGCTGCATTTTTCTTCTGGGGGCGAAGGCCATCCTGCTGGATGAGCCTTTCGCCAATATCGATCCCTTCTGGGCCGCCCGCATCGCCCAAATGCTCAAGGCTCTGAACCGGCAGTATGGCACGGCCATCATCGTCATCGACCATATGTTAGACCACTGGTTGGATGCCTTCGACGAAATTCAGATCCTGCTGGGAGACGGGCAGGTTTGCAGCGGAATCACCCGGGAAAATCTGGGGGACTACCAGTCTCTTTTTCAGGCGGAAGGACTGCGCTGGCCTTATGGGGCGACACCTGCCCACACCCCAGGGGCGGGAGAGAAGCCGCCGGCTATTATCCTGGAGGGCCTTACCCTGTCCGCTGGCAAGGGCCGCCATCAAAAGGAGGGGCATCCCCTGCTCCTCCAGGGGGCGAAAGCTCTGTTCCGCAAGGGAGAAATGACGGCCCTTATGGGCCCCTCGGGCTGCGGGAAAACCACCCTGTTCCGGGCCCTGCTAGGGCAGCAGGCCTATGGCGGCAGCATCCGCATCGGAGGGCGGGAATGCAAGAAGATCCCGCAGAAGGAGCTGTTCCGGGAAATCGGCATCGTCTTTCAAAATCCCTCCAACCAGTTCATCACCCAGAACGTTCTGCAGGAGGCAGCCTGCGGCCTGCAGGGGCGAATGGTCAAAAAGGAGGCCCTGGCCGGGACGGAACTGGAAAAGCAGGCCATTGCCCTGCTGGAGGAATTTAACCTGCACCGTTTCCGCAAATACTCCCCCTATATGCTCAGCCAGGGGCAGCAGCGGCGCCTGGCCGTGCTCTCCATCCTGGCGGGGAAGCAGGGAATCCTCCTGCTGGATGAGCCTACCTACGGGCAGGATGATGCCATGACCCGGGAAATCATGGGCCTGCTGCGCCGGAAGGTGGAGGAAGAAGGCCTTACGGTGCTCTTTTCCACCCATGATGCCCGCCTGGCGGCGGAATGGGCGGATACCTGCTATGTTTTTTCCGGAAAGGAGCTTTGCCGTGAAGACCATGGAATCCATCAACCCGGTGTTTAAGATGGGGGCCGTGCTGCTTTCTGCCGTAATCCTCACCTTCAACCATGCCGTTATCCTGAATCTGCTGGTATTCGCCGCCGGAATGGTGCTGATTCTGTTCTTTTCCCGGGCGGAAAAGCGGCGGCTTTTAAAATTCCTGCTGCCCATCGGGCTGATCATCACCGCCCTGTTCATTACGGGCTATAAGAACGCGGAGCAAACCCTGCTGGCCAGCTTCGCTACAGGCACCCATGGCCTGGGTGGGTTGGCCTCCATGAGCCCGGTTTATACGGGCTTGCAGCTTTCCACCCGGGTGCTGGCCTATGTGGGGCTGGGGCTTCTCTTTTCCCTGACGACGCCGGCAGAGGATATGGTGCTGAGCATGATGCATCAGCTGCGGGTCAAACCCAAGTTCGCCTATGGCATCCTGGCGGCCTTTCACCTGGTGCCCAACATCGCTCGGGAGCTGGAGGACGCCAAGTTCGCCTATAAGGTGCGGGGGATCTCCTGCGGCCCCTTTGCCCTGCAGCCCTTCTTTGCCGCCATGGTCAACTGCATCCGCTGGTCGGAAAACCTGGCCATGGCTATGGAGTCCAAGGGTTTTGACGGGGATGGGAAGCGCACCTATGCCCGGATTCTCTCCGTCCGCCCTGCGGATATCATCATCCTGATCGCCGTTCCCCTGCTGGTGCTTTTAGGGACCCTATTTTTAAAATATTGAGGGCGAGAGAACACCTTTTTTCCGTTTCTGTATCAAACGGCGGCTTTCTTCGTGTATAATCCTTTATAAGGAGATTGCTTTATGAAAGAAAAAAAGGTGTTCTATAGCGAAGCGGCCTATGGGCTGGGCGTCCTGCTCCTGGCCTTGGGCACGGGGTTTATGGAGCGGGCGGACTTTGGCCTGTCCATGGTGGTAGTTCCTGCCTACCTGCTCCATTTGGAGATTTCCCAGTTTTTTCCCTTCTTCACCTTCGGCATGGCGGAATACTGCCTGCAGGCGGTGGTGCTGCTCCTCCTCTCCCTGGGCCTTAAGCGGTTCAAATGGGCCTATCTTCTTTCCTTTGTTACGGCTTTGCTGTATGGCTTTGCCCTGGATGGGGCTATGGCCCTGCTGGGCCGGCTCCCTTCCCTGGGGCTAATCGGGCGGTTTTTAGATTATGCCCTGGGGCTGCTTCTGTGCGCCGCTGGCATTTCCTTCCTGTTCCATACCTATATCCCGCCGGAAGCCTATGAGCTGGCCGTCCAGGAAATCGCCGCCCGTACCGGCCGGGATATCCACCTGGTCAAGACGGCCTATGATTGCTGCAGCTGCCTGGTAGGGGTGGTGCTGTCCTTCGCCTTTTTTGGCTTTGGCCATTTTGAAGGGGTTAAGCTTGGAACCATCCTCTGCGCCCTGGTGAATGGCTTTCTCATCAGCCGGTGTAGCAAGGTGCTGGAAGCTGCCTTTGTATTTCAGGATGCCTTCCCTCTGCGGCAGAAGCTGCGGGCCTAGCCCCGCCCGGCGGGCTTAGGGCGGCCTACGGAACCGTTTTCCCAGGGTTTCAGCCGGCTCCTGCCCGCTTTATGCACGGCTGCTGCCGCCTCCCCTGAAATGGGTTTGCAACATCCTGCGAAAAAGGGCCTATGGGGCCCTTTTTCTGTTTGGAAAAAATAAGCTATCTGGGAGCCCAGGCCGCCAAAACCGTGTATCCCCTTGTTCGTTAAGGGTAGCCCTTCCGCCAGCGAACCGGGCAGAAATGCTACCCCAGGCCCCCAGGTTCACCAGGACGCCGCCCATCCCTCCGTTCCCCTCTGCGGATATGGGCAAAATAATAGAATAAAAGCGCCGCTTTCTAATAATGTTAAGATGCGTTGCTTGTGGCAACGGGCAGTTCCGCCTACAATAATGGTAACAACCTGGAGAAAGGAGGCGATTCCCCATCCTCAGCGAAAATATTAAAGCGGTCAGAAAATCCAAAGGGTTTTCGCAACAAGAGCTTGCTGTCAAGCTGAACGTCGTACGGCAAACGGTTTCTAAATGGGAGCAAGGATTGTCCGTTCCCGATTCTGCTATGTTAATCTCCATATCGGAAGCGCTTGAAACGCCCGTGCATACC
>CALVLF010000059.1 GCA_944336625.1 uncultured Clostridia bacterium
TTTTATTTCCCCTCCATTTGTTTGCAGATTTTGTGCACTTCGCTATTATAGCATATTTTTAAAAAAGCTTCTTGCTATTTCCCAGGGTATTCCCGCCGCGTTAGAATTTATTCCCGGCGCGGCGCTGCGGCTGCAAAGCCCGGGGCGCCGGGGCCCCGCTAATCCTGCCTAGCGCCGGCTTCCCGGCCGCCTGCAATCGCTCCCAGCCTCTTTTCCCATCCCTGCTTTTCTGATCGATTCCTCCGGCATTTATGCATTTATATCTTTATGCTTTCTTTATATCTTCTTTATCTTCTCTTTATTTTCGAAATAGGAATGTCTCCGGCCCCGGTGCTGCGCGCACGGCGGCGCTAAGCGCACGGGTGCTGCGCGCACGGCGATATTCGCGCGCAGAGGTTGGTGGGCAGAGATGGTTAGAGCCCGCGCCCTTCGTTGCAAGCCGCCCGGCCCCGTAGATTATGGGGCCGGGCTCTTTCCCTCCTTGCAGGAGCGGGGCCTTATCCTGCTGGATGCAGCCTTATAGCCGCCGGGGCCCTGGATTATGGCCCCCGGCTTTTCCATCGGCAAAAAGGAGCGCTGGCGGAAATAAGCAGGGGGCGGCGGCGCTTCGCATAAAGGGCCCGGGATGCAAGCATCCCGGGCCCTTTATGCGAAGGGGAGGGGCCCCAAGGGGCCTCTCCAGGAGCTCTTCGCGCTCCCCGCCGCCTCGTCGTCGCAAAGTCCGCTTTTCTCCGGCGGCTTTTTAGCTGTAGGCTAAAAAGCAGCCCTCGCTTCGCTCCCTTGCTCCTCCTCTTCCACAAAAGGCCGTCGCCGCGCCTGCGCTGTGCGCTTGCAAGCGCGCGCACAACGCTCCGCCTTGCTTTGGGCCTTTTGCGGCGGCGGAAGCCCAGTGCGCAAAGGAGCCTTTTGGGTGAAGGGGAAAGGCCGAGTGGCCACCAATCCTCAGCATAAACCACCCAACCAAAATAAGCTGACTTCGCAAGAGGGAGAGGCTGGCCCCTCCCTCTTGTGGTCAGCCGGGAGCACGACCGGCGAAACGGGAAGGCGCCCCTGGCAATTTTCTGATCGAGGCGGATGCAGGGGGCCCGAAGGCCTATCGCTTCCGAGACTTGCATCTCCGGGGTCTGGGGGGCGAGAATCAGCAGTTCCCTCAGTTCGCAATAGCCGCCCTGCGTCGGGCCGGGGGGCCCTTCCTGGGGCTCCTTTGCTCACTGGGCTTCCGCCTCGCTTCTTCCGCCACTGGCGGCGCTCGGCTTCGCCCCCCGAACCCCCGAGGGAATTTTTAACCCCCTGCCAAAGCCAAGGGGCAGGGGGCTTTTCTTTTTCAGGGGCTTTACCAGCGGGCATCCAGGAAATCGATAAAGTGCATCCAGTCCGAAACCTGCAAGCCATGGGGGCCTGTGCGCCTGTGGTAACCGATGCCGGCGCCGCCATAGGATTTATCCGGTACAGGATAAAGGGTATCCCGTATGCCGTTCATGCAATACAGGCGGTAGGCTTCTCCGGCCAGCTTTACGGCAGTAAGCTCCGCATCCGGGTCGGCCCACTCATCATTGGTGGCGCTGCTCACATAAAGGAGCCGGGGCGCAATGGTGGCCAGGAACATATGCTGGTCAAAGGGCATGGCCAGGACATCGTCATCATATTTGCGGAAATTCTGGCAGAACCAGTAGGGGAAGCGCTCATTGATCTGGGCAACGCTTTCCCCGCCCTTAAAGCGGGTCATGGCGGCGCCCATGCAGCCGGAGTTATTGGAAAATACGGCGCTGAAGCGGGTATCCAGCATGCCGGTAAGCAGGGCGGTTTTTGCGCCTCTGGAGTGGCCTACTACGCCAATGCGGCTCTTGTTGATGTCCGGGTCGGTCTGCAAATAGTCCATAACCCGCATGGCGCCCCAGGCCCAGGCCGCAATGGCGCCCCAACTATCTCCGCTGCGCTGCTGGGAAAAGCAGCTATGCACGCTATGGGAAAAGCACTCCGTGTTATCCGGCGCCAGGCTTTCATAATGAAAGGCCACGGCAGCATAGCCCCGGGCGACGATCTCCTCCACGGGCCAGGCCGGGCTTTTTACCTTCCGGGTAATATCCAGCTTGTCCTCCTTGGTGCCAATGCAAATGAGCAGCAGGGCGCCTACGGGCTGATCGTGCTTTGGCGTAAACATCCAGAAGGGAAAGCTCCAGCTGCCATAGGGCCCCTCGAAGCTGACGGTAACCGTTTTTAAAACAGCCTTCCCCTCCAGGGCATCCCCGTCGTTCACCACCGTATCAAAGCGGAGGTTATCCGGCCTGCCGGGAGCGGCCCCATATACCTCCCGGGTGAGCATTTCTACGATCTCGGGCCGGCGAATGGAGGCCCAGGCTTCCTGGCTGGTAATGGGGGTTCCGTCCAGGGCGGTAAGGAGCTTGGGCGTTATGCCGGGATCAAACAGTTTCATAGCAATTTCTCCTGCATCTGGGCAGCCGCGCCAGGCGGGCCGCCCTTATTTTTCAAAGGGATAGGCCATGCCCCATGCCTTGCGCAGGGCATCCATCAGCCCCATCCGCTGGAGGATCTCTTCATGGGTGGCCTGGGGGGTATCCAGCCGCTTTTCCTGCAGGGCCTTGTAAAGGGCATGAACCTCATAAACATAGTTGTTTTGGCAGGGGGGGTTGGTATAGCAGGCAATCTCCTGATTGTTGCTGTCAAAAACCCGGATGATGCTCAGGCGGTTGAGGTTATCAATATCCGCATAGCCCTGGCTGCCCCAAATGGTGCCCCGGCAGGAGCTCATATAGGACATGGAGGTATTAAAGGCGGCCATCTTTCCCCCTTTATAGCGGAAGGCGAAGCTGTTGGTTTCATCCACGCCCCGGTCCGTCAGCTGGGCGCTGGTGGAAAGGGATTCCACGTCATAGCCAAAAACCAGCCCCGCCAGGGCCACGGCGTAAACGCCAATGTCCAATAAGGCCCCCCCGGCCAGGGCAGGGTCGAAGAGCCGGGGCTGGGTCAGATGGTAGCCGATTTCTCCGCTGAGCATCCGCACCTCGCCGATGGCGCCGCTGGCAACCAGTGCCTGGATCTTTTCCACATTGGGCAGGTAGCGGGTCCAGATGCCCTCCGCCGCCATAAGGCCCTTGGCCCGGGCCTTTTCTATCACGGCCTCCGCTTCCTTGGCATTGGCGGTAAAGGGCTTTTCCACCACCACGTTCTTCCCCGCCTCCAGGCACATAAGGGCATGGCTGCAATGGAGGGCATGGGGCAGGGCCACGTATACAAGATCCACTTCCGGGTCTGCCAGCATGGCCTCGTAAGAGCCATAGGCGCGGGCAAAGCCGTATTCTTCCGCAAAGGCCCTGGCCCTGTCCTCATCCCGGGCGGCAACGGCCCAGGGGCGGAATTCTTCCGGGCACATGCGGACGGCAGAGGCCATATGCCCTGCAATGGCCCCGGCGCCCAGGATGGCAATGTTAAAAGGTTTCATAAGCTGCTCCTTTTTCCTATTTTATGGGAATATGTAATTATATATAGGTATATAGGCCCCCGGTTGGGATGGGCCCGGGGCTTACAGCGCCAGGATGCTTTCCCAAACGCTTTCATGTACGGGGATTCCGTTTTGCAGGTTATCCTGCCGGCTGATGTAGCAGGGCTCGTTGGGATAAAGGATCTGCGTATTCTCATCCACCCGTTCCGAGGCC
Organism: uncultured Clostridia bacterium; assembly: GCA_944336625.1. Classification (GTDB taxonomy): domain Bacteria; phylum Bacillota; class Clostridia; order Christensenellales; family CAG-138; genus Pelethousia. The sequence goes on from CALVLF010000059.1 coordinate 3,675, forward strand.
TTGATATCCTGGATGATATGCTCCACGATGGCTTCATAGTTGGGGGTGATGCGCTTGAGGTCGATGGCGATCAATACCTGGGAAAGGCTGAATTCATCCTCCCCCAGCTTGCCCACTTCGCTGACGGAATTCCCCTCGGAAAGGGTAGCGGCCATCATATCCAGCATGATGGAAATGCAGGAGCCCTTCCAGTAGCCGATGGGCAGCACCCGCCAGGTTTTTTCGATTTCAGCAGGGTCGCAGGTGATATTGCCCTGCGTATCGAAGCCGCCGGGAACCGGCAGCTGCTTGCCTGCCAGGCGGGCGGATTCAATGGCCCCGTAGGAGAACTGGGCCATGGCCCCGTCCATCATCACGTGGCCCCCCTCCTTGGGCACGCAGAAGATGAGGGGGTTGTTGCCGATCCGCCGGTCCTTGGCCCCCCAGGCGGGCATATTGGGCTGGGTATTCGTCCAGCAGATGCCAATGCAGCCGGCGTCCGCGGCCTGCAGGCCATAGGTGCCCCCCCGCATCCAGTGGTTCGTATGGCGCAGGGCAATGCAACCGATGCCATATGTATGGGCCAGGGCAATGGCCCGGTCCATGCAGAACTTGGCATTGGTATTGCCCATGCCCAGGTTTCCATCCCATTTTTCAAAGGCGCCAAAGCTTTCTACCAACGTAGGCACGTTTCCCGCCTTAATATATCCCTTATCCAAATAGGAAATGATGCGGGGGAAGCGGTTTACCCCATGGGAATAGATGCCGTCTATGCTGTTTTCCACCAGAAGGTTGGCGCAATCCGCCGCCACATCCCCAGGAACGCCGTGCTTAACGAGCTTTTCCTGCATAACCTGGCTGATTTCTTCTCTGCTGAGTCTAAGCATGTTTCTTTCTCCTAACTGTAAATTTATGATTCTAAGCTGTAACCGCAGAAACCGTAGGGCGCGGGATTTTTTTGAAAGCGGTATCATATATTTTGAAGGAATGCTGGGCAATCATAAAGTTAAATAATAGAAAAACAAACGAAAAATAAAAATGTTAGCGCTTACTGTGCCCGCATAAATTATATCCTTCCCCCCTGCCCTTGTCAATCGGCAGCAGGCAGGGGAAAAGGATGTTTGCTGCCGCACCCCTTTTCCAGCTTAGGGGGAGGCATGGAAAAAACAGGAAAGAGCCATCTGTATAAAGGACGGCTCTTAAAAGACTGGGGTTAGGCGGGTGGCTCAGGCCTTTGCCTGGATGGCCTGCAGAGCTTTCACCAGGGTTTCGTTTTCAATGTGCAGGCCAATGGAAATACGGGCAAAGAGGAAGTCGCCCCGAATGATTACCCCATAGGGCAGCAGGTCGTCATGCACCTCTGCTGCCGGCCGGCCAAAGTCCACCCAGATGAAGTTGGCCTGGGAATCATATACCTTATAGCCCATGTTGGAAATGGCCTGGGTAAGATAGGCCCGCTCGGCTTTATTATTGGCGATGGTCTTCTGCCGGAATTCCTCGTCATCCAGGGCGGCAATGCCCCCTTCAATGCCGAAGCAGTTCACGTTGCGGGCATCCATGGACTTGCCCAGGTAGGCGATAATCTCCGGGCAGGCGATGGCATAGCCCAGCCGGGCAGAAGCCATGCCGTAAATCTTGGAGAAGGTGCGCACCACCACCAGGTTGGGGAATTCCGCCAGGAAGGGCGCCAGAGTCATGCCATCGGGATCATCGGTGAAATCGATATAGGCCTCATCCGCAACAAAGATCACGTCCTTGGGCAGCCGGCGGAGGAAATCCACCATCTTCTCCCGGGGCAGGGCGGTGCTGGTAGGGTTGTTGGGGTTGCAGATGAACAGGAGCTTGGTCCGGTCCGTAACTGCGGCAAGCATTCCCTCTATATCCATGGTCTGGTCTTCTTTATGGCAGGGGATATCCACAATCGTGCCGCCATTTTTAAAGATCCAGAAATAATAGGGCGCATAGGAGGGAGCGGAAACGATGCATGCATCCCCGGGCTGAATGAATACGGCGGCCAGGTCCTTCAGCACGTTGGCGGCGCCGCCGGAGATATAGATCTGCTCCGTGCTTACGCCGTTGCGGGCTGCCAGCTTGGAAACCAGCAGCTTTTCCCGGGATCCGTCTGAATAACGGTAACAGGTGGCAGCAGCTGCGCGCATGGCTTCCTGCGCCAGGGGGGAAGGGCCGAAGGGATTCTCGTTGGACGCGAGTTTGTATACGGTTTCATAGCCAAACTTTGCTTTTGCCTCGGAAACGGGCATGCAGCGGGGAATGACGGTTGCGGGCGCTTCTTTGAGAATGTAGCTTTTTACCAGCTTTTCAAACATTTTTAAATGCCTCCATCCTGTACTGAATCGATATGGGCGCCAAGGATCGCCTGACGTGTAGAGTATATATTTGAAAATTCTTTTTGTCAAGGCGAGGAAAGGTTTTACAACCATTCCTTTTCTTAGCCATAAGAAAATTTAGTATTGAACTTCCCGGTGCTTTGTATTATAATGGGCTAAATTGTAAACGGTTGCACACCGTGGTAGAAAATTGTTGTTGCCTTTTATGTCATGGACAATCTATAATACTCCTGGTGGTTGGTTGCATCATTCCAGTTTATGTGGGAAGGCCAGCTCTGGCGTTTGTGGAAGCTCTTTTATCCCACCTTCCCTGAAAAAGGGCCCTTTCCTTTTTCAAAAATCGTGTTTCAGAAAAATATTCGTAAAATCTTTTGTCGGAATCGATTGCAATGCTTCGCGAAAGATATTATAATGGGGAATGTAATCTTAACACTCCATCTGTAAATGTTCTTTTGATTCCTGCTGCGGAGGCCGCCCGGTCTATCCGCCCCCGCTGGTTCGTTCGTATAAAACAGTCTAGGCTGTACGGTTCTAGTTTGTTTTTTATAAGGAGGAGGATTCTATGTTTGACATCAGCTTAGTATGGGAATACTGGCCAATCGTTTTAACCGGCCTTCCCGTGACCCTGAAGATGACAGCCATTGCCATTGTGTTCAGCATATTCTTTGGCCTCATCATCGCCCTGATTAAGATCAATAACGTCCCGGTGCTCAAGCAGCTTTGCGCCCTGTACGTTTCCTTCATGCGGGGCACGCCGTCCATGGTATTGCTGTATATGACCTATTACGGCCTTCCCATCATTGTGAATGCGCTGAATGCCCGCTATGGCACCGATATCGACGTAAACTCCATCACCCCCTTCACCTTCGCCGTATCGGCCTTTATCGTGCAGGAGTCCGCCTTCCAGTCCGAGGTAATCCGTGCAGCCCTCCTTTCCGTAGACCGGAAGGAAACCGAAGCCGCCAAGTCCATCGGTATGACCGGCCTCCAGTCCCTGGTGCGCATTATCCTGCCCCAGGCCATGGTGGTGGCGGTTCCTTCCTTCGGTAATTCGCTGATGTCCCTGCTCAAGGGCACCTCCCTGGCCTTCATGATCGCCGTTATGGATATGATGGGCATGGCCAAGATCCTAGGCGGCCGGAACTTCCATTATTTCGAAGCCTATACCTGCGCAGCCCTTACCTACTGGGCAATCTGCATCCTCATCGGCTTCGTCTTCAAGTGGATTGAAAAGAAACTGAACTTCTATGACCGGGAAATCGAAGACAACAGCTCGGATGATGACGCGGCAAAGAAGAAGGAAATTAAAGAAATTGAAAAAGCCCTGGAAGAAGGAGGGGTGCAGGCATGATTGAAGTACGCGGCTGGCATAAGAGCTTCGGCAAGAACCACGTAATCAAGGGCATTGACTGGAAAGTCCCCACCGGCGATGTAAACGTCATCATCGGCGCCAGCGGTTCCGGTAAATCCACCTTCCTGCGCACCCTGAATTTCCTGGAGCGGGCGGAAAAAGGCACCCTGATCCTGGATGATGATATCAATCTGGATATGACTACCGTCCGCAAGTCGGACATCCTGAAGGTCCGCCGGAATACGGCCATGGTTTTCCAGTCCTATAACCTCTTCCGCCATAAGACGGCCCTGGAAAACGTAATGGAAGCCCTGGTGGTCGTCCAGAAAAAAGATAAAAAGCTGGCGGAAGATATCGCCAAAACGGAGCTGGAGCGGGTTGGCCTGGCGGATCGTATGAACTACTATCCCCATCAGCTCTCCGGCGGCCAGCAGCAGCGGGTCGGCATTGCCAGGGCCCTGGCGATTCAGCCCAAGGTCATCCTCTTTGATGAGCCCACCTCCGCCCTGGACCCTGAAATGGTAGGCGAAGTGTTGGATGTTATCCGCAGCATTTCCCACCAGGGTACAACCCTCATTATTGTTACCCACGAAATGGCCTTTGCGCGGGATTGCGCTGACCGGGTGGTTCTCCTTGCGGATGGCACCATCTATGAGGAGGGCACGCCGGACCAGATTTTCAATAATCCCCAGCGCGAAAAGACCAAGCAGTTCCTGTACCGGATTACCCACCGGTAAGGGTTTGTATCACCGTCCCCAATTATGCAGCGGCCTCCGGGCTGCTACATAAAAAATATAGTATGGAGGAAAAAACATGAAGAAGTTTTTAGCAATCCTGATGGTTGCTGCCATGGCGCTGAGCGCAGTCGCCTGCGCCGCACCCGCTGAGGAAACCCCGGCTGCTACGGAAGCGCCCGCCGCTACCGAAGCCCCTGCCACAGACGCTACCGAAGCGCCTGAAGAGAGCGCCACCACCGAAGTCCGCAAGGTCGTTTACGCCTTCCCCGGAACGGCTGCCCGCCTCAACTACGTCAATGACGGTGGCAGCTATGCCGGCTATGAAATCGATATCGTAAAAGAGATCGATGCCCGTCTGGACGAGATCGAGATCGAGCTGTACTGCACCGGCGAATTCTCCGCCCTGACCCCTGGCCTGGATGCCCAGAAGTTCGACATGGTGGGCTCCAACATCACCTGGACCGAAGAGCGGGCTGAAAACTATCTCTACTCTGAAGTCCCCTACATCCATACCCCTTACATGATGGCTGTTCGGGTTGACGAGACCGAGATCAACAGCCTGGAGGATCTGTGCGGCCGTAACGTAGTTGCCATCCCCGGCACCGCTGGCACCCTCTTCCTGGAGGAGTTCAATGAGCAGCATCCTGATAACCCCATCAACCTGCAGTACATCGAGTCCAACGCCATTGATAACATCGCCATGCTGATCGAAGGCCGTGTAGACGCCACCTTCAGCAACGTTTCCGACTACGCCATCGCAGAAGAAGAGCGCGGCTATAAGGTAAAGCTGGTAGACGTTGACGTTTCCCAGGTTGCCCAGCAGCCCGATGGTTTCTTCCTCTTTGAGAAGGGCGACACCGAGCTCCAGCAGATGGTAGATGACTGCCTGCGGGAGATGCGGGAAGACGGCACCCTCTCCGAGCTGTGCCTGCGCTACTTCACCATGGACTTCTCTCAGCTGGATGATTCCGTATACTTCGAAGACAGCAACACCGACGCTGCGGATGACACTACCGACGCCGCTGCCGAGGCCACCGAAGCCCCTGAGGCTGCTGCCGAAGCTACCGAAGCTCCCGAAGCTACGGCTGCTGCTGAGTAAGTAAAGCAAATACCCGGGGCTGGAAAGCCAGCCCCCTAAAAAAGAAGCGGCTACATAGCCGCTTCTTTTTGCGTGGTAAAAAGGACGCGGGGCCGACGCTGCGCGGCTATTGCGAACTGCTCTGTCAGCTTTGCTGACTGAGGGATTGTAGCGGCTGGAGTTCTGGCCAGCGCTTTTATAGAGTTACTACGTTTACAACCCCTCAGTCATGGCCTTTTGGGCCATGACAGCTCCCCTTACACAGGGGCGCCTTTTGGGGGAGCGCGCCCCTACCCCGCAGCATAAACCACCCAACCAAAATAAGCTGACTTCACAAGGGGGCCTTGGGAGTGGGCATCCAGCTTTTCCCCTTCACCAAAAGGCGCAAAAAAACCGCCCAGGGGGCGGCTGCGCGGAAACGGCGGCTTGCAAAAAAAACGGGCAAAAGGCGGCCCCTAGGCGCTTACATCCTTATCCCTAAAGGGGTGCATCCGCAGGAGCAAGGGGAATATGCTATGATTCCTTCTCCCTGGCCCGCCTTTATGGGGGAAGGAGCGGGAAGGCAGCCCTCGCAACAAGGGCGCAGGAAAAGCTCCCTTGGGCCTTAGCACCCACCCCAACCGGCCGGAAAATCAGCTGCTCTCGCCAATGACCAGCTCCGGGGAAATCATCATTCTGGAAGCCCAGGCTTTTCCGTTCATTTTATTATAGAGGGCTGTGGCAGCTTCCAGGCCCATCATTTCCAGCTTGGTATCCACGCTGGTAAGGACCCGGTTGGCCATTTTGCACTCGGCGCTGTTGCTGTAGCCTGTAATGGCAATATCCCGGGGGATGGCCTTGCCAGCCATCTCAAAGGCCCGCATGCAGCCCAGGGCTGTAACGTCCTCTGCACAGATGACGCAGTCCACATCTTCTTTATATTGCTTCAGTATGGCCCTGCCGCATTCGATGCCGCCCTGGAAGCCCAGGGTAGACTGTATAATCCGCCCTTCCGGGTTCTCGATGCCCCATTTCCCCAGGGCATCCACAAACCCCTCGCATTTGCGCTTGGCGCTGTCCGTAGTATTGTCGTTTACGTAAACGGGCCGGCGCCGCCCCCGGGCGAAAAGATGTTCCATGCATTGCAGGATGCCTGCCCGGTCATCCACGATGATGCTGGTGACATTGGGCAGGTCGATGGAACCATTTAAAAATACGATAGGCGTCTTTGGATGATAGGAAAGGATGGCGCTGCGGGTCAGGCTGTTCATCAGATCGGAACCGATGAGGATAATGCCATCCACCTTAACCTGGGCGAAAACCCGGAAGGTGGCCGTAAGATCGCAGTCGCTGGCATTGGCGATAATGCAGCTGTAACCGTTTCGGTTCAGCTCCTGCTCAATATTGAATGCAAAGGAATTATAATGGGAAAGCCGGATATCCCGCATAACTACGCCGGTCAGGTTCATGGAGTTATTGATCAGGCCCCGGGCTATGGAGCTGGGGATGTAATTATGCCGCTCCAGTACTGCCGTTACCCGCTTGCGGGTTTTGGGGCTGATGTTTGGTTTGTTATTGATCACCCGGGAAACCGTTGCAGTGGATACGCCCGCCTCCTTTGCAATATCATAAATATTCATTGAAACAACACCCTTTCACTATGCACGCCATGTGGAAAACCTGTTAAAAATACTCCTATATTAACATGATAACGCAACCGATGGCAGTCCGTCAAGAGGAAAGGGACAAAACATAGTGATCTTTTCCAAAATTCTCCTTATTGGATTGACAGGTTTTTCAATGTGAACTATACTTTTAGTGAGCATGTTAGCGGTTACATTATTTTAGAGCGAAGCGGCGTTTTCTGGCCTTTTTTCGCCGTATATTATACGAATAGTTGTATATTAATACTATTTTTCCGGGCATATCCCGTCCCCGGGGCGCCGGCCCCAGCGGGATATGGCCCCGGGGGAGTATGAAAGGAGCTTTTCCCTTATGATGAAAAACCAAGTCCCTACTTTTCCGGAGCTGTTCCAGGCGGAAACAGGCGTGCTGGCCCCCTGCGTATTCGACTGCGCTTCCGCCCGGGTAGCGGAGCTGGCCGGCTTCAAGGCCATCTGCCTTTCCGGGGCGGAGCTTTCCATGGCCATGGATGGCCTGCCGGATCTGGGTATCCTGAACCTTTCGGAGCTGGTATGGATCGTGTCCCGCATCACGGATAACTGCCCCCTGCCCCTGATTGTGGATGCGGAGGATGGTTTCGGCAGCCCTATCAATGTATACCGCACCTGCGAGCGCCTGGCAAAGGCCGGCGCCAAGGCTATTTTGCTGGAAGATGAGGCGGAGCCCGGCTTTGCCAAAGGCGTAGTCAGCAAGAATATCATCCCCCGGGAGGAGTACTTCGCAAAGGTTAAGGCAGCCAAGGCCGCCCTGGAGGGCAGCGGCTGCATCTTTATCGCCCGCACCAATGTGCCCCTGGAAAACGGTGGCCTGGAGGAAGCCATCGCCCGGAGCCTGGGCTCTTTGGAACAGGGGGCGGATATGACCCTGGTTACCTCCATGAAAACCATGGAGGAAGCCCAGGCCGTGGCCGCGGCTGTGCCGGGCTATAAGATGTTCCCGGATATCAACCAGTCCGTCAAGCAGCCCACCCTCCGGGCGGCGGATCTGTATCCTTTGGGCTTCAACCTGGTCACCATGCACTTCCTTTTCAAGGGGGCTATGGTGGGCATGCTGAATTATGCTCTGCGCACCGCCAAGGAGCAGAATAACCTTTATCCCCGGGATGACGTGCGCTTCGGCGTTTCCGGCCAGAGCGGCCAGCCCTTCTATCCCGTGCAGGATTGGCTGGATTTCGAAGCGGAATTCACCGGCGTTTCCCGGAAATTCTGGGGCGATGCCCTCAAGCTGGATGAATAGGGCTCCGGTGCTGCGCGCACGGCGATAATCGCGCACATATGCCGGTGGGTACTCTTGGGCAGTGCCCGCGCCTTTCCGTAAGAGCCGCCCAGCCCCGTAGATTATGGGGCTGGGCTTTTGTGAGGGCTGAAAGGATGGTTTGCAAACATTCCGGCGGAGGGGGGCGGCGGCGTTTGGCGGCCCTTGGGGCCGCCAAACCAAAGGAAGGGCCGGGGCAAAGCCCCGGCCCTTCCTTTGTGTGCGCTCTGCGCACCCGCCGCCCCACCTTGCGGATCTCCACAAAGATTCCTTTCAGCCCCCGGCGAAAGCCCGGCCCCATAATCTACGGGGCCGGGCGGAGCTTAACGAAAGGCACGGGCAGGAAGGAGGGGTGCCTGCTACCGTTTGTGCGCGAATATCGCCGTCCGCGCAGGACTTGCCTCTGCTCTGTTTTATTCTTCGGAAAAGACTACCTTCAAATAGCGGTCTGGATGAGCGGCCAGCTCCCGGACATAATCGGGCACCTGGTCCAGCCGGATAACCTTGCTGATGATGGCATTGCCATCCACCTTGCCGGTGCTGAGCAGCTCCAGCGCCTCGTCAAATTCCCCGGCGCTGGTGCGGCAGCCGTAGATATTGACCTCCTTGCGGGTAATTACGTCGGTGGGAAGGGGGGTCTCCTTGGCAGGCCAGCCCGTAAGGCCGATGCGCCCGGCATAGCTGACCATGTCCAGGGTATTACGGATAGCGGCGTTGGCCCCGGATGCCTCTACCACTACCTCTGCCATACGCCCGCCGGTCAGGCGGGAAATCTCCGGCAGGAGATCCTGGGTGCCCAGATTAATGGTATGGCGCACGCCCAGGCTCCGGGCAAAGGCCAGCCTTTCCTCCACCAGGTCGATGAGGATGGGTTCCGCGCCATAGGCAATGGCCGCTAGGGCCGCCAGCAGGCCGATGGCGCCGGCGCCGTTGATGGCGATATGCTCCCCGGCCTTCAGGCCGGTGCGGTGCAGGGCATGGAGGGAAATAGTCAGAGGTTCCGCTACGGAGGCCAGGGTATAGCTCATATTATCCGGAATGGGAATGAGCATATCCGCCGGGTGCTTATACAGCTCCGCCATGCCGCCATCGGTCTGCACACCTAAAACCTTCAGGTCCGTGCAGCAGTTTGTGCGGCCCAAAGAGCAGGGATAGCAGCTGCCGCAGTAGATATAAGGGTCCACCACAACCCGGTCGCCGGCCTTCAGGCCCCGCTTGTTGGCCGGGTCGATGGAAACGATGGTGCCGGCCAGCTCATGGCCGATTACCCGGGGATAGGAAACCAGCTTATTGGTGCCCCGGAATGCGCCGATATCCGAGCCGCAGATTCCGCCGGCTACGATGCGCACCACAGCCATGCCCGGCGCATAGGCGGGCTCCGGAAGCTGGGTAATTGCGATTTCATTGGGCGCGCGCAGGAGTACAGCTTTCATAGATAATAACCTCTCATATTGTAAACTTGCTTATGCAGAAACCTGTCGAAAATGCAAGCGGTTGCATATAAATATATAATCTTACGATAGCTATATCATAGCGCAAACTCCATAAAAAAGCAATAAAATAATAGAATAATTCCGGATTTCCCAGGATAAAACGTTGCAAATAATACCGGTTGACACCTACATCCCAGGCGGCTATAATAGTAATAAATGATAACGTTTACATCGAATTTATCCGTGCTACCCCTTTATTTTTTTCCAGCAACCATAGCGGCTGCACCGGCCGCATCCGCCCTTTTCTCCGGTATAACCCAAAAGGGCAGCGCTGTTTTCCTGTGATAAAATCAAAGCTTCAGCGGCCCTGCAAACCGCGCCGCCGCTGTGATCAACATAATTCTTATTTTTAAGGAGAGCAAAACAATGAGCGCAAACGATTTCAACTTCTCTTTAGGCCATATCGGGATCTGGCATGATAAGGACGGCGAAGCCGAGCGCACGGCCAAGCTGATGGTAGATCTGTTCGGCTTTGATTCCGAAGAGATCCCCTGGGGCTGGCACCTGGATAATAACCACTTCGAGATCATCAAAAAGCCCGGCCGGGGCACCCGGGGCCATTTCTCCATCCTCTGCGATGATATCGTAGCGGCTAAGAAATACCTGGAAGAGGAAAAGGGCGTCGTTTTTGATGAGGATACCTGCGCCTATACCAAGGATGGCCAGCTCTGGAAGGTATTTGCCCATGACGAAATCTCCGGCTTTGCCTGGCACCTGGCCCAGCGGGGCAAGGCTTCCAACGGCCATTAATCCTAAATCCGGTTTGGGCGGGCTTCCCTCGCTTGGCCTGCCCATATTTTTTGGCCCTGCCTTTGGCAGGGCCTTTTATATGTTTCCTCCATGGGGCAGCAGGGGGCTATAGGCCCGGCCGCCGCTTCTCCAGGCGCACCAGGCCCGCTTCATCCGGCTTCAGGGACCCTTCCGCCGGGGCATAGCCCAGGCCCAGGTAAAAGGGCAGTGCGGTGATGGAAGCGGCAGCCTCTATGCAGCGGGCCTTCCGGCCATATGTATCCCCTTCCAGGGCCTCCAGAATGGCCCGGCCCACTCCCCGGCCCTGATATTCCGGCAGAACGAAAAGGTGATACAGGCCGTATTCCTCCGCCCGGCCCTCTAGGGGGCCTATGCCTCCGGTGCCGATGAGCCGGCCCCCCTCCCAAGCCCCGTAAAAATGGGTGCCAGCGGCCCGTGCCGCAATATCCTGGGGCTGTAGCCGCTGAATCAGGCTTTCGATATATTCCTCTGTATAATCCCGTATGTTTACCTCCCGCAGGGTGCGGGCTATGAGGGCCGCGGCCTCCCCGGCATCCTCCGGGCGGAAGGGGCGTATATCCATAATATCCTCCTTTTCTTCAGGGCGGAAAAAGCGCCCGGAGGCCGTGGAGCCTCCGGGCGGGATGTTTATCAAGGGGGAAGTTAGGCCTTGGGGCCCGCTTCTACGATGTGGGCGGGCATATGGCTGTACTTCTGGAAGTTCTTCACGAAGCGGGCAGCCAGATCCTTGGCCGTGGCTTCATAGGCCGCATCGTCCTTCCACATGGCCCGCTGGTTCAGGAATTCATCGGGCACATTGGGGCAGGTCTTGGGCACCATGACGTTGAAGATGGGATCCAGCTCGAATTCCCCTTTCTCCAGGTCCCCATTGAGGGCGGCGGTGACCATGGCCCGGGTATACTTGAGCTTCATCCGGCTGCCTACGCCGTATTTGCCGCCGGCCCAGCCCGTATTCACCAGATATACGTTGGCGTTGTGCTCCTCGATCTTCTTGCCCAGCATTTCCGCGTAAACGGAAGGATCCAGGGGCAGGAAGGGGGCGCCGAAGCAGGTGGAGAAGGTGGTCTGGGGCTCTACGATGCCCCGCTCCGTACCGGCCAGCTTGGAGGTATAGCCGGAAACGAAGTGATACATGGCCTGGTTCTTATCCAGCTTGGAGATGGGGGGGATGACGCCAAAGGCATCCGCCGTAAGGAATACCACGGTCTTGGGATGGCCCGCCTTGCCGGGGATGAGGCAGTTGGGGATATAATCCACCGGGTAGCCTACCCGGGTGTTTTCGGTGAGGGTCTTATCGTTGAAATCCAGCTCCCGGGTCTCGGGGTTCATGATGACGTTTTCCACCAGGGCGCCGAACTTGATGGCATCCCAGATCTGGGGCTCGTTCTCATGGGAGAGGTTGATGCACTTGGCATAGCAGCCGCCCTCGATGTTGAAGATGCCCTCGTCGCTCCAGCCGTGCTCGTCATCGCCGATGAGGCTGCGGTTGGGGTCGGCAGAAAGGGTGGTCTTACCGGTGCCGGAAAGGCCGAAGAACAGGGCGGAATCCCCCTCTGCGCCCACGTTGGCGGAGCAATGCATGGAAAGGACGCCGGCCTTGGGCAGCAGGTAATTCATGACGGAGAATACGCTCTTCTTGATCTCGCCGGCGTACTGGCTGCCAGCGATGAGGACCATGCGCTTTTCAAAGTTGACGAGGATGGCAGCCTCGCTATGGACGCCGTCCTTCTCCGGGATGCACTTGAAGCCGGGGGCGGCGATAATGGTGAAGCCGGGCACAAAGGCCGCCAGCTGTTCCGCAGTGGGCCGCAGCAGGAGCTGGTGCATGAAAAGGTTCTGGCTGGCCAGCTCGTTTACCACCCGGACGGAGAGGGCGTATTTAGGATCGGCTCCGGCAAAGCCGTCGAAGATGAAGATCTCCCGGCCCTGGAGGTAGGCCATCATTTTATCATAAATATGATCGAAGGTCTCTGCGGAAACGGGGACATTCACCTTGCCCCAGTCGATATCATCATGAATGGCGGGGACATCCACAACGAAGCGGTCGTCCGGAGAGCGGCCCGTATATTTGCCCGTGGTTACCACCAGGGCGCCCGTATTGGAGAGGGTGCCTTCACCGCGGGCTACGGCGCGCTCCGTCAGCTGAGCCGGGGAAAGGTTATGGTATACCGCCTTGGGGGCGATAATGCCCAGGGATTCTACATACTCCTTCATGTCTTTTCTCCTTTCAGAATTGCGCTTTTAAAAAAAGTTCCGGCCCAAGCCGGAGCCCTTTGCTGCCAAGCTCTTCCTCCGACCATTTTATCCTATTCGCCGCTGCTTTGCAAGGCCGGGGGACAAATCCTCCCGGGGAAAAAAGGAAGGCCCAGCCCTGGCGGGAAATGGAAGGGAGGCTCACCCGCAAGGCCCCTTTGTGTAAACTGGGGTGCGGCTGGGGTTGTGGCGGAAGGAGCTTTGCCCGGCGCTTATCAAGAATTGCCGCTCATTTCCTTTTCCCTCGCATAAGCTGCCCTCCTCCTTTTCGCCGCCTTTTGTGCATTTTAGGTGAAGGGGAATGGTTTGGCGGTATAAGCAGGTTTGCGGGAGGGGACTGGGCCTTTTGCGGCGGCGGAAGCCCAGTGAGCAAAGGAGCGCGAGGAAGGGCCTCCTGGCCAAACGCAGCGCGACCATTGTGAACTGTGGGGTGAGCTTCGTAAAGGGAAAATGCCAAAAGGCCACCTTGTGTAAAGGGGGCTGTCCGCGCAGCGGACTGGGGGATTGTAGACGAGAGGGTTTAACCAGCGCTTTTATAGAGCTATTACGTTTACAACCCCTCAGTCGCGGCTTAAGGCCGCGCCAGCTCCCCTTACACAGGGGCGCCTTTTGGGGGAGCGCGCCCCCTACCCCGCAGCATAAACCGCCCAACCCCAAAAGCTGACTTCGCAAGGGGGCGGAGCCAACCGCCCCCTGGGGGATGGAACCCGCCGGGTTATCAACATGTCCGCCCCTGCTTTCCCCGCCTATGGGCGGGGAATAAACAAAGTTATCAACATATCCACATAGTTTTCCCCATAGTATCCACATGGATTGGGGCGGTTGCGCCCCCTTGCAGCGGGAATCAATCCGCAAACCCCCAGTCCGGCCCCGGCCCCATGGTGCTGAGTATATTGGCGCCAAAGGCGGCTGTGCGCACCTGTATGCCCGGGGAAGCCAGGGCATCCCCGGGGTCGTTGGCCGTTTCCAGCAGGCAGAAGCGGGGGGGCAGCATGAAGGTCTTGTTCAGGCACAGGGCCCCCAGCACCTGCTGGGCCACCAGATCCCCCCCGCTGTAGCCGGAAACCACGATGGCATACAGGTATTTATCGTAGAGGCTGTTATTCACCAGCAGGGCCGTAAGCCGGTTGATAAAGGCGGTAATGTTGGCGGAGAGGGCGTCGTTATAATTGGGACAAAGGAGGAGCAGGCCGTCGCTTTCCAGCAGTGCGGGGAACACGGAATCCACAATGGGCCCCCCGTAGAAGCAGGCGTTGCTTCTGGCAAAGTGGGCGCAGGTTTTATAAGAGCAGCCCCGGCAGTCGAATACGGTACCATTGCGCAGGGAGATCTCCCGAATGGAGCAGCGGCCCGCAAGCCCTGCCGCCACCGCCTCCGCCAGGTCCAGGGTATTGGAGGTAGGGTGTTCGCTGGCATGGAGCAGCAGGAGCCGGGGGCTTGCATGGCGGGGCGGGTTGAAGGCAAGGAGCCGCTCCACCAGCCGCCGGGCGCTTTCCTGGTAGGCCGTCAGGGTATCCACCCCCGCCCGCCGGGCCTGCACCCGCAGGTTATGGAGGGAGCCCGTCCCCTCTACCAGGGGCTTGCCCGGGAAAAAGCATCCGGCCCCATTGGCGCACAGGGCCAGCATATGGGCCAGCTGCTTGGTATAAAGCTCCCCATCCCCATCGATGAGCAGGGCGCCGCAGCTCCCCTCCATGGCCCCGGGATGCTGCCGCAGGTACACGATCAGGCGGCAGATCTGGGCATCCAGGCCATACCGGCCCAGGGAAAGGGCAAAAAGGACCCGCCTGCCCCGGAGCGAAGGGATTTCCCCCTGCTCCAGATCCGCCCGCTCATAGGGCAGGCCCTGCAGCGCATATTGCATCACCCCGGCCAGGCGGATATGCCGGCCGGTTGTAACTACCAGCAGAGGCTTCATCCTTCAAACCCCTCCAGCTCCTTATAGCAGGCTTCCAGCCGGGCCTGCAGCCCGGGGTGGATATCCTCCGCATACAGCTCCAGCCCCAGGGGGCCAAAGCGGTTCTTGCAGCCGAAATACACCCCCCGGATGGGAACGGCCCCCAGATGCCACTGGCCCCGGAGGGTTTGGAGGATGCTGACGCAGGCGGAGGAAAGGCCCGGGGCGATATAGGGCTTATACCCCAGGGCCCGTACCTGCAGGTTGGCCTCCCGGGCCAGCTTGGTCAGGCGCAGGGAAAGGGCCTCGTCATAGGCATCCCCGGGGGCGTTGGCGATGACCAGCCCGGCTCCGTGGGGGCCATAGGCCCGGCCCTCTGCAAACCCGATGCCTTCCTTTTCCGCATAATAGGCTGCCCGGGCTGCCATAACCCCCAGGCCATAGCCCTGGACCTGCTCGGGCAGCAGGCCCTCGCAGTCAAAGCGGCCGGATACGTCCCGGTTGCTCTCCAGAAAGACGAAGCGGGAAAGCTGGTCCACCGGGTCGGAAATCTGGCAGAAAAGGCCGGAAAAGCCCGCCTCCCGGGCGGCGCGGGCATAGGCCCGGAGCATATCCTTATTGGCCCCATACTGGGCCATGCGCACATCCCCCCCCTGGCCCAGGGGGGGCACCCCCCGGCTGGCGGTGAAGAGGAGGGCATCGCACTGGAAAAGCTCCTCCGCCTTTTTGCAAACCACCCGGGGCAGGGGCTCTTCCAGGGGGAGGATCTGGTTCAGCTCCATTTCATAGCGGGCCATGCGGGTTTCATCCGGGTCATAGATGCCGATTTCCCCCAGCCCCTGGCCCAGGAGCTTCAGGCCCGTCAGCAGGGTTCCCCCCACATCTCCCAGGCCCACCAGATTGAGCCGGGGGGCCTCCGGGGGATGCAGGAGCCGATCCAGCAGGGCGTAGCAGTTTGCATAGGCCGTATTCAGAAAGGCCCGGCTTCCGGAGCGGAAAAGGCCCCCGGCCCTGGGGGAAGGCTGGTAAAACAGGCAGACCAGAGGGGAGAAGGGGTCCATAACCCGCAGGGCCCCTGCGGGCAGGCGTTCCAGGTTGGGCCGGGCCAGGCAGGCCCCGCCATAGGCATAATATTCCATATATCCACCTCGTTCTACCCTTAACGAACAAGGACATACACGCCTGCGCAGGCCGCCAAAACCGTGTACCCCCTTGTCCGTTAAGGGTATATATTTCAAAATGCAAGCCGGGCTTCCGCTGCTTACAGCACACCCCCAAAGGAAGGCGGGAAAAACCACGGAGGCCTCTGTGCGGCAATTCCGGGAGAGGAAGATCTGTTCCCTCCGCCGGCCCGGGGAATGCCGGGAACCCCGGGCCCCGGAGCATCCGGGGAAGGCTTTTGCCGGGGGAAGGGGCTCTTTTTCCCCGCCCTAGCGAAACCGGGAAAAGCAGCCGGGCTGCTGCCCCGGTATGGGGGAACCCCGGCAAGGGATAGCACGGCGCCGATGCCTGGAGCTTCCGCTGGGCGGATGCGGGCCCCCGGCCTATTTCAAAGGGCGGGATGCAGGATGGCCCGGACAGAAGCCTTCCCCCGCCCCTATGGCCTTCCCCTTCCCCGGGCCTGCTGGGGGGGCAGGGTATCCAGCCGCTCCAGCGCATCCAGATCCTGGTCCAGATACTGGGAGGGGGGCAGGTTGGGGTCATAGCGCATGCCATCCCCCTTATAGGGGATACGGGGGGCGATGAAAGCCTCCCCCAGCCGCCGCAGGGTCAGGGGGCCGGAAAGGAGGGCCCCATGCCGCTCCTCCAGCACCTGCAGGATATCCCGGGCATTGGAAAGGGCGATCCTATCCAGCTCCCATACGGCCCGCTCCCCTGCCCCATGGAGGAAGCGGGGATAGGCATAGGGCAGCATCAGGTTTACGGAGGGAATGGCCGTATCCAGCAGGGGTTGGCCCTCGATGCCATCCCCGCCGATGAAGGGATAAAGCAGGCTCTCATTGAACCAATAGCCCAGGTTGGGGATGAAATATTCACAGTCCACCGCCCGGCCCTGGGTGCGCATCAGATCCAGCCCTCGGCCCGAAAGGATGCCCGTGATGATCCGGGCGATGGGCACATCCTCCGCCTTGAAGATGGGGTCCAGCTTTTCCATGCGGTAGCCATTATGCAGCAGGTCATCCACCAGCAATACGGGCCGCTGGAAGGATTTGAGGGTGCGCACCTGGTTCCTCAGGGAGGAATAGCCCGGGGTCTCCGTAAAGGAGAAGCCCGTCAGGTCCGGGTGGAAGGCCTTTTCCGCATGGAGGGCCTTGGTAACCGTATTGGGCACGATATCCGCCGACAGGATTTTCCCATAGGGCACGCACATATTGGGCCCCAGCCGCCGCTGCCCCGGGGGTACATCCAGCACCCCGTTCCATTTCTGCACCTTGGCCATAAGGGCTTGGTTCAAAAGCTCCGCATCGAAGGTGAGCAGGAGCCGGCCGGGGAAAAGGCCGCATAGGCCCAGCCGCAGAGAGGGGCGGCGGCGGTGCACCGCCCGGATGACGGCGGCATCCGAGCTCAGGGGCTCCTTGATGCGGGAAAGGACATCCTGGATCAGCACCAGGGGGGAGCGCATATCCACCAGCAGCAGCCCCTCCGCCCCGGGAAGGGAGAGGAAGCCCAGCTGGGGCAGGAGGCTTGCCAGGTGCTCCTCCGGGGATTTGGGGCGGTAAACGGCATAGGTCACGTCATCCGCCAGGCTCCGGGCCAGGAGCTGGTTGCAAAGGAGGCGGGCGGCTTCCGCATGGATGGCGCTGCAGCCCTCGATGAGCAGAATCCGGCCCGAGGCCCGCTGCCGCAGGGCCTCCGCCTCCGCCGCGCTGCCCAGGGCTTCATGCAGGCCGGGGACGGAGAGGATCCGGGCCCGGATCTCCCCCAGTGGGGTATCCGCATCCCGGCTGTGGAGGGAGAAGCGCAGGGCAGAATCCCCCTGGCGCCCCCCGTCGAAATACAGGGATTCCAGGGTCAGCACCCGCTTATTTTGCGGGCTGCGGAGGTACAAACCCTTGGCATAGATAAAATCCTGCACCACCGGGTCCACCAGCATGGAAATATCCATGCTCTTATCGATGGACTGGCGGATGCGGGTAGAGCTTACGGTTTCATAATAAGCGGGCAGGGAGAGGATGATCAGCTCGCCGTGGATCTTGGCCCGGATGCTGGCCCGGGCTGCCTCCTGCTCCTCCCCCTCTACCCGGGCGAAGACGATATGGTTGAAATAGCTGGCGCCCCCGGGCTTATCCTGATAATAGGCGGAGGCATTGAACACCACGTCGCTCCCCATGACCAGCCATACCCCTTCCCCGGGGAAAAGATCCGAAAGCTTTTTCAAATCCGCCGGGATGGCGATGTTCACCGGCAGGTCATCCGGGAAGAGGAATACATCCGGAGCATCCGCTACGCTCATAAGGGCGATCTGCCGCCGGAGGAGCTTGGGAAGGGTGCGCTTATTCCAGGAGAACTCATCCACCGCCAGGTATACCGTAAAGCCCAGGCGCCGGATTTCATCCACGATGCGCCGGTGCCCGGCGGAGAAGGGGTCGAAGGTGCCGGGGAAGAAGGCGGCCCGCCCCGCCGGCGGGAAAAGGCAGGGCCCCAGCTCCGCCTGGGCGGTGGTGATGAAGCGGTACAGGTGGTTCACCATGGCGGCCCGGTTGAAGAAAGTGATGGAATCCTCCCGGGGCTCGCAAAGGAGGGTCAGGAGCTTTTTCGCGCAGCAGATAAAGGTCTGCATCCGCTTTTCCAGGGGCAGGGCGGGTTCATCGAAATACCGGCGGCACAGGACGTACAGGGCCGTGCGGTGGATGCTGTCTTCATAGTGGGCAATGCCCGTCAAAAGCAGGCCCAAGATGCGGGGCGTCAGGGCCGGGTCCTCCAGCTGGCCCAGCATGACCCCCAGGGTGGCCAGGGCCGCCCTGGCGGGCCGGATGTTGGAGGAGCGGACCATGGCCTCCAGCAGGGTGGTGCACTCGGCGGTTTCCTTGGGGGGCAGGCCGCAGATCAGGGCCCCCAGGTAAGGGGGGATATAATTGGAAATTTCGTCCTGGCCGCTTTCCAGCTCCCGGATCAGGTCGATGACGATCTCATTGCGCTGATCCACCCGCAGCAGCTCCGCCATGTCCCTTAGGGCCTGGCCCGCCCGCTCCCGCACGGGCAGGTGCTCGCTGACGGAAAGCAGGTTGGAAAGGTGCATGGCCACGTGGAAGGCCTCCTGCCTGTTTTCCCGGGCATAGGCTTCCAGCATGTCGATATAGGTGAGCTTCACCGTCCAGTGGACGGCGTTTTTCAGATTGGCCAGGAACAGGTCGGATACATTGGTCTGAGGGGGCTGGGCGGGCTTCCCTGCCCTGGCCCGGAGCCGCCCCATAAGGTAGGCCACTGCCGGGGGTTGTTCCCCGGGAAGGGCCCGCACCAGGGCCAGGGCCCCCCGGGTGCCCTCCCCCCCTCTGCTTTCCAGCAGCCGCTCCCCCAGGCGCAGGGCATAGATGACCAGGCGCTCCTCCTGCCCCGCCGGGGCTACCAGCTGGCACAGGCGCCGGAAAAAGCCGGCGGCTTCCCGGGGGGTCAAAAGCTCCAGGGGGGCATGGAGCAGAGCGTCTATGAGGATGAAAGGGTCCCCGGGCCGCAGATCTTCCCCCAGGAAGCGGCTGGCCAGGGGGGCCAGGAAATGCCGGGCCTCCCCAGGGGCGCAGGAAGCGAAGAGGGACTTGGTAATGGTTTTGAGGGAATTGGAGATGCGCTGGGCATGCTTGGTAGAAATTTTTACATCCGGGTGCAGGCAGCGCTCGATATAGCTATCCCACAGGTCCGCCGCTTCCTGCAGCACCTCGTTGATGGAAGGGGCAGCGGCGCCCTTGGGCGCCCGGGAGGGGAGCTCCTTGCGGTACTGGGGGCCACTGCCTGCCAATATCTGCCCCATGATGGAGCCGGCGTGGCGCCGCACATCCCCCTCGGAATGCATCAGCAGCTCATAGAGGAAGCTCAGGGCCAGGAGCTTGCCGGAGCGGGTCATATAAACGCTGTAATCCTCCAGCAGCCTTAGGTAGGTGCGCATTCTATGGCGGTCTTTTTCCCCCCGGGCCTGCTCCAGCAGCTGCTCTACGGAGCGCTGGCCGCTGAGGGTATGCATGAGCTGGATATTATGGTAAAAGGCCAGGGAACGGAGCCGTTCCTCCGCCGCCTTGGGGGAAAGGAGGGAGGCATCCATCTCCTGCCGGGGCCGGAGGGAGCCTAGGGGGTCCGGGTCCACCCCCTGGCTTTGGAGGAAGGACTGGAAATCCCACAGCTTTTGATAGACGATTTCATATTGCCGGCGCTTTTCCTCGGTCATATTGGCCAGCTTGGAGAAGATGATATCATGGGCCTCGGAAAGGGTATAGATGTGAATCCGCTCCCTGCCTTCCTCCCGTTGGCCCCGCACCCGGAAATCCGCATAGATGAGCAGCAGGCTTTCCAGGGGCAGGTTTTGAAACTCCAGATCCCAGGTGGAATGGTTTGCAGCAATATGGGCGATCTCGGGCAGGCCCTGGCGGGCTCCCCATTCCCAGGTATAATAGTAATGCAGGTAAGGCACCCTTTTTGCATCCTGGCCCCGGCAGCCGAATTTGCCGATATCATGAACCAGGGAGGAGGCTGCCACCAGGGGCAGGTCCACGGGCAGGCCGCACTGGGCCGCCTGCCGGGCCATAGCCACAGCCACATTATGTACCCCAATGATATGGGCCGCCGGGTCATAGGGCAGCACCAGGGGAGCCAGGCGCAGCAGGAGGAGATAGCGGCTTTCCCGCAGGCAGGCGGTGAAGCGCTTATATTCCTCCCGGATGCGGCTCTTTGCCAGCTCTGCCGTTGTAACGGGGCAAGGGTCCAGCAGGAGGCTATGGGCCAAGCTCTGGGGTTCCCGCTCCATCAGGCAGCCCAGAGTGCATAAGTACAGCTCCAGGGCCAGCTTTTCCCCGTGCCGGGGCCGGATAAAGTCTCTATCCGGGAAAAGGCCATCCGCCAAATAGGCATAGCAGCGGGCCAGCCAGCCTTCCTGAGGCGTTTGGGGGCAAAGGGAAGCCATGGTTCCCTGGCATACGGCCAGGACTGCCGCCGGGTCTGCCCGCTGGTCCAACCCCAGCTGCGAAGCCTCCTGGAAAAACCCGCCCCGCTCCAGATGGGCGGCCAGGGTTCGCCGGGAAACGCGCCAGCGCTTTCCATAGTCTTCCAATAAGGCATCTGCCAGAAACTGATATGCTTTCGGTGCTTCCATCCCTATGCTTCCAGGCCTTTCCATAAAATTCCCCTGCAGGGCGCCCTAAAAACCCGGCCCCGCCCGAGGCGCAATTGCTTCCAGGCAGCCCCGCATCCGGGCGCCGCCTATTTTCTTATTATAATATCCACAGCGGCAAATGAACAAGGGCGGCGCCAAAACTTCCCCCCGGTGGCCTCGTCGTCGCAAAGTCCGCTTTACTCCGGCGGCTTTTTAGCCTACAGCTAACCCCCACCGCAGCTAAGCGCACTTTGCGACGACGAGCATGGGTTTGCGTAAATGGGCCGGGTATGCTATGATACTGGGAGAATAGAGAAAAAGGAGGGCAGCTATGTCCCGAAACCGGTATACAGTAGCCCGTAAATCCATATGGTATGTGCTCAGAACCCTGCTGGTGGTGGTGGGGGTGGTGGTTTTGGCCCTGTATGTCTTTATCGGCGCCATGCATGTGAGCAATATTTACGTGCTTGTCACAGAGGGCATGGAGCTGCGGGCGGAATATATCCTCACCGGCGAAAATTTCAACGAGCTGACGGAATATTTCACCGAGGATTTCCTGGCCAATGACCAGGCCCTTTACGATGAAACCTATGGGGACTATACCGTCACGAATTTTATCTATAAGCTGGACCCTACGGGGATTTTCGTCCTTCCCTGGGATGTGGTAGCTTCCATGGAGGTAACGGAGAGCATGCTCTCCCTTTCCGGCACGGCCAATGAAGGGGCTGCCAGCAGCACGCTGCCCCCCTGGGAGCCCAAGCGCTACAGCGTAAAGCTGCGGCGCATCGACGGCCGGTGGTATATCAGCAGCCTGATCCTGGTGGAAGCCAATCCGGAAACCACCCCCGGCCCTACACCGGATATGCGCCTTCTCCCCTCCGCTACCCCCTGATATGCCCATGCTGCCGTTTTTACAAAAGGAATTTCCCGTCCTCCTGGCCCCCATGGCCGGGGTGACGGATGTGGTCTACCGCACCCTCTGCCGCCATCAGGGGTGCGATTTTACCTATACGGAAATGGTCAGTGCCAAAGGTTTAAGCTTTGGCGGGGCAGGGAGCACCGCCCTGCTGGAAACGGACCCGGCGGAGCGGCCTTGCGGCGTGCAGCTCTTTGGAAGAGAGCCGGAAATCCTGGCGGAGGTGGCCCATAAACTCTGCCAGGAGAACCGTGGGGAGCTGGCCCTTATCGACATCAACATGGGCTGCCCGGCCCCCAAGATTACCGGCAATGGGGAAGGCAGCGCCCTGATGAAGGAACCCCTGCTGGCGGGCAGGATCGTAGAGGCGGTGGTAAAGGCCAGCAGCCTGCCCGTAACGGTAAAAATCCGCAAGGGCTTCGATGCCGCCCATGTAAACGCCCTGGAATTCGCCCATATCCTGCAGGAAAGCGGCGCCGCCTGCATTACCCTCCACGGCCGCACCCGGGAGCAGATGTACAGCGGCCGGGCGGATTGGGACAGCATTGCCGCTCTAAAGGCTGCCCTCCATATCCCCGTCATCGGCAACGGGGATGTATTTACCGGGCAGGATGCCCTGGCCCTGCGGGCCCATACGGGCTGCGACGGGGTTATGGTTGCCCGGGGCGCCCAGGGCAACCCCTTCATCTTCCAGGAGATTCAGGCTGCCCTGGCGGGCCGGCCCTATTCGCCCCCTTCCGTCAACGACCGGCTGGATATGGCCATCCTCCATCTGGAGCGGGCCCTGGCTCATAAGGGCCCCCGGGCCTATATTGAAATGCGCAAGCATATGGCCTGGTATATCAAGGGCCTGCGGGGGGGGGCCAGGCTCCGCGCCCAGCTCAATGCCGCCCCCAGCGGGGAGGCCATGCTGGCCCTGCTGCGGGAGGCCCGGGAATGATCGCCCGGCCTTCCGCCTTTTTCATTTTTGCCCGGGAGGGCAGGCTTTTCTTGACTTTGGCGCTTCCTTTCATTATAATAGCTGTACCTATGTGAATGGAGGAAATGAGAGAATGGCAGAAGTGCGTCTTACAGCGGAAGGTGTGGCAAAATATGAGGAGCGGCTGGAATACCTGAAAACCACCGCCCGAACGGAGATCGCGGAGCAGATCAAAATCGCCCGATCCTTTGGCGACCTGAGCGAAAACGCTGAATACGACGCGGCTAAGATAGAGCAGGCCCGCATTGAATACGAAATCGTAGAGATCGAGTCCATGCTCAAAAACGTCATCCTGATCGATGAGGAAAATATCGATACCGAGATCGTAAACGTGGGCGCCACGGTTACGGTGAAAAATGCGGATACGGACCAGGAAATGACCTTCCAGATCGTGGGCAGCGCGGAAAGCAACCCCCGGGAGCAGCGCATTTCCAATGAATCCCCGGTGGGGGCCGGGCTCCTGGGCCATAAGCTGGGAGAAACCGTGGATATCCAGACCCCCGGCGGCCTGACCCGGCTGCGTATCCTGCGCATACAGTAAACAGGAGGCCCTATGGAGCAGAATGACCGCAATATCCCCGCCCAGGGGGAAATGACCCAGGAGGAGCTTTCGGAGCTGCTGCAGATCCGGCGGGATAAGCTCAAGGCCCTGCAGGCCGCCGGCAAGGACCCCTTCCAGCAGGTCACCTATGACCAGGATTATTACAGCCTGGATATTCTGGAAAATTATGATAACCTGGAGGGCAAGGAAGTTTCCCTAGCGGGCCGGATGCTATCCAAGCGCATCATGGGCAAGGCCAGCTTTGCCCACCTGCTGGATTATAAGGGGGATATGCAGATCTATGTCCGCCGGGAAGACGTGGGGGAAGAGGCTTACGCCCAGTTTAAAGCCTATGATATCGGGGATATTCTGGGCGTCCGGGGCTTCGTATTCAAAACCCGCACGGGGGAGGTTTCCATCCACGTCCATTCCCTGACCCTCCTTTCCAAATCCCTGCGGCCCCTGCCGGAAAAATTCCATGGCCTCAAGGATCCGGAGCTGCGCTACCGCCAGCGGTTTGTGGACCTGATCGTCAACCCCTCCGTGCGGCAGACCTTTATTCAGCGCAGCCGCATTATTGCCGAGATCCGCAACCGGCTCAACAGCCAGGGCTTCATCGAGGTGGAAACCCCCGTCCTCAATACCACCGCCAGCGGCGCTTCCGCCCGGCCCTTTATCACCCACCATAATACCCTGGATATAGACATGTACCTGCGCATCGCCACGGAGCTCCATCTGAAGATGTGCATTGTAGGCGGGCTGGAGAAGGTCTATGAGATCGGCCGTATCTTCCGCAACGAGGGCATGGATGCTACCCATAACCCGGAATTCACCACCATCGAGCTGTATCAGGCCTATACGGATTATCACGGCATGATGGCCCTGGCGGAGGATCTGATTTCTCATTGCTGTAAGATGCTCCATGGCACCACCAGCATCACCTATCAGGGCCATGCCCTGGATCTTTCCGCCCCCTTTGCCCGCAAGACCATGAACCAGGCCGTGCTGGAAAAGACGGGGGTGGATTTCTACGCTTGCGAAAGCGACGAGGAAGCCCGCCAGAAGGCCGCAGATCTGGGCCTTCAGCTGGAGGACAAATCCGCCACCCGGGGCAAGATTCTGGAGGCGGCCTTCGATGCCTTTGTGGAGGCCAGCCTTATTCAGCCCACTTTCATTATGGATTACCCGGTAGAAATATCTCCCCTGTCCAAACGGAAGCCCGAGGACCCGCGCATAACGGAGCGCTTCGAGCTGTTCATCGCCGGGCACGAATATGCCAATGCTTTCAGTGAGCTCAACGACCCCATCGACCAGCGGGAGCGGTTCATCCAGCAGGCCCTGGAACGGGCCAAGGGGGATGAGGAAGCCATGATGATCGACGAGGATTTCTGCCTGGCCCTGGAATATGGCATGCCCCCCACCGGTGGCATCGGCCTGGGCATCGACCGGTTGGTCATGCTCCTGACGGACAACCCCACCGTGCGGGACGTGTTGCTTTTCCCCACCATGAAGCCCCTTGGCCACAAGGGGGAGGAGGCCAAATCCCCGGAGGCGCAAACGGTAAGCGGGGCAGCGGAAAAGATCGACTTTTCCAAGGTAGAGATCGAGCCCCTGTTTCAGGACTTTGTGGATTTTGAAACCTTCTCCAAGTCCGACTTCCGGGCAGTTAAGGTGCTTGCCTGCGAAGCCGTACCCAAGTCTAAGAAACTGCTGAAATTCACCCTGGACGATGGCTCCGGCCAGGACCGGATCATCCTCAGCGGCATCCATGAATATTACGAGCCGGAGGAGCTTGTAGGCAAGACCTGCATTGCCATTACGAACCTGCCACCTCGGAAAATGATGGGCATTGACTCCTGTGGCATGCTGATCTCCGCCGTACACCACGAAGCAGGGGAAGAAAAGCTTCACCTGCTGATGGTGGACCCCCATATCCCCGCCGGGGCAAAGCTGTATTAACAAAGCCAGGTGCTGCGCGCACGGCGGTGCTAAGCGCGCGGACGTTGGCGAGAAGCTTTGGTTCCTGCCCGCGCCTTTCCTTAAGTGCCGCCCGGCCCCGGTGCTACGCGCAGGTTGATATTCGCGCACGGACGTTAGCAGGAAACGCTGGTTCCTGCCCGCGCCTTTCCTTAAGAGCCGCCCGGCCCCGGTGCTACGCGCAGGTTGATATTCGCGCACAGAGGTTGGTGGGAAACGCTGGTTCCTGCCCGCGTCTTTCCTTAAGAGCCGCCCGGCCCCTCAGTCATGGGGCCGGGTTTTTTCCTTCCTCGCGGGAGCGGGGCCTTATCCCGCTGGGCGGGGCCTTCCCTGCCGCCGGGCGAAATCCGGTTCGCCCGGCTTTGGCGGAAGGGAAAAGGAAGGCCGGCGAAGGCCCGGCGGGGGGCGGCGGGTGCGCAGAGCGCACACAAAGGCAGGGCCGGGGCGCAGCCCGGCCCTGCCTTTCGTTTGGCGGCCCTTGGGGCCGCCAAACGCCGCCGCCCCGGTGCTGCGCGCACGGCGATATTCGCGCACAGACGCTTGTGGGAAGCGGTGGTTTGTACCCGCGCCCATTGCATGTATCCGCCCGGCCCCGTAGATTATGGGGCCGGGCTTTCGCCTTCCTTGCGCAGGCGGAAGGGCGCCCCTTTCGAAACTGCCTTCCCTGCCGCCGGGACACTGGATTATGTTCCCTCGGCTTTTTCCGGAGGAGGAAAGGAGCCTTGGCGGAAATACGCAGGGGGGCGGCGGCGCTTCGCATACAGGGCTCCGGGATGCCAGCATCCCGGAGCCCTTTTGCGAAGGGGAGGGGCCGGTTTTGCCGGCCCCTCCAGGAGCGCTTCGCGCTCCCCGCCGCCGCCCCCTCCGCCGGAATTTTTGCAAACTTTCCTTTTAAGCCCCATTGCGAACGGAGAGGTTACCCCGGATACTATGCACCGCCCCTAAACCCCACCGCAGTAAAGCCCACTTTGCGACGACGAGGCCCCTCCTTCCTCTTTTATAAGAGGCGGATTTGGTGTATGATATAGGCATGCATACGCAAGCAAATTATCCCATCGTTGACCTGCATTGCGATACCCTCACCTTCGGCGCGGACAGCCCCGGCGGAAAGGACCGGCTGGCGAAAAGCCGGGGGCATCTGGATATCCCCCGCATGCAGGCAGGGGGCGCCCTTTTGCAGTGCTTCGCCGTATTCGCCCCAGCGGAGCCCCTTAGGCCGGATACCCTTCTTGGCAAGGATCCCCTTACCATATTCGAGGTATGCCGCAGCTGGTACGAAGGGGAGCTTTTGGAAAACAGGGAGACCCTAGCTCCTGTTTTTGTCTTTGAAGATATTGAAAAAAACCGGCAGGCCGGGAAGATTTCCGCCCTGCTCACCCTGGAGGATGGGGCGGCCATGGCAGCCATGGGGGGCCCGGAGGCCGCCTATGAAAAGGGCGTGCGCATGGTGGCCCTCACCTGGAATTTCCCCAATGCCCTGGGCTTCCCCAACAGCCAGGACCCGGCGGTTATGGAACGGGGCCTGACGGACCTGGGCAGGGAGGCGGTTTTAAGGATGCAAACCCTGGGGATGGTGGTAGATGTATCCCACCTGTCCGACGGGGGCTTCTGGGATGTGGCCCGGCTCCTGCAGGGGCCCTTCCTGGCTTCCCACAGCAATGCCCGGGCCATAAAGGACCATACCCGGAACCTGACGGATGACCAGCTCCGGGCCCTGGCGGACCATGGCGGGGCAGTGGGGCTGAATTTCTGCAGCGCCTTTGTAGGGCCGGAGGCGGAAACCACCGTGGAAGGCCTGCTGCGCCATGCCCAGCATATCCGCCAGGTAGCGGGGGTGGAAACCCTTGCCCTGGGCTCGGATTTCGACGGCATCAGCAACGCCCTGGAGTTTGGGGATTATGCCGGGCTGCCCCGGCTCCTTCGGGCCTTTGAAAAGGCCTTTACCCCCCGGGAGCTGGAGCTGATCTCCCACAAAAATGCCCTAAGGGTTTTACGGGATTGTATCCCTTAAGGCTAAGGCGTGTATGCCCTTGTCCGTTAAGGGTAAGGGTAAGAAAGGATGAAACCATGGATCGATTGGAACGAATTCGCCGCCTGAGCGCGGCCCCCGGGGTCACAGGCCTGGAGGAAGGGGTGGCTGCGGAAGTGCTCCGCCAGCTCCAGGGCCTGGGCATCCGGGCCTGGCAGGATAAGGCCGGCAGCGTATTTGGCCAGGTGGGAGAAGAGGGCCCCCTGGTTCTCCTTATGGCCCATATGGATGAAATCGGCATGGCCATCCAGGCTGTGGAAGAGAATGGCATGGCCCGGCTCTGGAAGGTGGCGGGGGTGGACCCCCGGGTTCTGGCCGGGTCCCGGCTGCTGATCCATACGAAAGATGGCCCCCTTCCGGCGGTGGCCGGCGCCCTTCCCCCCCATTTGCAGCGGGGGGAGGAAGCCCCCCGGGCCTATGCCTGGGAGGACCTGCTCCTGGATACGGGCTTGGGCCCGGCGGCAAAGGAACGGGTACAGGTGGGCGATGTGGTGACCCTGTATCCCCATGCCCCCCTGGCGCTGCTGGATGGCCGCCTTTCCTGCAAAACCCTGGATGACCGGGGCCCCCTGGGGGCGCTGCTGGATCTGTTGGCCAGGCTATGCCAGAACCCCGCCCCCTGCCGGGCGGTGCTCTGCGCCTCGGTACAGGAGGAAAAGACCGGCGCCGGCGGCCTGACGGCCCCCCGGCAGCTCCGGCCGGATGTGGCCATTGCTGTGGACGTATGCCACAGCGGCCCCCCGGAAACGGAATTCCGAACCCACCCCCTGGATACCATCGTCATCAACCGCAGCCTCTGCCTGCACCCGGGGGTAGTGAACTTGCTGGAGACGGCGGCAAAAAAGGCTGGGGTGGAATATGAACTGGGGGCGGGGATGACCGCCTCGGGCACGGATGCCTTCCATATCGCCCCCCAGGCTGGGGGCATTGCAACGGGGCTCCTGGAGGTGCCCTTAAGGTATATGCATACCAGCGCAGAGGTGATCAGCGCCAGGGCGCTGGATGATCTGGAGAAGGTGCTGGAGGCCTTTTTGCGGGGCCTTGCCGGGGAGAGCTGGAAGGAGGCACTATGCTGGAAAGATTGATGGCCCTCTGCGCCCTGCCGGGGGTATCGGGCTGGGAAGGCCCGGTGCGGGCCTATTTAAAGCGGGAACTATCCCCCCTGGGGCTGGAGCTTTTTACCGACCCCCTGGGGAACCTCTATGCCCACCGGCCCGGCAAGGGGCCCCGGATCATGGTGGCGGCCCACATGGATGAGGTGGGCATGGTCGTATCCGGCATCCGGGAGGACGGCACCCTTTTCTATCGGGCCGCGGGCCTGGACAGCCGGGTGCTGCCGGGGAAGCGGGTGCGCATCGGCCCCAAAGGCATCCCCGGCGTCATCGGCAGCAAGGCCATCCACCTGCAAAAGAAGGAAGAATTTGAACGGGCCTATTCCCACGAGGAATTATATGTGGATATAGGCGCCAAGGATAAGGAATCGGCCCAGGAGGCCGTGGGGATCGGGGACCCCATCGCCTTTGATTCGGAGCCTCAGCGGATGGGGGAGCTGCTCTGCGCTAAAGCCCTGGATGACCGGGTGGGCTGCGCCATCCTCTCTTCCATTTTGGCGGAGGGTTACGAATGCGACCTGTGGGGCGTTTTTACCGTACAGGAGGAGGTGGGCACCCGGGGGGCCATGGCAGCGGCGGCGCGGGTGGCGCCGGAGCTGGCCCTGGTGCTGGAGGGCACCACCGCCAACGATATGCCCGGCCTGCGGCCGGATGAAATGGTAACCCAGGTAGGCCAGGGGGCGGCCATCACCCTTATGGACGGGCGCACCATGGCCCCGCCCCGGCTATACCAGGCCCTGTTCCAAACCGCGGCGGCCCATGGCATCCCCTGCCAGCCCCGCCGGGGGGCCCGGGGGGGCACGGACGCCGGGGCCATCCATCAGGCCCTTGGGGGCTGCCCGGCCGGGGGCATTTCCGTGCCCTGCCGCTATATCCATTCCCCCAACAGCCTTTGCAGCATAAAGGATGTGGAGGCGGCTTACAGCCTCGTTTGGCATTTTCTAAAGGATGCAATGTGGAAGGAGGTCATCCCCCATGCTGGAAACTAATTTAAAACTGCTGACCGCAGCCTATGGCCCCTCCGGCCGGGAGGAGCGGGTCCGCACCATGCTCACGCGGCTGGCGGAGCCCCTTTGCAAGGAGCTGCGCACCGATGCCCTGGGCAACCTCATCGCCTTCCGGCCGGGCAGCAGCGGCAAAAAGCTCATGCTCTGCGCCCATATGGACCAGATCGGCCTGATGGTGACGGACATAGATGAAAAGGGCTTTTTGCGGGTGGCCCGGGTAGGGGGGGTAAACCCCGTTCTGGCCATTGCCCGGCGGGTGGCCTTTGCAAACGGCCTGCTGGGCACCGTCTATTTCGACGCCCGGAAGAAAAAGCCCGGGGAGGCCCAGGTGGAGGATCTATTCATCGACATCGGCGCGCAGGGCCGGGAAGAGGCTGCCGCCCAGGTTTCCATCGGGGATGTGGCGGTATTTTACAGCCCCCTGACCCTCCAGGGCAGCCGGGCCACCGGCGGCGCCCTGGATAACCGGGTGGGCTGCGCCGTAGCCCTCAGCGCCCTTACCCTCCCCTGCCCCCATGATTTATACGTGGTATTCTCCGCCCAGGAGGAGGTGGGCACCCGGGGGGCGGGGCCGGCAGCCTATGGCATCGGGCCGGACCTGGCCATCGCCCTGGACGTTACCCCTACGGGGGATTGCCCCAAGGCCCCCCGCTCCGTCATCGCCCTGGGCAAGGGCCCCGCCCTGAAGCTGCTGGATGGCAGCGTGGTGGTATCCGCCCCGGTGCGCCGGCGGATGGAAGAGGCGGCGGCCGCCGCCGGCATCCCCTATCAGCGGGAGGTGCTCACCGCCGGCGGCACGGATACGGGGGTTATCTCCCGCACGGGGGGCGGCATCCCGGCGGGCTGCATTTCCATCCCCTGCCGCTACATCCACTCCCCCGTGGAAACCTGCGATCTGAAGGATGCGGAGGGAGCTGTAAAATGGCTGGGAGCCATTCTGGAGGAGGAACTATGAAAACCATACAGGAACGGACCGGCGCCCTGCGCCAGGCTATGCTGGGGGCGGGCCTCGGGGCCTATCTGGTGCCCACGGCGGACCCCCACGGCAGCGAATACGTCAGCCTGCATGACCAGGCCCGGGCCTATTTTACCGGCTTTACGGGCAGCGCAGGCACCCTGCTCCTTACCAGGGAGGAGGCCCTGCTCTTTACGGATTCCCGCTATTTCCTCCAGGCAGAAAAAGAACTTGCGGGCAGCGGCATCCGCCTGATGAAGGAAGGGGTGCCCGGCTATCCTACCCTGGGAGAAACCATCCAAATGGCCCTGGGGGCGGAAGGCCAGCTGGGGCTGGATGGCCGCTGCACTTCCCTGGAACAGGCCAGGGCCCTGGGGGGCGGCCGGGTAGTGGATATAGACCTGGTATCCCCTCTTTGGGAGGGCCGGCCGGAACTATGCCATGCCCCCGCCTTCCTTTTGGAGGAAAGGCTGGCGGGCCGCAGCGGGGCGGATAAGCTCCGGGCCCTGCGGGAACACATGGCCCAGGAAGGGGCCCGGGCCTTTTTGCTGACGGACCTGATGGACTGCGCCTGGCTTTTGAACCTGCGGGGCGGGGACATTCCCCATACCCCCGTATTGCGCATGTTCATCCTTGTGGAGGCGGCGGAGCTGTATATTTTCGCCCAGGAACAAAGCCTGGCCCCGGTGGCGGATTATTGCCGGGGCCTGGGGGCGGAGCTAAGGCCCTATGAAGAAATCCGCCCCTTCCTGGCCCGGTATGGAAGAGGAGATTTGATCCTCACCTCCAGGGGGGTCAGCTTTTCCCTGGGGGGTGCCCTGGAGGCGGCGGGGGCCCTGCCCCGGGAAAGCCCCTGGCCCGCTCTGGCCCGGAGCGTGAAAAACCCCGGGGAGCTGGCGGCCATCCGGGAGGCCCACCGGAAGGACGGGGCCGTGATGGTCCGCTTCCTGCGCTGGCTGGATGAAGAGGGGGCCCAGGGGGGTTATGATGAAGGGGCGGTAGCCCGGAAGCTGGATGAAATGCGCCGGGCTGCGGGCTGCCTGGATATTTCCTTCGATACCATCTCTGGCTATGGGGAAAATGCCGCCATCGTCCACTATCATGCCCCGGAAACCGGCGGAAAGCCCCTGCAGCCCCGGGGATTGCTGCTGGTGGACAGCGGAGGCCAGTGGCCCGGAGCCACTACGGATATTACCCGCACCGTGGCCCTGGGCCCCATAAGCCCGGCGGAGCGGACCCATTTTACCCTGGTGCTCCGGGCCATGCTGGCCCTGATGGAAGCACGCTTCCCCTGGGGGACGGACGGGAGCCACCTGGATATGCTGGCCCGGCAGCCCCTCTGGGAAAAAGGGCTAGATTATGGCCATGGCACGGGCCACGGGGTGGGGGCTATGCTCTCCGTCCATGAGGACCCGGTGCGCATCCGCTTCGGGTTAAAAAATACCCCTGCCTTCCAGCCGGGGATGATCGTATCCGATGAGCCGGGGCTGTATTTTGCCGGGGCCTATGGCATCCGCACGGAAAACCTGCTGGAGTGCGTGGAATGCCCCGGGGGGATGCTGGGTTTCCGGCCCCTGACCCTGGTGCCCATCGACCGGGCCGCCCTGGACCCGGCCCAGATGACGCCAGGGGAGGTACAGGCCCTGGACGCTTACCATGCCCGGGTTTACAGCGAACTGGCCCCCCTGCTGGAGGGGGAGGACCTGCTGTTCCTGGAGCAGGCCACAAGGGCCCTTTAGGCGGAAGGCTCTTCCTGGGGCCCCTTGCGCACGGGGCTTCCGCCGCCGAAAAAGGCCCAGTCCCCACCAATAAATCCCCTTATACCGCAAAACCATTCCCCTTCACCCAATTTGGCAAAGGCAGCGGAAACCGGGCGAAGCAGCTTATGCGAAAGCAAGGGAAAGGAGCGGTGATTGCGAAAGGAGGCTGCTTCCGCAAAGGAGCGGGGTGGGCGCCCCGATGAGGGCTGGAGGATTGCCCCGGGGTATTAATTATAGGAAAGCCCGGGGAGACGGGCGGCCATTTTTAAAAATTAAGAATCGAAAAGGCGAAGGGAGGCGAGGCTATGGAAGGGAAGCAGCAAGCCCCGGTGGCGGTGGTTACGGGGGCATCCGGGGGCATCGGCCGGGCCACGGCGGCCCTGCTGGCCCAAAAGGGCTATAAGGTTTACGGCCTGAGCCGCCGGCCCGGGCCGGCGCAAACCCTGCATATTCCCACGGACGTAAGGGACCCGGCAGCGGTGGCGGCGGCCTTCCGGCAGATCCTGGAGGAGGCGGGGCGCATCGACCTGCTGATCCTGAACGCTGGCTTCGGCATATCCGGCCCCCTGGAGTTTACAGGGGCGGAGGCCGCCCAGCGGCAGTTCCAGGTGAATTTCTTCGGTGCCCTTTGCTGCGCCCAGGCTGCCCTGCCCCAGATGCGGGCTCAGGGCGGGGGCTGCATCCTGTTCGTCAGCTCTGTGGCGGCGGTGCTGCCCATTCCCTTTCAGGGCCTGTATTCCGCCTCCAAGGCGGCGCTGAACGCCCTGGCCGGAGCCCTGGCCAACGAGGTGCGGCCCTTTTCCATCCGGGTGGCCGCCCTCATGCCCGGGGATATCCATACGGGCTTTACCGCTGCCCGGGAAAAGGAAAGGGAGGGCAGCGGGGTTTATAGGGCGCTGGAAGGCTCCCTGGCCCGGATGGAGCGGGATGAGGCCGGGGGCATGGACCCGGCAGCGGTGGCGGCGGCCTTATACAGGCTGGCCCGGAAAAGGCGGCTGCGGCCCCTGTATACCCTGGGGCTGCAATACCGGTTTTTTACCCTGCTCCAGCGGCTTTTGCCGGGGCGGCTGGTGAGCTGGCTCCTGTACCGGCTCTATGGGCTGCCCCCCAGGGCATAAAAAAGGGCCTGCAAAGGCAGGAAAAGGAATTCCCACCAGGGAAAAAGGAAAAACTGAATATACGGACGAAGAAGGGTTCTCTACCGGGGGAAAGCACGTTTTCAGGGGGGCGCAGATGTTGCGGCCCTTTAGCCTTATGGGGTTGGGAGCAGGGGGAAGCAGCGCCCGGCAAGGGGAGCCGGGCCAAGAATTACAACCCTGGCACATCCCCTGCCCAGCAGGGGTGCATAGGAACGGAGGTGTTTTTCTTTGGAGCCGGATTATAAAGCCATTGGCAGCCGCATCAAAGCGGCACGCCTGAGCCGGGGCATGAGCCAGGCGGAACTGGCGAAACAAGCAGGGATTTCCCCGGCTACCCTTGGGCGGATTGAGGAGGGCCAGTCCAGGCTGCGCCTGCCGGCGTTTGTGAACCTGGCCCAGGCCCTTTCCCTGCCCATGGAAGCCCTGCTGCGGGATAATGGAAAAGCGGCAGCCCAGAGGGCGCTGGACAGGCAGCTGGCAGATTGCCTGGCCAGCTGCGATGCATACGAGCTCCGGGTGATTACGGCCCTGGTCCGGGCAGCCAAGGATGCCTTGCAGGAGAATGGGACACCCAGGCAATAGGGGGCCGCAGCCTTTAGGCTGCGGCCCTTCGGCTATAGGGCGGGCCTACAGGGGCGGCTTGGGGAAAAGCCTTGGGGAAGGGGGCGGCGGCGCGCTGCGCGCGCCGGTAGGGGCGGCCCTGAGGCCGCCCCTACCCAGGGCCCTTAGGGCCCCGCCGCCCCCCATCTCCCCTGGCCCTCCCTGCAGCCGCCGGAAAGCCGGGGGCAGGCCTGAGACCTGCCATGGGAAAGCGCTAAGCGCCCTCTCCCCCAAGGCGCGCAAAAGCCGGGGCCCAAAGGGCCCCGGCCCAGCGCGGCAAAAAAGCGGATATATAGGCCGCTTTTTTGTGCTTTGCAGCTTTGGCCGGCCGTGCGGCGCAAGCAAGCCAAAGCTGCAAAGAATCCCTTGCTACGCAAAGCTTTTCGCTGGCGCCGCCCATATTGCTGCCCACGATGGAAAGCCGCTGGGGCGGCGGCGTTTGGCGGGCCGAAGGCCCGCCAAACCAAAGCAAGGGCAGGGGCAAAGCCCCTGCCCTTGCTTTGTGTGCGCTTCGCGCACCCGCCGCCCTCGTCGTCGCAAAGTCCGCGGAGAAGCGTTTATCTCATTACAAGCCAAACTCTCAGCTCGCAATGGTCGCCCTGCGTCGGGCCAGGAGGCCCTTCCTAGGGCTCCTTTGCTCACTGGGCTTCCGCCGCCGCGAAAGGCCCAAAGCAAGGCGGAGCGTGGCGAGGGCGCTTGCAA
This sequence comes from uncultured Clostridia bacterium, assembly GCA_944336625.1. GTDB lineage: Bacteria > Bacillota > Clostridia > Christensenellales > CAG-138 > Pelethousia. Next base: position 38,513 of record CALVLF010000059.1, read on the forward strand.
CCGAGCAGCGAAGGCGCAGCGACGGCCTTTGCGACGACGAGGCGGCGGGAGCGCGGAGCGCTCCTGGAGGGGCCGGTTTTGCCGGCCCCTCCTCTTCGCAAAAGGGCTCCGGGCTGCTTGCATCCCGGGGCCCTGTATGCGAAGGCCGCCGCCCCCCTGCTTATTTCCGCCAACGTTTCTTTTTTCCTATGGAGAAAGCCGGGGCCCATAATCTAGGGCCCCGGCGGCTGTAACCCTGCATCAAGGGAAATAAGGCTCCGCTCCCGCGGGGACGGAGAAAGCCCGGCCCCATAATCTACGGGGCCGGGCGGCAGGGAAGGCAGTTGGAATGGGGGCTCTTCCGCCTGCGCAAGGCTTGAAAAAGCCGGGGGCCATAATCTACGGCCCCCGGCGGCTCTTACAGAAAGACGCGGGCAGGAACCAGCGTTTCCCGCAAACGTCTGCGCGCGCTATCGCCGTCCGCGTAGGACCGGCCCCCGGCGGCTTTTAAGGAAGGGCGCGGGCAGGAACCGTTTTTCCCGCAAACGCTTGCGCGCGAATATAGCCGTGCGCTTAGCACCGGGGTTAAAACTCATCCAGAAAGACCTGGTCGTGAAGGTGCCGGCGCACATCCAGGGCGATGCAGAAATCCACAATACCATCCAGCATCAGGCAGATGCCTGTAAAGATGGACATGGCCGTCAGGGCTGTAAAGGGGCTGAAGAGCATCAGAATGCCCAGCACCAGGGTGATGAGGGCGCAGATCAGATTGCGCCGGGCGCTGCCGGGATGGTTGCGCCGGAGCTGATAGCTGATCTGGAGCTTGACGACGCTGTCCGCTACCACCAGCAGGCCCAGAATCGTGCCCAGTATGCCTAGGATGACCTGGGCCCGCAGGATAAACAGCAGCCCCAGAAGCAGGAAAAGAAGCCCTGCCAGATATCCATTGCCCAGGGTCAGGAAGCCCCGGGAATTCCACTGCACCAGAATGCGAATAAGCCCATAAAGCATGAACAGGCCCCCGGCGATATAGCAGATCACCAGGCGGGACTGCTGGGGCCAGATGACGAAAATAAGGCCCAGGAGAAAGTATACGATGGCGCTGATCATGAACGTCCTGCTGAAGCTTTTTGTCATGGAACGATTTCTCCTTTAAAAAATTGCTCCGCCCCCGGCGGTATATTTCCATTTTACCAATTTTTCCCCGCTTGACAAGCCCCCTTCTTCCCTGCTAATTCTTTTTATCTACAGGCGGAAAGCCATTGACAAGAAAAAATATCGATATTATAATACCGATATCTAAATATCAATCCGGAAAGCAAGGGGAAAAACATGCGGACAACAGGAAGCCCAACGGCCATATCCAAGCAGGCTCTCCAGCGGCTGCCGTATTATATCCGCCTTTTGCGGGAGCTGCGGGAAAATGGAACGACAGTGGTAGCGGCGCCGGCAATAGCAGCCCGGCTGGGGTTTAACGAGGTGCAGGTCCGCAAGGACCTGGCTTCCATGAGCGACAGCCGCGGAAAGCCCAAGGCTGGCTTCATTGTGGAAGAGCTCATTAATAATATGGAAGAAACCCTGGGCTACCATAATAGCAACGATGCCGTGCTGGTAGGGGCCGGCTCCCTGGGCAGGGCCTTGCTGGGTTACGGGGGCTTTGGGGAGTGCGGGATCAACATCGTAGCTGCCTTCGATCGGGACCCGGCCCTGGCAGACCACAGCCTCTGCGGAAAGACGGTCTTTCCCATAGAGCGGCTGGGGGAAATCTGCACCCGCATGGGCATTCATATCGGCATCATCACCGTGCCCGCAGAGGCAGCCCAGGAGGTTTGCGACGCCCTGGTGGAAGCCGGGGTGCTGGCCATCTGGAATTTTGCGCCGGTGCGGCTCAACGTGCCCACGGATATCCTGGTACAAAACGAGAATATGGCCGCCTCCCTTGCCCTGCTTTCCAACCATTTACGGGATAAATTCCAGGAGGAGCGCCCATGAATACCCTGCATTTCAAATATGCCGTTACCGTAGCCCGGACCGGCTCCATCACCCAGGCGGCAGAGGAGCTTTTCATGGCCCAGCCCAATTTGAGCAAGGCCATCCGGGAGCTGGAGGATAGCCTGGGCATAGAGATATTCCGCCGCACCCCCAAGGGCATGGTTCCCACGGCCCAGGGGGAGGCCTTCCTGGGCTATGCGGAAAAGGTGCTGGAGCAGGTAGAGCGGATGGAAGCCCTCCGCCAGGGGGGCAATGAATCCCAGCGGTTTTGCCTGGCCCTGCCCCGCTCCGCCTATATCGCCACTACGGTGGCTCGCCTGCTGGGGGAGCAGCCCGTGCCCGGTGCGGTGCGGATCATGGAAATGGGGGGGATCGGCCCCCTGCGGGAGGTGCAGGAAGGCCGGGCGGACCTGGGCATCGTCCGCTATGCCTTGTCCCAGGAGGCATATTTTCAGGATCTGATCATCCACGGGGGGTTGAATGCTGAGTGCCTTTGGGAATATGACGCCCGGCCTACCTTCCATAGCAGCCACCCCCTGGCCGGGGCGGAAACCATTACGGAGGAGGACCTGGCCCCCTATCCGGAGCTGTGCTACTGCGATGCCGCCGGAAACGACCGCCGCCCGGAAGCCGGCCGCCGCATCTACCTTTCGGACCGGAGCCTGCTGCCTGCCCTGCTCCAATCCACCCGGAGCTATATCTGGGGGGCGCCCCTTTCTTCCGCCTATATGGAGCTGCACCATTTCTTCCAGCCCCGCTGCCCCGTAGCCGGCAATGCCCGCCGCCGGTGGCGGGAGGTGCTGCTATACCCCAAAAATCAGCGCCTCAGCCCCCTATACCGCCGCTTTATCGATCTGCTTTATGAAGAGCGGAATGCGCTGGCATTTAATTAATACCCCGGAATATATAAAAACCAAAATAGAAAGATATGCATATCCATATGCATAACGCCCCGGAAAGGCAAATTTCAGCCTTCCCGGGGCATTTTCTTTCTTCCGGCAGTAAGGCATGACCAACCATACAATCGATAAGCACATATCGATAAAAGAATATCGATATGTAAAACTCGACATTTTCAGATTCGGCAAATCGCGCTAAACTAAAACCGTGCCCAAGGGGGCATGCTAAAAGCGCAAAATATTTTTTACCATATAAGGAGGAACATAAAATGGCACGCTTTACACTTCCCCGGGATTTGTATCATGGCAAGGGCGCGCTGGATGCCCTGAAGGACCTGAAGGGCAAAAAGGCCATCATCGTCGTGGGCGGCGGCTCCATGAAGCGCTTCGGCTTCCTGGATAAGGTGGAGGAAAACCTCAAGGCTGCCGGCATGGAAGTTGCCCTCTTTGAGGGGGTTGAGCCGGATCCTTCCGTAGAGACCGTCATGAAAGGCGCAAAGGCCATGCAGGAGTTCCAACCCGACTGGATCGTAGCCATCGGCGGCGGTTCCCCCATCGACGCGGCCAAGGCCATGTGGGCCTTCTATGAGTATCCCGATACTACCTTTGAAGATCTGTGCATCCCCTTCAACTTCCCCACCCTCCGGACCAAGGCCAAATTCTGCGCCATTCCTTCCACTTCCGGCACGGCTACGGAAGTCACGGCTTTCTCCGTCATTACGGACTACCATAAGGGCGTAAAATACCCCCTGGCAGACTTCAACATCACCCCGGATGTGGCCATTGTAGACCCGGATCTGGCGGAAACCATGCCCAAGAAGCTCACCGCCCACACGGGCATGGACGCCATGACCCATGCCATCGAGGCTTATGTATCCACCCTCCACTGCGATTATACCGATCCTCTGGCCCTCCATGCCATCAAGATGATCAGCGCGGACCTGGTGGACAGCTACAATGGCGATATGGAGGCGCGGGACCGGATGCATAACGCCCAGTGCCTAGCTGGCATGGCCTTCTCCAACGCCCTGCTGGGCATCGTCCACTCCATGGCCCACAAGACCGGCGCCGCTTACTCCGGCGGGCATATCGTCCACGGCTGCGCCAACGCCATGTACCTGCCCAAGGTCATTAAGTATAACGCCAAGGAGCCCGAGGCTGCCAAGCGGTATGCGGAAATTGCCAAGTTCCTGGGCCTTGCCGGCACCACGGACATGGAGCTGACCGACGCCCTCATTGCCCACATCAAGGGCATGAACGCCAAGCTGGATATCCCCGCCTGCATCAAGGACTACGAGGGCGGCATCATCGACGAGAAGGAGTTCCTGGAGAAGCTGCCCACCGTGGCTGAGCTGGCCGTTGGCGACGCCTGCACCGGCTCCAACCCCCGCAGCATCGACCCCAAGACCATGGAGAAGCTCCTCACCTGCTGCTTCTACGACACAGAAGTGGACTTCTAAGGCGCTAAGCGCGCGGCTATAGCGCGCGCGAACGTTGGCGGGAAGCGCTGGTTTGCGCCCGCGACTTTCCTTTACAGCCACCCGGCCCCGTGGATTATGGGGCCGGGCTTTCTCTTTCCCGGCGCAGGCGAAAGGGCACCCCTTCCCAGCCGCCTTCCCTGCCGCCGGGGGCCGTAGGCCATGGCCCCCGGCTTTATCCATAGTCGAAAAGAAACGTTGGCGGAAATAAGCGGGGGGCGGCGGGAGCGCGAAGCGCTCCTGGAGGGGCCGGCAAAACCGGCCCCTCTTCTTCGCAAAAGGGCTCCGGGATGCAAGCATCCCGGAGCCCTTTTGCGAAGCGCCGCCGCCCCCTTTGCACAGGGAAGCCTTTCGGATGAAGGGGAAGGGCCGGATGCCCACCCAAATGGCCCACTTGTGTAAATGGGGCTGTCCGCGCAGCGGACTGGGTGATTGTAGACGAGAG
>CALVLF010000060.1 GCA_944336625.1 uncultured Clostridia bacterium
CGCACCCTTCACTACGGCAGGCTGCTGGGCCCGCTCCCTGGTGGAATTTCGATGGCCAGAGGACTTCCCGGATCGGGCCTGTGCCATGGTATCCGGCGGCGTCAGCGTCTTTCGGGCGCTCTTGCGCTGCATATAACTGGGCAAGGTCAGTTCTTCCCGTTTTTTGTCCTCCATGGGTTCCTTCTTTCTCCCTTCAGCGGCCAATGGCGCGCAGAGCTACATCCGGGCAGTTTGTGATAATTGCGTTAATATTGGCTTCCGACAAAAGGCGGGCCGTATCCGGCCCATTTACCGTCCAGGCATTGATGGCGATTCCCGCCTCCCGGCAGCCTTCGATCAGGCCAGGGCACCCTAAAGCCACCCGGTATTCCGGATGGATGGCATCCGCCTTGAGATACCCGGCATATACCCAGGGGTCTACCAGCGCGCAGTTATACAGCAGGCCGATCTCTGCGTCCGGATCCAGCTCCCGGATCTTTTTGAGCACATAATGGTTGAAGGAGGAATACATGACCCGGCCCTGCATGCCCATTTCCCGCTCCACCTGGATCAGTTTATCCCAGATGCCGGGATACTCCACCTCGCCGTATTTGATTTCTACATTGACGGTCATGCTGCTGCCCCGCAGCAGGCCGTATACCTCCCGCAGGGTTGGAATGCGAGCGAAGGGATAATCCGCCATGCCACAGGAAAAATCCAGCTTTTTCAGCTCCTGGCAAGTCATATCCACGACCCGACCCTTGCCGTTGCTGGTCCTATCGACCCATTCATCATGGATAACCACGAGTTTACCATCCTTGGATAGCTGCACATCCAGCTCGATGCCATCCGCTCCCTGCTCCATGGCCAGGCGGAAGGCGGGGATGGTATTTTCCGGCGCATATGCGCTGGCGCCTCGATGAGCCCAAACCTTTGTCGGCATGATGCCACACCTCCCTGGGAAATTTGTCTATATTACTCCTATTATGGATATTATACCATGCGCTTCCCCGTTTTTAAATATTCTGAAAAGAAAATATCTTTCTCCCCCCAAAGGGGATAAAACACGGTAATATATGGAACGACAGGGGCCAGGCCCCAGGGGGAATTCATACTCCCATTTTTGAATAAATCTGTTATAATGAAGCATACACTATGGAGGAGCAGGGCTGTCCGCCCCTTCAGAAGCAGGAGAAAAGATGGAGAAAAAGAAAAGCTCTTTTGTGCAGGGGGCCGTTATCCTCGGCGTAGCCGGGCTGATCGTCAAGGTGATCGGTGCGGCCTTCCGCATTCCTTTAGCCAATACCATCGGCCTGATCGGCACCAGTTATTACGATACCGCCTATCCCTATTATTCCTGGCTGCTGGTCATATCCTCCAGCGGCCTGCCCACGGCCATTTCCAAAATGGTTTCTGAGCGCGTGACCGTTGGCGATTACCGGGGGGCGCACCGGGTATTTACCACGGCGCTGCAGATTCTGCTGTGCATCGGCCTGCTTTCCTCCATCCTCATGTTTTTTGCAGCGGATTATATTGCCCGGATGCATATGCTGCCGGAGTCCGTTTACTGCTTTAAAGCGCTGGCACCTGCTTTATTCTTTGTAGCCATCATGTGCGCCTATCGGGGTTATCTGCAAGGCATGCAGCAGATGATCCCTACGGCCCTTTCCCAGGTGGTGGAGCAGGTGGGCAAGCTGGCCATCGGCCTGTCCTTGGCGTTTATGCTTCTGCCCCGGGGGCCGGAATACGCCGCCATGGGCGCTCTGATTGGCGTAACCGCCAGCGAACTGCTAGCTCTCATTTATATCATGATTTCCTACCGGCGCTACTGGCCCAAGATCCGCCGGCAGATCGAGCGCAGTGCACGTACAGAAGCAAAGCCCGTGGCAGGCCGGCTGATGGCTATCGCCCTGCCCATCACCATTGGCGCTTCCATCAGCCCCCTTTCCAGCGTTGTAGACAGCGCTCTGATCATCCGTATTTTGCTCCAGCTGGATTATGCAAAAGAGGCGGCCCAGACCGCCTTCTCCCTTTTGCGTACCAACGTTTCCACCTTGACGAATATGCCCGGGGTTCTCACCATGGCCCTGGCCATGAGCCTGGTGCCCGCCATTTCCGCTTACCATGCGAAGCGGGACTATACCGGCATGCAGGATACAGCCCGCCTGGGGCTCAAGCTGGCCCTTATTATCGGCCTGCCCTGCGCCATGGGCCTTTATATTTTGGCAGGGCCCATCCTATCCATGCTCTATCCGAACCTGACGGAAGCGGAGCTGGCCCTGGCTATTGACCTGATGCATACTTCTTCCATCGGGGTCGTTTTCCTTTCCCTGGTCCAGTCCATGACAGGGGTCATCCAGGGCATGGGCCGGCCCAACGTACCAGTATTCAACCTGCTCATTGGCTTCCTGCTCAAGGTAGGAACCCTGGTTGCACTCATGTATATTCCGGAGGTCAATATTCAGGGCGCCGCCGTTTCCACGGTGGTATGCTATGCCTTTGCCGGCCTTGCAGATACCATCTACGTTATCCGAAAGGCTGGCCTGGAGATTCGCCTTTTCGATGTGGTTCTCAAGCCCCTGCTCTCCACCGCCATGATGGGCTTCATCGTATATATGATCCACAGCTTCATGGCGGATATGGAGCATGAAACCCTGGCCACCCTGGCTTCCGTAGGAATTGGCGTTTTTGCCTATGCCGTCATGGCCATCTATCTGCGCTTCTTCACCCGGGAAGAGCTGGCCTACATCCCCGGCGGCCGCCGCATCCGCAAGCTAATGTATAACGAGTAACCCGCTGCCATTTCCGCTTAAAATCGCCTGTAAATTTCCTCGGCAGGCTGGCTTTTCGTTTTTGTAAAGCGCCGGGGCGGTTCCCATAGGAAAACCGCCCCGGCGCTTTTATTTCAGATGCCCCATTGGGCATTACGAAATCCTATCGCTTTGCCTTCAGCCCCAGCATCTCGCACATGGCGGAAAAGCTGCCCATCCCTTCCTGCATATCTTCCTGGGAATAGTTCCCGCCGTTTTTTTCGTATTTTTCCATGGACAGGGCGCCAGTATTCAGCAGCCGGGCTACCCGTTGGATATCCGCCAGGATGGCATTCTCCTGATTGCTTTCCATAATAGTCTCCTCCCCAAGCGCTGCGAGGACAAGCAGGGGGCGCCCGGAATCAGCCGATTCCATGCGCCCCTTGCCTTTCAATGCATCTGCGGAAGTCGCCCGCCTTATGCCCATTGCCAAAAGCGGACTAGGGCAGTTGCTCCCATGGGTCCTGCCAAAGCCGGATATGGCCCGGCGTTGTTTCCTGCATATCGATGAGCCGCTGGTTCCGGCTGCCCCGGAACTTGAGCTCCAAAGAACGTTCCCCTTCTATATAAGGCCCATCCACCAGCACATCTAGGTTTTCCAGCAAGGCTTGCACCGCCGGATCCTGCTTTTTCCAGAGTTCCTCCAGGGTATAACCGGAATAAGCCCATACGCTTTTGCCCAATTCCCGGGCGCCCTGGGCCAGAGCCAGGCATGCCTCTGCCTGCTCAAAGGGCTCCCCCCCAGAGAGGGTCAGCCCGGCGCAAAGGGGATTTTTCGCCATGGTGGCTAGGATTTCTTCCGTATCCATGGCGCTGCCCCCCTGGGGATCATGGGAGCCGGGGTTATGGCAGCCCGGGCAATGATGGGAGCAGCCCTGGACGAATACCGCCAACCGCAGCCCTGGCCCATCTACGATGGAATCCTGGACCAGGCCGAAGATCTGTATGCGCATATGGCAGCCTCCCGCCCTTATATGCCGTGCTTAACCCGGTCGGCTTCCTCGGCCCGCTTGGCATTGTTCCATTTATCCATGGTACCCACCAGATAGCCGGTAATCCGGCGGATGCGCTGGAAGTGGGGGCCCTCATGCTCCGTCCTTCCGCACCGGGGGCATACATCCCCGATGATGCCATTGTAGCCGCAGACCCCGTCCCGGTCCACCGGATGGTTGATGGAGCCATAGCCCACGCCCGCTTCCTTCATGCAGCGCACAATGCTCTCAAAGGCATCCAGGTTCTGGGCCGTATCCCCATCCAGCTCCACATAGCTGATGTGGCCCGCATTGGTCAGGGCATGGTAGGGGGCCTCCAGCCGGATTTTCTCGAAAGCGTTAATGGGAAAATAAACCGGGATATGGAAGCTGTTGGTATAATATTCCCGGTCCGTAATGCCCTCCAGAGAGCCGAAGCGCTTGCGGTCCATTTTGACGAACCGGCCGGACAGGCCTTCCGCCGGGGTAGCCAGAAGGGTAAAGTTCAGCTTGCGCTCCTGGGAAAGCTGGTCCATGCGCTTGCGCATATGGGAAATGATCTCCAGCCCCAGGTTCTGGGCCCGCTCGCTCTCGCCATGATGCTGGCCGATGAGGGCCTTCAGGCATTCCGCCAGGCCGATGAAGCCTACAGATAGGGTGCCATGCTTGAGACCCTCCCCTACCTCATCGTCCCAGGCCAGGTTTTCGCTGCCCAGCCAGCAGCCCTCCCCCATGAGGAAGGGATAGTTGCAAACCTTTTTCTTGCTCTGGATGGCAAAGCGCTCCAGCAGCTGTTCCACGCACAGGTCGATCTTCCGATCCAGCTCATTGAAAAACCATTCCAGATCCCCATTGGCCAGAATAGCGATGCGGGGCAGGTTGATGGTGGTAAAGCTCAGGTTGCCCCGCCGGGGGGCGATCTCCTGGGTGGGGTCGTATACATTGCCCATGACCCGAGTGCGGCAGCCCATATAGGCCACCTCCGTCTCGTAATGGCCCGGCTTATAATAGGCCAGGTTGAAGGGAGCATCCAAGAAGGAGAAATTGGGAAAGAGCCGCTTGGCGCTGCAGCGGCAGGCCAGGCGGAAAAGATCGTAATTGGGGTCGCCGGGATTATAGTTAACCCCTTCCTTAACCCGGAAGATCTGGATGGGGAAGATCGGCGTTTCCCCATGGCCCAGCCCCGCCTCTGTGGCCAGCAGGACGTTTTTCATGACCATGCGTCCCTCGGCGCTGGTGTCCATGCCATAGTTAATGCTGGAAAAGGGGGTTTGGGCGCCTGCTCGGGAATGCATAGTATTGAGATTATGGATGAGGGCCACCATGGCCTTATAGGTTTCTCGCTCCGTATCCTCCAGGGCTTTTTCCCGGGCAAAATTCTGCGCCTTCTGGAAAGCCTCCGCCGGCAGCCCCGCAGCAAGATAGACTTCCTTCTCCCGGCCCAGGTAACCGTTCCCATCATCCAGGCAGGGTTTTAAATTCTCCGCTTCCAGGGTTTTATTTGCGTTTTCTATGATTTCCTTCGGCTCATCTAGCAGTAGCTCCAGGCTGCGGGCAAGATGGCGGCAGTAATTTTGCGCATAGGTTTTGGCCACACCGGGTGCCAGGCCATAATCGAAATTCACGATGCTCTGGCCGCCATGCTGATCATTCTGGTTGGACTGGATGGCGATGCAGGCTAGGGCAGCATAGCTGGAGATATGCTTGGGCTCCCGCAAAACCCCATGGCCCGTGGAAAAACCGCCCTTGAAGAGCTCCAGCAGGTCGATCTGGCAGCAGGTGGTGGTGAGGGTATAAAAATCCAGGTCGTGGATATGGATGTCCCCTTCCCGATGGGCCCGGGCATGCTCCGGGTTGAGAACGAACATCTCATAGAACTGCTTGGCGCCCTCGCTGCCATATTTGAGCATGGAGCCCATAGCGGTATTCCCATCGATATTGGCGTTTTCCCGCTTGATCTCACTATCGCTGGCGTCGGTATAGGTGATATCCTCGTAGATCTTCATCAGGCGGGTATTGGCCTGGCGGATGCGAGTGCGCTCCGCCCTGTAAAGGATATAGGCCTTTGCCGTGCGCACATGACCGCTATCCATGAGCGTCTGTTCGACGGTATCCTGAATCTGTTCCACTTCCGGTTGGTTGATGCCAGCCGCCTCCAGCCGCCTGGCCACCTCCCGGGCCAGCTCTTCGGCCCCGCCCGTCTGGATGCCCGTGGCGTCAAAGGCCTTTTCGATGGCGGCGGTGATCTTGCTCATATCAAAGGGCACCACCCGGCCATCCCGCTTTTTAATACATTGGATCATAGCTTCCCCCATATCATAGCCCAGTTTCCTGGAAAATTCGCCTTTAGGCGCAATTTTTTGCGCTGCGCACAATATATAGTATCTTTCTGCCTATCCAGTATACAGATTTAGTGGCACGATTGCAACCATTATCTAAAACTTGCATGAAAGCTGCGCACGAAAAGGGGGATGCAAATGGGCGTTTGGGAGGGACACACTCAATCCAGGGTCCTTTTTAGCAGGAGAAAGGACAGGGCCCCAGATCCCAGGAAGATCAGCAGAAGGGGCGGCAGGGTTTCCGGCTGGAAGCTGGGGGCAGCCAGCAGCCTGTAGCCCCAGGTGGCAGGGAAAGCCAGGCCAGCCCACGCCAGGGGCTCCGGCAACAATGCAGCAGGGAATAAAATGCCCGAAAGCATGATGGAAGGCAAAAAGACCAAGATGGAAAACATGGAAGTTTTTGCCTGATCCTTCACCCCCAGGCCGATGACGCTGGCGACGCTGAGGGATACGGCTATGAACAGGGCCAGGCAGGCGAAATATAAGCCCGGCTTTGGGGGAAGCTGGGCCCCGAAAAGGGCCGGGGCAGCAATATACAGGATGCAGCTCATTATAAACAGATGCAGGAAGGCGGAGATATTGGTCAGCGCCAGGCCCAGAAATTCAGGGACGCCATTGGCCTTATACACCTTCTTGATATCGCTTCCGTAGATTTCTACCAAAGAGGGGGGTAAGCCGATCAAAGCTCCCATGGTGACGCCAAATACGGTCATGGACTGGATGAGAGTATCCCCGGCATCCGGCAAAACGGCCGTGAATATACCTCCCATGAGGGCAAAAAACAGCAGCGGCACCAGATAGCAGGTAATGAGCAGGGTTTTGCTGCGGATATCCAGCTTCCATTGTAAAAGCAGGCCATAGAAAAAGGCGCGCAGATTCATTTGCATTCCTCCCCGGCGATTTTCATGAAGTGTTGTTCCAGGGAGCCCCTATCCACCTGTATATCCAAGATGGTGGCGCCCCGCTCCCGGCAATGGGTCAGGAGGGCCAGCAGGGTTTCCCCAATATTTTCCGAGGCAACCCGCTCCGTGCCCTGGTCGGTTTTCAGGGTAATGTTATACTGCCTCCCCACCCTTGCATGAAGCTCCGCCACCGTGCCAGTAAAAGCGATCCGCCCCCCGGCCAGGATGGCGATGCGGCTGCACAGGCTCTCCACCTCCGCCATATCATGGCTGGCCAGAAGGATGGTTTTCCCCTGGGATTGAAGCCGGCGGATTTGCCCATGGAGGGAAACCCGGCCCGCTACATCCAGGCCGGCGGTGGGTTCATCCAGAAAGAGGATATCTGGCTCGCCCAAAAGTGCCAGGGCCAGGTGCAGCCGCCGCTTTTGCCCTGTGGATAGCCGGCTGTATTGCTGCCTGGCAAATGGGCCGATCCCCAGGGCTTCCAGCAGCGGCGCGGAAACGGGGGCCCTATTCCACTTTGCAAAGAGACGGATTGCTTCTATGGCCCGGATGCTGCCGGGAAGGGAGGCGGATTGGAGCTGGATACCCATTTTTCCCTGGATTTGCACACGGCCGCCATCATAGGGCCGCAAGCCTTCTATGCAGGTAAGTGCCGTGGTCTTCCCTGCGCCATTGACGCCCAGCAGGGCAAAGGTTTCCCCCCTGTTAACGCGCAGGTTTAGGCCCTTGAGCACCTGGTGCTTTCCATAAGCCTTTTGCAGGCCCTCTACTACGATGGCCGGCGTCATTCTTTCTCCTCCTGAAAGGGGTTCAGCCCCTGGCTGGAAAAGTACTGTTCAAGGGCCGGCTCGATAAAGGCGTTGGCCAGGGCCTGCTTTTCCTTCCACTCCTGATTATGATCCATGGACTGCCCCAGTTCCATCAGCTCAGGCAGCAGGGACATATCTCCCCCGGTAAAGGTGCGGATCATATCCCAATAGGCTTTTGCAAAGGCCTGCCCCGCTTCTCCGGCCGGGGAAAGGCCGGACTGCTGCAGGCGAATCGCCTCGCTTTGCAAGCCTAGGAAGTTTTCCATAAAAGCGGTTCCGCTTTGCCAATCGAAACGGTTACGGATATAATCCAGCATTCCTTCGTCAAAGTGCTTGATCAGCCAGTAAAATTCGTTTTTCATCCGGAGATTCACGATAATATCCGCATACTTTTTAAAATCCACCGCCTGCATTTGCAGCACCTCCGCCCGCAGGGCCTCCAGCTCCTCCAACGCCTCCGTCAGGCGTTGGATTTCCCCGCGTATATTGGAGGCCTGCTCTTCCAGCACCTGCGCCACCTCCCCCGGGGTATCCAGAGGGATCAGGCGGTTTTTAATATCATCCAGAGAAAAGCCTAAATGCTTCAAGGAAAGGATTTGATGCAGCTTAACGATATCCTTCCCGGTATAAAGGCGGCGGCCGCCCTCGCTGCGGGCAGAGGGGCAGAGAAGCCCTTCCCGATCATAATATTGCAGGGTTCGAACCGTAACGCCCATTTTCTTTGCCGCCTGGCCGATGGTCATGTGATTTTGGGGGATCATTTTATCATGCATTATGCGCCCACCTCCTGGCTATCAGCATACATCCTTACCTTAGGTCACAAGCAAGGGGGAAAGCGGTAAAATTATCGAAAGAAATTTTTTCTCCGCATGCTTTCCGAGTTTGAAATTGAAATGAAAAGACGGATAAGCGGCCTTGCGCTTATCCGTCTTTTTTCGAGCCCCCGCGCTGCCGCTAAGCGGCGGCGCGAAGAACGGTTTGCTTGCTTTTTCTAATGCGCCGAATTTATCCGGATTGCGGAAGAAATAGGGGATTAGTAAGCCTTTGCTCTTAGAGCGTACAGGTTAGTTGCGGTGATTCTGGAAGCAAGCGCTGCAGTAGACCGGCCGGTCATTTTTGGGAATGAACGGGATCTTGGTGGGCGCGCCGCAATCCGCGCAGATGGCATCATACATTTCGCGTTCGCCATTGCGCTGGGATTTACGGGCGTTCCTGCATGCCTTGCAGCGAATGGGTTCATTCTGGAAACCCTTCTCAGCGTAGAATTCCTGCTCACCAGCGGAGAAGACGAACTCAGCGCCGCAATCCTTGCATACCAAAGTCTTGTCTTGGAACATTGTAAACAAATCCCCTTGTAAAAAAATATTAAGGTTATTCATTCTTTCCGGTTGACCTGGTCTTTGCCCCCACACTCGCCGTCTGGAAGGTTCGCTACTAGGCATTATGCCGCCCACTACTACTCCTCTCGCCGCCCAAAAAGGCAACGGACGGACTTACATCTAAGCCGCACCATGCTCACGGGCGCTTTGGCCCGCTTATGTGGATCGTTTCGCCTGCGACTGGCATCGATTTTCAACCACAAACCCGAAAAGTCCGAACAACCCACGCATTATTATAAACTATCACATTGAAAAACACAACAAATATTTTACTGCCCAAAAGTCCGTTTCCGGGCCTGCTGGCAAGGGGGCAGAAGGGGCGCAGAGCATCCCCTGCAAAAAGAGCAGCGGCCAGCAATTGCTGCGCCGCCAACTGTGCATTAGGCTTCCTTATCTTTTACAATAAAAAGCTGGTTGTACCGGGTTTTTCCGGCTAACGCGGGGATACATCCGGGTATTTTGCTCTGGGTCCGCCTATATACTTTGGCCTAGTTTTGGCCATGACCAGATTGGCCTCGCCGATCTTCCGGGTTATAGCGTGAATGGGTACAACCACCGGGTGTAGATGCATGCCGATCAGCGTACCGCCGATGTCCATACCCGCAGCGGCTTTCCCCCGCAAATCCTCTACCATAACGTAATCTTCAAAGCGGGAAACAGCCTCCATGGCAAAGGCGCCCCCTGCATGGAGCTGCGGCAACACCCAAACCTGCTGCAAATCATATTTCTCCATACAGGCCCGCTCCACCACCAGGCAGCGGTTCAGGTGTTCGCAACACTGGACGCATAAGAACAGGCCCTGGGCTTGAGCAGCAGGCAGCACCGCATCCATTACCGCTTTTGCCGCCTCCTGGGAGGAGCCGGTGCCAATCCGCTTGCCGCAGATCTCGCTGGTGGAGCAGCCGATCACCAGCATGTCCCCGGCCCGCAGGCCCTCCGCCGACTCCAGCAGCTCCGAAATGGCTTTTTGGGCCTGTTCAAAGATTTCCCCTTCCAGCATAAATATGCCTCCTTATGTTCAATACATTATGCTATCTCATTATAGCCCGGCAGCTATCACCACGCAATACATCCCGCCCTAATCGGCGCGCCTCTTGACAAGCTTCCCGGCAAAATCCTATACTTACACAAGAATCGCTATTCTGGGGGGATATTTCTTAATATGAGCGAAGCTACAGCACGCAGCACCCTGGGCTCTCTTGCGCCGGGGCAGGGAGGCTATGTATACAGCGTTGATGCGAAGGACGCCCGCATGCGCCGCCGGATCGTAGACATGGGGATCACCCCCGGCACCCAGATCTCCATTGTAAAGGTAGCGCCCATGGGCGACCCCATCGAAATAACCCTTCGGGGCTATTCCCTCTCCATCCGCCGGGAGGACGCCCTGAAGATCGCCCTGATGAACAAGGACGAGGAGGAAAAGCTCAAACGCCTGCAGGCGAATGCCCTGGCAGAGCATGTCCGCCGTTCCCAGGGGCAGCTGAGCCACCAGCGGGATACGGACGCCGCCGGCCACCAGCGGGCCGCCCGGCTGACGGAAGCCTTTTCCAGTACTTATGCGGATGGTAAAAAGGCACCATCCCCGGATAACCCTACGGAAAACGACGGCCAGCCCGTTAAGCTGGCCCTGGTGGGCAACCCCAACTGCGGCAAGACCACCCTTTTCAATGCCATGACAGGCGGGCGGGAATACGTAGGCAATTGGCCCGGCGTAACCGTAGAAAAAAAGGAAGGCCGCATTCGCCAGCCCAATCGGGGAAGCGTGGGCCAGGATGCCATTTTCACTCATGGCCACGATATGACCCTGGTGGACCTGCCGGGCATTTACTCCCTCTCTCCCCATTCCATGGAGGAGCTGGTAGCCCGGCGCTTCATTGTAGATGAAAAACCGGACGCCATCATCAATATCGTAGATGGCACCAATCTGGAGCGGAACCTATACCTGACGGTACAACTCATGGAGCTGGAGAGGCCCATGATCATCGCCCTGAATATGATGGACGAAGTGGAGAAGCGCGGGGATAAGATCGACGTAAAGGCCCTCTCCTTGGAGCTGGGCGTCCCCGTGATCCCCATATCCGCCCGCACGGGCATGGGGGTTGACCAGCTGGTTTCCCAGGCCCAGCGGCTGATCCATGCCATCCATACTCAGTATCACGAAGGCTTCAATATTGAGCCGGATGATTTATATGACGATTTCACCCATATGGCCCACCACCGGATTGGAACGCTGGTGGAGCCCTATGTAAAAAAGAAGGGGCTGCCCCTCCACTGGGCGGAGATCAAGATACTGGAAGGGGATTCCCTGCTGCGGGACAGCCTGGAGCTGCCGCCGGAAGTTTCTGCGCAGGTGGATGCCATCATCGCCAACTACGCTTCTGCCAGCCCCTTGGGGGATAACGAGACCATGGTGGCAGATAGCCGTTATCAATACGTAGAGCGGGTTTGCCGGGTTGCCCTGAAGCGGGGCCAGGGAGCTGCCGTTGCCAGCGCCAGCCGCATCGACGCCATTTTGACCCACAAAATATGGGCCCTGCCCATCTTCCTGGGCATCATGCTGCTGATCTTTACCCTGACCTTTTCCACCGTTGGCGCCTGGCTTTCAGATCTGGTGAGCGAGGGGATTGCCAGCCTCATCCCCTATGTGCGGGCCGCCCTGGAAGGGGCGGGAGCTTTCCCCTGGCTCGTGGGCCTGGTCTGCGATGGAATTCTGACAGGCGTTGGCGGCGTTTTAACCTTCCTGCCCCAGATCGCCATCCTTTTCTTCTGTTTATCCCTGCTGGAGGATAGCGGCTACATGAGCCGGATCGCCTTCATTATGGATAAGCCCATGCGCCGCTTCGGCCTTTCAGGCAAGAGCTTTATCCCCCTGCTCATGGGCTTTGGATGCACAGTGCCCGCCGCCATGGGAGCCCGAACCATGGATAATGAAAAGGACAAGCAGATGACCATTCTGCTCTTGCCCTTTATGAGCTGCTCGGCAAAGCTGCCGGTATATGGGCTGATCGCCGGGGCGTTTTTCCAGGAATACCGGGGGCTGGTGATCCTGTCCCTCTATCTTCTTGGCATCCTGCTGGGCATCCTCTCGGGCCTTCTCTTCAAGAAGAAGTTATTCCCGGGAAATGATGCGCCCTTTGTGATCGAGCTGCCGCCTTACCGGATTCCTACGGCCCGGAATACCTTTACCCATGTTTGGGAGCGGGTGAGCCACTTCCTCCATAAGGCCGGCACCATCATTTTCGCCATGAGCGTGGTCCTCTGGTTCCTGCAGAATTTCAGCCTGACCCTTACCATGGTAAGCGATACCTCCGAGAGCATTCTGGGCGTGCTGGGCAGCTTTATCGCCCCCATTTTCCGGCCACAGGGCTTTGGTACCTGGCAGGCGGCCGTGGCCCTGCTCACCGGTTTTGTAGCGAAGGAGGCAGTAGTTTCCAGCCTGGCCATGTTCTATGGCTTCTCCCTCTCGGCAGAAGGAGGCGCTGTAGCGGCTGCGCTTTCCGGAACTTTTACGCCCAGGGCCGCCTATGCTTTCCTGGTATTTGTTCTGCTCTATACCCCCTGCGCCGCCGCCATCTCCACCATGCGCCGGGAGCTGAACAGCGGAAAGTGGACCGCCTTTGCCATTTGCTGGCAGATCGCCACGGCCTATGTGGCCAGCTTTCTGGTATACACCCTGCTGGGTTTATTCATGGCCTAGCCTTTGCGGAAGGTTTCCGCCCTGGCGCGGGGGCAACGTTCCTAAACTAATGTTTTTAATTCGTCCATAAGTTTTCACAGAAAAGGCTGTTTTATCCATTGGTCTTTATGCTATACTTAGAGATAGAAGAAAGTGCGCCGAAGAACATCTGCAGATGGGAAACCGGCGCAGGAAAGGGGAAGAAACTATGCGTATTTCCATCACGGGCAAAAACATTGAGGTATCGGAATACCTCACGGACCTGGTAACAAAAAAGGTATCCAAGCTCGACAAATATTTCCCCGAGGACACTGAAGCATATGTGACCCTGGCGGTGGAGCGTAACCGCCACATCGTTGAGGTCACCATCCCGTATTCAGGCGGCATTATCCGTGGCGAGGTCGCTTCTGGCGATATGTACGCCTCTGTGGACAGCGTACTGGCAAAGCTGGAGCATCAGATCGTCCGGCATCGCACCAAGCTGGAAAAGAATCTGCGCCAGGGCGCTTTCAAGGCGGAGCCCGTTTACGCCCCCATTGATGATGCGGAAGACGAAGTCGAGCATAAGGTGGTCCGGGTAAAACGTTTCTCCATCAAGCCTATGGATGTGGAAGAAGCGATTCTGCAAATGGAACTTCTGGGGCATTCCTTCTACGTTTTTGAAAATGCCACAGACGGCAATGTAAACGTTTTATATCAGCGCAAGGATGGCAACTACGGCCTTATTGCGCCTGAAAACTGATCCACAGGGCCAAATATTGCTGGAAATAACAAAAAAGAGGAAGGGCTTGCGCCCTTCCTCTTTTTAATTGCCAATGGCGAGAGGCCTATGGCCTCTTTTTCATATCCTAAGGGCCGCTCCAAAGAGCGGCCCCGGTTTATATGGATCTTCCTGAAAGGGAGAAGGTTACTTCATCATATTGCCGTTCATGTTATTCTCGGCATAGGCGATCATGCGCTTTACCATTTCGCCACCGATGGAACCGGCTTCACGGGAAGTCAGGTCGCCATTATAGCCCTGCTTCAGGTTCACATTCAGGGAACTGGCCACCTCAGTCTTGAGAGACTGGAGCTTGGCTTTATCCGCCTTGCTGGAAGAGCTGCTGCTGTTCATGCTTGTTGACTCCTTTCTATATTATTTGATCCAGAGATCATTCGTCATTTTTTCATGTTGCTTTCCGCATAAGCGATCATGCGCTTCACCATCTCGCCGCCGATGGAACCGGCTTCACGGGAGGTCAGGTCGCCGTTATAGCCCTGCTTCAGATTTACATTCAGGGAATTCGCAACTTCCATCTTGAAGCTGTCCAGCGCCTGTTTGGATTCAGGAACCAGTGCACCATTTCGTGCCATGTTTTTGTCACCTCCTTTTCTCGGTGATGTAGTTTTAATTTGTCCCCTGTCATTGAAAATATGAATGGTAATATCTGCGCGGTTTGGTCGATTTTATTTTGTTGGCCGTGCCTGATTTTCCTATTCTTTGGCACAGGCTGTTTTTTTGTAAAAAAAGTTAGCAAGTTTATCACATTCCGACCTTTGTTATTCCTTGCCAGCCAGGCGATTTTGCGGTAAAATACGATGGTAATACTATGCTTTATAGTGATAATTACTAAATTTTTAAGGAGGTTTGCATATGGCAGGCACGATCATCAACGAGCTTGGAAAGATCACCATAGGCGAGGATATCCTAGCCAATATCGCAGGCTATGCCGCAACCGAAAACTATGGCGTGGTTGGCATGAATTCCAAAACCGCCACCGATACCTTTTTGCAGCTGGTCGGCAGTGATTCTAACCGGAAACGGGGCGTGAAGATCACCTTCCTGGGCGATGGCGATGAGGCGGATGTAGATCTTTATGTTACCATGGTCTATGGTGTTTCCCTGCAAGTCGTGGCGAAAAACACCATCGACAACGTACGCTATCGGGTAGAGGATATGACCGGCATCCGGGTGAACAGCGTCAATATCCATGTAGAAAGCATCAACGCCTGATCCCGGGGAAACCGGAGCACTATTTTCCGCCCTTCGGGGCGCCCTGTGGGAGGATTCATAATTTGAAAGAAATGACCATAAACGGCGCGCTGCTCAAGGAAATGTTTCTAACCGGAGCCGCGCTGCTGGAGAAAAACAAAGCCCATATCGATTCCCTCAATGTCTTTCCCGTTCCGGATGGCGATACGGGCACCAATATGTCTATGACCATGCAGAGCGCCGTTCGGGAGATCAAGGCCGGCAGCTGCGATACCGTAAGCGAAGTAGCAGCGGCTGCTTCCCTGGGTTCCCTGAAGGGAGCCAGAGGCAACAGCGGCGTTATCCTTTCCCAGATTTTCCGCGGCTTTTCCAAGGCCCTGGAAGGGGCCGTGGAAATGGATGGCGCCATGCTGGCCAGCGCCCTGAAAACCGGCACAGAAGCGGCTTACAAGGCCGTTATGAAGCCTAAAGAAGGGACTATGCTCACCGTTTCCCGTATGATTGGTGAGGCGGTGGGAAAAGCCTGCGCAGAGGGGGCCAATGTTTATAAGCTGATGGATGTGATCATTGAACAGGGCGAGGCTGCCCTGCGGATCACGCCGGATCTGCTGCCCGTATTGAAGGAAGCGGGCGTTGTAGACAGCGGCGGCAAGGGGCTTTTGACCATCTTCAAGGGCTTTAAAATGGCGCTGGACGGCGAAGAGGTGGATGATCTGCCCGAGGAAGCGGCTGCCGTAGATATTTCCTCCAATGAGGAAGTCCTCACCCTAGACGATGTAAACGACATTACCTACGGTTACTGCACCGAATTTTTCATCATCCATCTGGCGGAAGATTTTTCCGAGACAGACCTGGATAAATTCCGGGATAAACTGATGAAGATTGGCGACAGCGTGGTTGTGGCCCATGATACCGGCTTTGTGAAGGTGCATGTCCACTCCAATGCTCCCGGCAAAATTCTGCAGCTGGCCCTTCGATTGGGCGAGTTGGATAAGCTCAAAATTGAAAACATGCGGGAGCAGAACCGGGAAATCCAAGCAAAGCTCAGGGAAACCGAAAAAGAATGCGCCATGGTTGCCGTAAGCACCGGCGAAGGCATCGATTCCGTATTTACGGAGCTGGGTGTGGAGGGGCTGATCCAGGGGGGACAAACCATGAACCCCAGCATCGACACCATCTCCAAGGCCATCCGCCGGGTAAATGCCCGCAATGTATTCATCCTGCCTAATAATTCCAACATCATCCTAGCAGCCCAGCAGGCGGCCCAGCTCAGCGACCGGAAGGTAATCGTGCTCCCTACGAAAACGGTAGTGCAGGGGATCAGCGCTGCAACAGCCTATCTGGAGGGCGAAAGCGTTGCCGCCAATGAGGCAAGGATGCGGGATGCTGCCCAGCGCGTCATCTCCGGCTCCGTCACATACGCAGTGCGGGATACTTCCGTCAACGGCACCAAGATCGAAAAGGGCAACATCATCGGTTTGATGGAAAACGACATCGTTGTCGTGGGCAAAGACATAGCCGCTGCTTCCCAGGCCCTTTTGGACACCATGATGAAAAAAGCCCCGGAAGACAGCGTTGTAACCATCTTCTACGGCGAGGATGTAGCGGAAAATGACGCGGAGGCCTTCCTCAGCGCCATGGAGGCGAAATATCCAGAGGCGGAGTTCGTCTGCCAGAGCGGCGGTCAGCCCCTCTACTATTACTATATTTCCGTAGAATGAATCTGGATGCACCATTAACCAGCCTGAAAGGCATAGGCCCGCGCCGGGCAGAATTGCTCGGCAAGCTGGGCCTTTTTTCTGTAAACGACCTGCTGCGCTTCGCGCCCCGGGACTATTTGGATTACAGCCGAATCGTCTTGGCGGCGGAAGGGGTACACGGGCAGGACGGAGCTTTTCTTCTGACCCTGTCGGGCCCGCCTCGCCTTGCCTATATCCCGGGGCGGCGGCTCAACGTCCTTACCGTAACGGGGAAAGATGCTTCCGGAAAGCTAACCCTGACCTGGTATAACCAGCCCTTTCGAAAGGATCAGCTCCAGGCGGGGCGGCAAGTATGCGCCTGCGGCCGTATGGATCGGAGCCATGGGGCCCGGCTGATCAACCCTGCTCTCTATCCCGCCTGCCCTGGCATCCTGCCGGTCTATCCCCTGACCCGGGGCCTTTCCCAGAACCTGCTGCGGGAAGCGGTGCGCACGGCTCTCAGCTGCGCCCTCCCTGACCTGAAGGATCCCATGCCGCCTTCGCTTTTAAAAAAGCATGGCCTGCTTCCCCTGCAAAGCGCCCTCCCCAGCCTGCATTTCCCTGCCGCCCAGGCAGCCCTGCAGCAGGCCCGGCGGCGGCTGGCATTCGAGGATATCCTCCTTTTCCGCCTGATGCTGTCTCTTTTGGGGAGGGAGCAGGAAGGCATGGCCGCTCGGCCTGTGGATGGGGCTCCGGCTTACCGGGCTTTCCTCCGCATGCTCCCTTTTACCCCTACCGGGGCGCAGCAGAGGGCCATGGCGGATATTATGCAGGATCTAGCCAGCGGCAAGGCCATGAACCGGCTCATCCAGGGAGATGTGGGCAGCGGTAAGACTGCCGTAGCATTTTTTGCCATGTATGCAGTTATGGCGGCGGGCAAGCAGGCCGCCCTTATGGCCCCTACAGAGATATTAGCCCGCCAGCACTATGAAAAGCTAGCGGCCATCTTAGGCCCGGAACGGATCCGCCTGGTACTGGGCGGCATGAAAAAAGCCCAGCGGGAGGAAGCCTGGGCCGCCCTTTCTACCGGAGAGGCCAGCCTGGCCGTAGGCACCCATGCCCTTTTACGGGATGAGGGAATGTTTCAATCCCTGGCCCTGGTGGTGACGGATGAGCAGCACCGCTTCGGCGTTGGCCAGCGAGCTGCCATCCAATCTAAGGGACAGGAAGGGCTCCACGTTCTCGTCATGAGCGCTACGCCCATTCCCCGTACGCTGGCTTTGCTTTTGTATGGAGATCTGCAGGTCTCCCGCATCGATGAGCTCCCCCCCGGCCGCAAGCCCATCGCTACCCGCCTTGTCCCTCCTTCCAAGCGGAAGGATATGTACAACTTCATCCAGGCGCAGGCTGCCACGGGGCAGCAGGCATACATTGTATGTCCCCTGGTAGAAGAGAGCGAAGAACTCCCCGGTGTACCAGGAGCCGTTCAGCTATACCAGCGGCTGCATAAGGCCTACCCCACCCTGGCTCTAGGCCTGTTGCACGGCCAGATGCCCTCCCGGGAAAAGGAGGCGGTAGCAGCGGACTTCCGCGCGGGCAGGATTCGGGTTCTGGTGGCCACCACGGTGATCGAGGTGGGGGTAGACGTGCCTGCAGCTACCATCATGGCCATCGAGCATGCAGACCGCTTTGGCCTGGCGCAGCTCCATCAGCTCCGGGGCCGGGTGGGCCGGGGGGAAAGGGATTCTTACTGCTTTCTCCTCTGCAGCCCGGAGCCGGGAGATGGGGCAGCGGAACGGCTGGCGATCCTGTGTGATTCCCAGGATGGATTCGCCATTGCAGAGGCGGATCTGGCCATGCGGGGCCCTGGGGAGTTTCTGGGCAAGCGGCAGCACGGCCTTTCGGAATTCGAGGCGGCCCACCTGGCTATGGATCTAGAGCTTCTAGAAGAAGCCCAGGCTGCTGCCCAGGATATCCTGGCCCATCCTGCGCCGCAATACCGTCCCCTGCTGGCCCTGGCGAAAGCCCGCCTCGCTTCCCTGCGGGAGGATATCGTGGGCAACTGAGGGCCCAGCAGAGACCTCCCGTTCGCGCAAAAAGCGCCGGCTGCGTTGTATGCGAAAATGCCGGCCGCAAAGCGGAGGGGCAGATGCCTTCAGAAAGGGGCGGTTTGGGCCTTTCCCCTTTTATTTTACTGAAAGATATGCGAACCCGGCCCCCTTTCGCAGATGCGCGAAAAGGGGCCGGGTTGTATCCGTATCTG
>CALVLF010000061.1 GCA_944336625.1 uncultured Clostridia bacterium
CGCTCCTTCATAGCCAGGGCAGCGCCGGGGCGCATGCGGCCAACGCGGTTGTCTCCTCCTTTTAAACCTGCCTCTACCGCCTAGCATAATAAAGCCAAAGCACAGAAAGTACTTTGGCTTTTTGCATGCCGAAAACCGCTCGCTTTGTGAGTGGCTTTCGGCATACAAAAAAAGCGGCCGGCAGTATGCCGGCCGCTTGCTCGTTTCGGTTTAGAAGATGGAGAAGGCCAGGAACAGCGTAGACATTAGAGAAGCTACCAGGGAAACCACGGTGATCTGCGTATTCAGGGAGGGACCGGCTGTATCCTTGAAAGGATCGCCTACGGTGTCACCAACTACGGCAGCCTTATGGGCTTCGGAGTTCTTACCGCCCTCATGGCCGCTTTCCACATACTTCTTGGCGTTGTCCCACAAACCGCCAGCGTTGGACATCAGCAAGGCCAGCAGCAGGCCGCTTACAATATTGCCGGTCAGGAAGCCACCAATTGCCTGCACGCCGCCGATAAAGCCTACGCACAGGGTAGCGATGATAGCGACCAGGCCCGCCGGAACCAGCTCGCGAATGGCGCCGGCAGTAGCGATATCGATGCACTTGTTATATTCAGGATCCGCCTTGCCTTCCCGCAGGCCCACGATCTCATTGAACTGGCGATGGATTTCCGCAACCATGCGCTGGGCATTGCGATCAACCCCCAACATCAGCATGGCGGAGAACACGGCAGGAATGGCAGCGCCTACCAGCAGGCCGAAAAAGACCATGGGATTCAGAATATCAAAGCCCGTCAGCCCTGCAACGCCCATCTCCGCCGCTGCGGTATTGACTTCGCTCATGAAGGCGCCCAGCAGAGCAATAACCGTCAGGCCCGCCGCTGCGATTGAGAAGCCCTTGGTAACGGCTTTTACTGTATTTCCGGCGGAATCCAGTTGGTCGGTGATCTCCAGCACTTCGTCGCCCAGGTTGCCCATCTCGGCAAGGCCGCGGGCATTATCCACAATGGGGCCATAGGCGTCGTTGGAAATGATCATGCCCACGATGGAGAGCATGCCTACCGCAGCCATGGAGATGCCGAACATGGCAAAATCCGTAGAAAGCGCGGGATTGATAGGCTCGCAAAGTTTATAAGCAGCCAGGGCGGAAATGCCAATGCCAATCATGGCAGGCAGCACGCTGAGCAGGCCATAGGACATGCCGGAAAGGATCGTGAAAGCCGGGCCGGACTTGGAAGCATGCGCTACAAAATGTACCGGCTTTTTGGAATCATCGGTAAAGTAGTCCGTTGCAATGCCAATGACCACGCCAACCAGCAGGCCCACAATGCAGGCGCCCCAAATGCGCCATTCATAGCCCAGAACCGCGGTGGCGATGGCGGTCAGGACGGTGTAGATAGCAGTCGTAATATAGGTACTGGAGTTCAGGGCGTTGGTGGGATTGCCGTTTTTGCCGATCCTAGCGCACATGACGCCGATGATGGAGGCAAGCAGGCCCAGAGCTGCATAGCAGAACACCATGCCCACGTAAGTAGTGCCGCCCACAGTCTTATCCAGCGCACTGGCCATAACCAGCGCAGCAGCCATGGACGCAACGTTGGAATCGAAGAGGTCAGCACCCATGCCGGCTACGTCGCCCACGTTATCGCCCACGTTATCGGCGATAACAGCAGGGTTGCGGGGGTCATCCTCCGGGATGCCCAGCTCTACCTTACCGGTAAGGTCGGCGCTGATATCCGCCGTTTTGGTGAAAATGCCGCCGCCTGCCTTAGCGAAGAGGGCCAAGGAGCTGGCGCCGAAGCTAAAGCCCAACAGAGCCGTGCCGTCCTGGGTGAGGAGGTAAACCAGAGCAACGCCCATGAGGCTGGCGCCCACAACGGCCATGCCCATGACGGCGCCACCACGAAAACCGGCCATAAAGGAAAGCTTAATGCCTTTCTTGGCTGCCTCAGCAGACTTGATGTTGGCGATCGTAGCAACTTCGATGCCGATCTTGCCGGCGATGGCGGAGAAGATGGTACCGGCAAAATAGGCGATCACCATAATAAGGTTCGCGCCGATGTTTCCATTCCAGATGGGGCTGGGCAGGAAGATGAAGATGAAGATACCGGCAACGATGGCAAAGCGCAGCAAAACCAAATACTCTTTGCGCAGGAAGGTACGGGCGCCATCGCGGATGAGCGCGCCGACCTGCTCGATCCTAGCATTGCTGGATGGTTGGCGTTTGACCCACATGAACAGCCATGCGGCATATGCAAATGCCAGGATGGAGATCAAAACAGAGATGATTTGAATCGTGGTAGCAGAAATGGTAACCACCCCCCGTAAATTATTATGAACGCATAAGTTCCAGTAAACATTATAACGTTCTCCTACAGAATAAGCAAGTAAAAATATCCATATAGCTGTAAAAATTCCGCTAAATTTAGCCGATCTTGCAATTTGACCTTACAAAAAATCTGTACTAAGCCTTGCTAATAGCAAGGCGAGTTCCCATAAAAAAAGCAGCGTACAGCCGCTGTTTTTGTGTATTAAAATACGTTATTTCCTTGTCATAATTTATATTATATTCATTTTTCCATTTCTTTCGCTTCAGGGTACAGGGCAGGGATATGATATACATGGGGAAAGCGATGCCTGACGGAACATATATTGGCAACCATCGGTAAAATAATGCACATTCTTTTGCCACCACAAGCTTAGAGCCAAAACAAACCGTCAACCTCTGCCCCATCCCGGATGCTGCTGGTTTCTCCCTTCCTGCTCCCGTTTTTCTATTGAAAAAAAGAATACGCACCGCCTCTTTTTTGTTCCTATGCGCTTCGCGGACGAAAAACACATATAAACATTCTCATAAATATATTTCATTTTCTATATGCAAGTTCAGTTTATATTCCTGGAAAAAAACGCTCCCATTTTTAAAGCCGGTTCTTATCCCCCCATTCACACATCCCATCCAAAATAGGAATTAGGGATTTTCCCCGCTCTGTAAGGCTGTATTCTACCTTTGGGGGAATTTGGGGGTATTCTTCCCGGTGGATCAGCTGATCTGCCTCCAGCTCCTTTAAGGTAGAGCTGAGGGTTTTATAGGATATCTCCCCGATATACTTTTTCATTTCGTTAAATCGGACAACGCCGAACTCCATCAGGGTATAGAGAATCGTCATTTTATATTTTCCGTTGATCAGCGATAGGGTATAGCTGAAGCCGGTAGTGCTGAGGCATTCGTTGGCTATGCATCTTTGGCCCATGATACGCTCTCCTTTAGGTAAGTATTTAACGCAGTTGTAAGTATCGCACTTTTATGTTCGTACTTGTGTTTTATGCTGTGCTTGCTATGATTATAGTATCGAAACACAAGGAAGTCAATTCCCAGCTATAGGAGGTATAAAATATGGGTAAGAGAATCGCAGTGATCACCGGCAGTCCCCGGAAAAGCGGCAACAGCTTTGCTATGACAAACGCTTTTATCCAGGCCGCAGAGAAAAAGGGGCATATTGTAACCAGGTTTGATGCTGCTGCAATGAACTTAAGCGGATGCCGGGCTTGCGAAACCTGCTATAAGACGGGAAAAGCCTGCTCCTTCGAGGGTGATTTTAATACCATCGCACCTGCTATTTTGGAGGCGGATGCCGTCATATTTACCATGCCGGTATACTGGTATTCCATTCCTTCCCAGATCAAAGCAGTAATCGATAAGCTTTATTCCTTCTGCGTAGCCGGGAAGGATGTAGCGGGAAAGGGCTGCGGCCTGATTGCCTGCTGCGAGGAGGAGGATATGTCCGTTTTCGATGGCGTTCGGATTCCCCTGGAGCGTTCCGCCGCGCTGCTCAAATGGCATATGATTGGCGAGGTACTGATTCCCGGCGTGTTGAATACAGGCGATATTGAGAAAACCGATGGATGCCAGCAGGCGGCCGCCCTGGCGGATAAGCTATGATCCGTAAAATTTGCGGATATTTCCTTAAACAAAGAAGAGGTGCGGCCCATGACCGTAGAACAGGCGCTTCAGGAAAGGTTTTCCTGCCGGAGTTTTTACCCAAGCGCGTACCGTAAGATACGCTGCGAGAAGTTCTGCGCGCTGCCTTCCGCTCCCCCTCCTGCGAGAATTCACAGCCCTGGGAGATATATGTTGCAGGGCCGCAGGCTATGGACGCGCTTCGAAAGGCATTCGAAGCGAACCGCAGGGCAAAAATCCCCTCGGATTTGGGCCGGCGATTTGATGGAAAATGGACGCAGGAGATGGGCCCCCGCATAGACGAATATTTTGACGGGATCTACCGGCATGAGCCGCGCAAAAACTTTGATTATACCATGCAGAAGCGCAATCTCTTTTACACGCCCACTATGGTTTTCCTTTGCACATAAGATTATCAATATGGAGGAGAGAATTCTCATGGGCAAAAAAATCGTAATATTGAACGGCAGCCCCCGGAAAGCGGGGAATACGGCAGCCCTTATCCATTTCTTCACCCAGGGGGCTGAGAGCGCAGGCCATACCGTACAGGAATTCTTTCTGGACGGCATGAATATCCATGGCTGCATGGGCTGCTTCGGCGGCCACAGCAGCCGGGAGTGCCCCTGCGTTCAGAAGGACGATATGGATAAAATTTATCCGGCCGTTAAAGAATGTGATGTAATCATCCTGGCCACGCCTCTGTACTACTGGAACATGAACGGCCAGATCCGCACCGCAATCGACCGCCTTTTCGCTCTGGAGGAAGGGGATGGAAACCTGCTCCGGGGCCATGGCCGGGCCTCTGCCCTGTTGATGGCAGCGGAAGGGAACGGTTTTGACGACGTGCTGCGTTATTACGACAACCTGCTGGAGCATTTGCGCTGGAAAAACCTGGGGCATGTTCTGGCCGGCGGCAATGGCGACATTGGCGATATCCAGGGAAAGCCGGAGCTGCAGCAAGCCTATGACCTGGGCCGTTCCATTTCATAAAAAAGCGGCCTCTCTCATCAACTAGAAAGGAGTATCTTATGAAAAAACTGAGCCTACCTCAGGCTTCCCGCCTCACTTCCCCCAACCCCGTTACCGTGATTTGCACCCACAAGCCGGATGGCAGCCCCAACCTGGCCACCGTATCCTGGTGGACCTATCTTTCCTTCAATCCGGATATGATCGCCTTCGCCATGGCAAAGACCTCCTACACCGGTGAAAGGGTACGCCAGAGCGGAAAGGCCATCCTCACCATTCCCGGCGCTGCGATTGCCGAGGCCGTTATGGGCTGCGGCAGCACCACGGGCCGGGATACGGATAAGGTTGCCAAGTTCGGCGTCGAACTTGCCCAGGTGGAAGGAAGCGATATCCAGATCCCCCTTCATAGCCGGGTAGCCATTCAGTGCAGCCTGAAAGAATACCATGAAACCGGCGATCATTACCTATATATCTGCAACGTAGAGCAGGTCTATGGCGATGCGGCGGAGGAAGCCCTTTTCGCCTGGAACGGCTATTCCAAGCTGGCCCCTGCGGCAAAATAAGGGCGCATAGTGGACTTGCAGCTTCTCATATGGTGTATCAACAATCTTGGAAGGGAAGCTGCCCATGGAGCATGCAGAAAAAGGCCGGTCGCATAGCGGAGGGGCAGATGCCTTCAGAAAGGGGCGGTTTGGGCCTTTCCCCTTTTATTTTACTGAAAGATATGCGAACCCGGCCCCCTTTCGCAGATGCGCGAAAAGGGGCCGGGTTGTATCCGTATCTG